>CADDZF010000077.1 GCA_902812445.1 Methylococcaceae bacterium | reverse complement strand
ATGATGGGGAGCGCCAAGCGTTCGCAGAAGCCATTGCCCGGGTCGAAAAGAGGCTGGGCGGACGCTATCCTATCATCGTCGACGGCCGGGAGATCGACACCGGCACATATATCACGTCGATCAATCCGGCACGGCCCGACGTCGTCGTCGGCGTCGTCGCCGCGGCCGATCGGCAGCTCGCCGATGCCGCGGTCGGGGGCGCGGCGGCGGCCTTCAAAACGTGGTCGAATACGGCTTGGGAGGAGCGCGCCAGAATCTTGCTGAAAGTCGCCGATCGGTTGCGCCAGCAACGCGCCGAATTTGCCGCGCTGGAAATCTTCGAGGCGGGTAAAACCTGGGGCGAAGCCGATGCCAACGTCACCGAAGCCATCGACTATCTGGAATACTACGCCCGTCTAGCGCTCAACCTCGGGCGACCACAGAGCCGCCACGTCGCCGGCGAAGATAATTGGCTGTGGTATCGAGCGCGCGGCGTCGGCATCGTTCTGCCGCCGTGGAATTTTCCGCTCGCCATTCTCGTCGGCATGCTGTCCGCCGCGATCGTGACGGGCAATACCACGCTGCTGAAACCCTCCTCGCAAACGCCGGTGATCGCCGCCTGCTTCGCCAAGTTGTTGCAGCAGGCCGGGTTGCCGCCCGGCGTCGTGCAATTCCTGCCCGGGTCGGGGGCTTCGGTCGGTGATTACCTGGTGCGCCATCCCGGAATTGACTTCATCGCCTTTACCGGCTCGCGGGAGGTCGGCCTGCACATTGTCCGCCAGGCGGCGACAGTGGCTCCCGGCCAACGCCAGGTCAAGCACGTGATCGCCGAAATGGGCGGCAAGAACGCCATCATCGTGGACAGTGACGCCGATCCGGATGAAGCGATCACGGGCATCGTACACTCGGCATTCGGCTATCAGGGTCAGAAATGCAGCGCCTGTTCCAGGGTCATCGTGGTGGGCAATCACTACGATCAATTGCTCCACCGGCTGGTGGAGGCGACGGCGAGCCTGAAGATCGGCGATCCGGCGGATCCCGGCATGTTCATGGGTCCGGTGATCGAACGCTCGGCTCGGGAACGCATTCAGAAAGCCATCGAAGCGGGCAAAAACCATGCACAACTCGCGCTGCAGGTCGCTTGTTCCGGGCTGGACACGGGCTATTTTGTCGGCCCTGCGATTTTCAGCCGCGTGCCGCCCGACTCGCCGCTGGCCCAGGATGAGATATTCGGTCCGGTGCTGGCCGTGCTAGAGGCGCGCAATCTCGATGAAGCCCTGCGAATAGCCAACGGGACCGATTACGCCTTGACCGGGGGTCTCTACTCGCGGAGCCCGGCGAACATCGAAAAAGTCAGGCGGGAATTTGAGGTTGGCAACCTCTATGTAAACCGCAAAATCACCGGTGCCCTGGTCGACCGACAGCCATTCGGCGGATTCAAGCTCAGCGGACTAGGCAGCAAGGCCGGTGGGGCGGACTATTTGCTGCAATTCCTGATTCCCTGCACCTTTACCGAGAGAACCTTACGGCGCGGGTTTGCTCCGCTTGAGCGGAGTGGCGAGATGACGCGCAAAGGCATTTAAACAGAATTTCCGGCCGACTCACCGCCGAAGGTTTCGATGAATGACAACGCCGCCTCTCCAAGCTGGCGACCGGCCAAGGAAACGCGCACCTGGACCTTGTGCGTTAAAGGTCGCGGGACGCCGCGAGCCTTTCTAGGCGCGTGAAGCCCATCCTCTACCTCCCGCCGTACCGCCCCGAGCACAATGCGATCGCAAGGGCTTTCGCCAACCTCTAGGTTCCCTTCCACCGGGTCGAAGAAAGCACGCTGGAACGGCGTGGGCGCAGAATCGGCGAGGTCCTCGACCCTTTGGCGGCGACCGCATGCCGGGGCTACTTCCCACAATGCCTTCATGCCGCTACACTGGTCCTGAAAATGCTCAAGCCGGCCATGAATAAACAGAGATTCCTGCGCGCGATCGAACTCATCGATCAAGCAAATAGCCGAGATCCCAAGCAACAAGCCCTTGTGTACGCCGAGCAAATGTCAGGATGGCTGGAGCGGCTTGCTCCGGATGCCTCTGAAGAGCTTCGGCTGGCGGCACGAGGCCAGCATATATGCCGGTGGATGGTACCGAGAGACCGTTATCCGAATACGCGTGAAGGTTATCTCAGATGGCGTAGTCACATGTATCGGTTTCATGCCGAGAAAATGCGCGAAATACTCCTCAAGGCGGGCTATGCGGGAGAAGCGATCGAGAAAGTCGCCGCTATCGTCATGAAGAAAGGCATGGCTCGCGACCCGGAGGTGCAACTCGTGGAGGACTCGGCGTGTTTGGTTTTCCTGGAATTTCAGTTCGCCGATTTTGCGAAACATCATCCGGAAGAGAAGCTAATCGCCATCGTTCAGAAGACGTGGCGAAAAATGTCCACAAAGGCCCATCAATTCGCGCTTGCACTGAAGTTTCCGCCTGAAGTCCAGGCAGTTGTGCAAAAGGCGCTGAATTAACCCAGTTTCGCGCCGGCCCCTGGCGGTCGAGAGCCGCTGGCGCCACTACTCCCCGTTCGCCTGATCCTGCCGTGCGGAAGTGTCACCTTGGCGGTTTTTGTGGCAAACTTGATTTTCTGACGTAGGCGGAGAAAATAATAATGCGAGTGATTCTGCTGGGTAGCCCCGGATCGGGGAAGGGGACGCAGGCCCAATTTATTACCCAAAGATACCGCATTCCACAGCTTTCCACTGGCGATATGCTGCGCGCGGCAGTCAGGGAAGGGACGCCGCTGGGTCTTGAAGCAAAAAAAATTATGCAATCAGGCGGCTTGGTATCCGATGAGATCATCCTCCGGTTAATGGAGGAACGCATCAGTCGGGAGGACTGCCGACAAGGTTTTCTGCTGGATGGATTTCCGCGAACGATTCCGCAAGCGGACGGCTTGGCCGCCATGGGAATCGCGCTCGATCACATCGTCGAGATCGTGGTGGACGATGAAGAAATCGTTCGACGGCTGAGCGGTCGCCGCGTTCATCCGGCGTCCGGACGGGTCTACCACATCCTCTTTAAACCCCCTAGGCAGCCGGGAAAAGATGATGAAACGGGCGAACCCCTGATCCAGCGTGAAGATGACAAAGAACCGACCGTACGCAAGCGCCTTCAGGTTTATCACGAACAGACCGAGCCTTTGGTCCGCTACTACAAGAACCAGGCCGACCGTGGCTTAGTGAAGTTTTCTTCGCTCGGAGGCGTGGGTGACGTTGAAAAAATCAGGGATGAGATCTTTGCGCTGCTGGACCGAAACTAGGCCGCTTCGGCTCAACTCTTCAGCATCCGCGCCGCTTCCATGCCGCCCGCCTGGTTGAGCGCCGGCGTGTGAAGGAATACAATGATTTCACTGCCATTTCCTATTGATTTAAATGCCGCAACGAGCGGTTTTCCGGTAGCCGCCATGTCTCCTAAAACCTTGTACGACAAGCTCTGGGATGAGCATCTGATTTCCCGTGCAGCCGACGGTTCCTGCTTGCTTTATATCGATCGGCACCTACTGCATGAGGTCACCTCACCGCAGGCGTTCGAGGGCCTGCGTCTTGCGGGCAGAAAGCCGTGGCGGGTTGCGGCCAACCTGGCGGTGGCCGACCATAATGTGCCAACCACGGAACGATTTCGCGGAATCGACGACCCGGTGTCCCGCCTGCAGGTGGAAACTTTGGATCGCAACTGCGCCGAGTTCGGCATCAAGGAATTCGCCATGTCCGATCCGCAGCAGGGCATCGTTCACGTCATCGGTCCTGAACAGGGTGCGACATTGCCCGGCATGACGGTCGTCTGCGGCGATTCGCATACCTCAACCCATGGCGCGTTCGGTGCGCTAGCCTTCGGCATCGGCACTTCAGAAGTCGAGCATGTGTTGGCGACACAATGCCTGGTGCAGAGAAAAGCCGGCAATATGCTGATCAAGGTCGAAGGCGATGTCGGCCGAGGGGTGACGGCCAAGGATATCGTCCTTGCCATTATCGGTCGCATCGGCACGGCGGGCGGCACGGGCCATACCATCGAATTCGCCGGCTCGGCGATTCGCGCCTTGTCGATGGAAGGCCGCATGACGGTATGCAACATGGCGATTGAGGCAGGCGCCCGAGCAGGGTTGATCGCAGTCGATGAAACCACGTTGGCCTATGTCAAAGGCCGCCCGTTCGCACCCCAAGGCGAGCAACTATGGGAGCAAGCGGTGGCAGCCTGGAAACAGCTCGTAAGTGATGAGGATGCCGTATTCGATAAAGTGGTAGCGATCGATGCCAGCAGCATCAAACCGCAGGTTACCTGGGGAACGTCGCCGGAAATGGTGGTTGCCGTGGACGCCGTCGTGCCGGACCCCGCTGATGAAGCGGATGTCGTCAAACGGGAAGGCGCAAAGCGCGCCCTGCAGTATATGGATGTTCACCCCGGCACGCCGATCACGAGGATCTATCTCGACAAGATCTTCATCGGTTCCTGCACCAATTCTCGGATCGAGGACCTGCGCGATGCGGCGGCCATCGTCCGCGGGAAGACGCTCGCCAAAAATATCAAACAAGCCTTGGTCGTTCCCGGGTCCGGCCCGGTCAAGCGACAGGCCGAGCAGGAAGGCCTGGATCAGGTCTTTATCGAGGCAGGATTCGAATGGCGTGAACCCGGCTGCTCCATGTGCCTTGCCATGAATGCCGATCGTCTGGAAGCGGGCGAACGCTGCGCCTCGACGTCCAATCGCAATTTTGAAGGCCGCCAGGGTTACGGCGGGCGTACTCATCTGGTCAGTCCTGCGATGGCCGCCGCCGCAGCGATTCATGGTCATTTTGTCGATGTCAGAAGCATTTGAGGATGAAACCATTCAGACGAATTACGGCACGTGTCGCGCCTTTACGCCGCGCCAATGTGGATACCGATGCCATTATTCCGAAACAGTTCTTGAAGTCTATTCGCCGTACCGGATTCGGTCCCTATCTATTCGACGAATGGCGCTATCTTAATCGCGGCGAACCTGATATGGACTGCGCGAGCCGTCCATTGAACCGTGATTTTGTGCTGAACCAGCCTTGTTATCATGGCGCGCAGATCCTGCTTGCGGGCGAGAATTTCGGTTGTGGCTCCTCTCGCGAACACGCGCCGTGGGCGCTGAGCGATTACGGCTTCCGGGTCATTATCGCTCCGAGTTTTGCCGATATTTTTTATGCGAACTGTTTGAAAAACGGTCTGCTCCCGATCGCTCTGGACAATGCGCAGGTAAGCGCTCTGTTCAACCAGGTCGGTCCGGGCTATCGGCTTGAAGTAGACCTGGAAACCCAGACGATCACTACGCCGTATGGCGAGAAAATTCCTTTTGCGCTGGATGCGTCCAGAAAATTCCGCTTGCTGAACGGACTGGACGACATCGACTTGACTCTGCGGCAGGCCGACGCGATTTCCGCCTATGAAAGGCGGCGGGCCCAAGACGCACCGTGGCTATTCCAGCACGAGTTAAGTGATTTCCCGAGATGATGAAAAAGATCGCCGTGCTGGCCGGTGACGGCATCGGTCCTGAAATTATTGCCGAAGCGTTGAAGGTACTTGACTGCTTGAAGGCCGAGTGCGGGTTGCCGATAGAAATCGAACAGGCTTTGATCGGCGGCGCCGCCTATGATGCGATGGGCACCCCGCTTCCGGCGCAGACGCTAAAATTGGCGCAACAATCCGATGCCATCCTGCTCGGTGCGGTCGGCGGCCCTAAATGGGAACCGCTCGATTATGCCGCGCGACCCGAACGAGCGCTGCTCGGTCTACGCGCGGAGTTAAATCTGTTCGCCAATTTGAGGCCCGCGATTTTATACCCTCACCTGGTCGATGCCTCGACCTTGAAGCCAGATATCGTCTCCGGGCTTGATATCATGATCGTGCGCGAACTGACTGGCGGGATTTATTTCGGCAGGCCGCGCGGTGTCCGCGTGAATCAAAGCGGCGAACGGGAAGGCTTCAACACCCTGGTTTATAGTGAATCCGAAATTCGCCGGATCGCGCAGAGCGCCTTTCGGATCGCGCAGAAACGAGAGCATAAGCTTTGTTCGGTGGACAAGGCCAACGTACTGGAATGCACCGAGCTGTGGCGGAACGTCGTGACCGAGGTCGCCAAAGAGTATGCCGACGTCGAACTCAAACATCTGTACGTCGATAACGCCGCTATGCAGCTGGTGCGCTGTCCCAAGCAGTTCGACGTGTTGCTGACCGATAACCTGTTCGGCGATATTCTATCGGACTGCGCGGCCATGCTGACCGGCTCCATCGGCATGTTGCCTTCGGCTTCGCTGGATAAAGACAACAAGGGCATGTATGAGCCGATCCACGGCTCGGCACCGGACATCGCCGGCAAAGGCATTGCCAATCCGCTAGCGACGATCTTGTCGCTGGCCATGTTGTTCCGCTACAGCTTCGGCGATGCCGAATCAGCCTGCTATGTGGAGCGAGCGGTGACATCCGCCCTGGACGCAGGCTATCGCACAGCGGATATTCATTCCGAAGGTACGGCAAAGGTAGGCACTTCAGAAATGGGGAGCGCGATAGTCGACGCGTTGCGGGCTTCCATTCATTAGTTTTCATTGGTTTGCAGGTTGCTAGGATGAGCAAGACATACGACGTTGCCGTGTTGGGCGCCACCGGAGTGGTAGGTGAAACCATGCTGTCGATACTGGAGGAGCGGAATTTCCCGGTCGGTGAAGTGTATGCGCTGGCGAGCAGCCGGTCAGCGGGCAAGCGCATTGAGTTCAAAGGTCGCACCCTGTCTGTTGTGGACGCGGCTGATTTCGACTTCGGCAACGTTCGGATCGGATTGTTCTCGGCCGGCGCAACGGTTTCCGCGCAGTACGCGCCCAAGGCGGCGGCTGCGGGTTGCGTAGTGATAGATAATACATCGTGTTTTCGGTACGAGGACGATATTCCACTCATCGTGCCGGAAGTCAATCCGCAAGCGCTCTCGATGTATAACAACCGCGGCGTTATCGCCAATCCAAACTGCTCGACGATCCAGATGGTGGTAGCGCTAAAGCCACTCTACGATGCGGTTGGCATCGAGCGCATCAATGTCTGTACTTATCAGGCGGTATCGGGAACCGGTAAAAAGGCCATTGAAGAGCTCGCTCAGCAATCATCGGATCTGCTGACCGGCAAACCGATCAAGCCATTGATCTATCCGAAGCAGATCGCCTTCAACGCGCTCCCGCATATCGACGTGTTTCTGGACAACGGTTACACCAAGGAAGAAATGAAAATGGTCTGGGAAACGCGGAAAATTCTCGCCGACGATGCCATTCAGGTGAACCCGACGACCGTGCGCGTGCCCGTCTTTTATGGTCACTCGGAAGCTGTCCATATCGAAACGCGAGAGAAGATGAGTGCCGAACAAGCGCGTGAGTGCTTAAGGCGGGCGCCTGGCGTTCAGGTGATCGATACCCGGGAATCCGGCGGCTATCCCACGGCGGTAACCGAATCATCGGGCCGCGATGCCGTGTTTGTGGGCCGGATACGGGAGGATATTTCTCACCCACGCGGCCTGGATTTGTGGGTGGTGGCCGATAACGTGCGCAAAGGAGCTGCACTGAATAGTGTCCAGATTGCAGAAGAGCTAGTAAAGCTGTGGGGCTAAGCTAAGCTTTTCAGGAACAGAAAGCTCATCATCTTTTGCCCAATTATCAAGGAGTAAGCGGAGTGCGTCGATTTTCTAAAACCGTAACGCTGATGGGCTTGTTCGCCCCCCTTGGCGCAAATGCATTGGGCGTCGGCGATGTAAAAATGCATTCTGCTTTGAATCAGGCGCTCGATGCGGAAATTCCCTTGGTCATTTCCGGTTCCGAGGCGTTATCCGATATCCATGTCCAGCTGGCCCCGCCCGAAGCTTTTTCCCGCGCAGGTCTCGAACGCCACTATTCCCTGACCAAGCTTCGATTCAATCCGGCTCAGAAGCCGGATGGCAGCTTGGTCATTCAAGTCAGCTCGAGTGAGGTGATCCGAGAGCCCTTCTTGAACTTTCTGGTTGAAGTCAATTGGCCGCAGGGCCGTATGCTCAAGGAGTTTACCGTTCTTTTAGATCCGCCCAAAGCGTTGCAAGCGACGCCGGAAGCCGGCAAGGGGCCAGAGCTGAAGGAAAAGCCCGTCGCGCCGGCAACGGAGTTAGTCATTGCTCCGGCAGAGCGAAATCCAGCGAAGAGATATCCAAGCCATGTTGCCAGCCTTTCGGCACAGCCGGATGAATACGGCCCGGTCAGACGGCATGATACTCTGTCCGGAATCGCACAACAGATCAGTCATGATCCCGCCATATCGCCGATGCAAATGGCCGTCGCCTTGTTCCGGCATAATCCACAAGCCTTTATTGAAAACGATATCAACGCACTGAAAACGGGCGCCCGCCTAAATATCCCGGAACCCACAGCCATTTCGCGTATTTCGCAGCGCGAGGCACGGGAGGAATTCTACCGAGCAGATGGACGGCGTGGCGGCAAACCAGAGCAGTCGGAGGCTCAGCTCAAGCTGCTGGCCCCGCCTGACCTGCAAACCAAAGCTCGAGGGGAAATCGGCCAAGATGCCAGCGCCAAATCGAAGAGCGATACAGCGCTTGAGGTTGCGGATACGGTAAGGCAGGAAAACGAGGAGATTCGCTCCCGTTTGGCAAGTCTGGAGCAGCAACTTGCCGTGATGCAGCGCGTTATAACGTTAAAGGACGAACAGATCGCCACGCTGCAGGGGCAACAGGCCAAGGAGGGGCAGATGCAGACGACTCCGGAAACAGAGATCGCCAGCAAGCTCGCTCAAGCGGCCCGAACCGCAGCGCCGGCGCGGCCAGAAGCGCAAAAATCCACCCAGCAGCAGATCGTGGCGCCTAGCAAGACCGACGCACCGCAACGTGTTACACGGCAATCCGAAGCCGCCCCGACGGCGCGGGAAGAGGAGAACAGCTTCCTGGCCGACTTATTGTCCGAGCCCTATTATCTGGCGGTTGCAGGCGGAGGTTTGTCACTCATCGGACTCTTGGCCTGGATATGGAGGGGAAAGCGCCGCACCGTGCTGCACGAGCCCGAAAGTATCCTTATCTTAAACGATAAGGAGAAAGCGAAGTTTGACGCAACCGTGGTGCCGAGTTTCGGGAACGCCAGTTCCGAGCCTTTGCAAAACATAGCGAAAAGTTCGTTCCTGAGCGAGTTTACGTCGACCGATTTCGGCCTGGACGCCGCGGCCGATGAAGTTGACCCGATCTCCGAAGCGGATGTTTATCTTGCCTACGGGCGATATAAGCAAGCAGAAGATCTGATTCGAAGCGCTATCCAGCAGGACCCGGATCGCGATGTATGCAAATTGAAGCTGCTGGAAATACATTACGCGACAAAAAACAAAACAGCGTTCGCAACGTATGCCCGGGAGCTAGCAGAGCAAAACAGGCATGCGGATGCTGCATTCTGGGGGAAAGTTCTAGCAATGGGGCGAGAGTTGTGTCCGGAAAACTCTTTATTCAGTACCGCTGAGGACACGATCATATCCCCTGCGCAAGCAGAGCGCGGCAAAGTAGGAGCGCCCCGAATCCAGAACCCGCAAGCGCTCGCGGTGCCTCCAGACGCTCAATTTATGGATGACTTGCCAAAGAACTTCAGGAAAGTCGACATAGAAGATAAGCAAAGTCAGACGGATACTGATTTCCTCCTGGATTTCGAAGACTTCGAAATCGGGCCAGCAGAAAGTCTACCGCCATCGGAAAGCAAAACTGACCCAACCGAGGATAGCAAACCACTTGATTTGGAATCTCAAGCTCCAAGCCAAGTTAAACCTGAAGCGCTAGCTTCCTATCGCTTGGAAAACTTGATTCCGTTTGAAGCGGCACGAGGCAGGCTTATGCCATTGAAGGAAAAGCCTCATCTTCCCATAACGCTTCCACAAAAAGATAAAACGATAGACGTAATATTGCGAGAATTGACCGGCGAGCTGCCAAATGGCAGACCAGCAAATGACCTTAACCCGTCGACTGAAAGTGGCCAAAGAGCCGATCCAAATGATGAATTCGATTTTGAGCTAAAGCTCTTGCCGCCCGATAATCCGGAACAAAACGAACAAGATTCGATCGATGCGAATAACGCCTACCTTGATTTGCCGGAAGCCAATGATCTAGAGACCAAACTCGATGTGGCTAAGGCCTATGTTGATATGAGAGACGAAGAGTCAGCCCGTGGCATCCTAGGCGATATCCTTACCAAGGGCGATGAGAAGCAGAAAAAACGAGCGCAATTGCTTTTGGATAGATTAACTCAACAGCGCAGCGCTTAAGATGATCTGCGCGCTGTAATCTAACGGATTGGCCGTTTTGCGTGCGTGGTTTGGAAGCGTAAACTGGAGTATCGATTTACAAATCCAGTTCTCTTTGCCGGATCAGGGTTTGTGAAGGTTCGACCGCCACCCCAATAGTCAATGCCGTTAAGTTAAGGAGCCTGGGGGGTACAGTTAAGTCGCGAGAATGGAAACATAACGGATCAGAAAGAGGTATCTCGCTGAGCGGTATCGAGGCCGCCCTGCTCGCTGATCTAACCGAAATCGTTCCCGATCGTGCATCATCGTCAGCCAGGGGCCAAACATTTGCTATTCTTCACTCTGGCTGATCCCGTGCCTAAGCTGGGTAATCCCAGCTAGAGACAAACTGTGGCCGCTGGCCTCCCATGGTCCGGTAATCGCCTGAAGAAGCGCGACGGAGCAATACGATGATTAGCCGAAAACCCGATGATGTGGCGCGTCCGCCCGATCTGCAGCAACACGGCAGAGGGACCGGTCCTATTCGTACGCAGCGCCCGATCTATCTCGATCTGCTGCCACCCTGCAATAATGCCTGTCCGGCCGGAGAGAACATTCAGGCATGGCTATCTCACGCGCAGGCAGGCCGCTACGAGCGCGCTTGGCAGACCCTGATGCGGGATAACCCCATGCCGGCCGTGCATGGGCGCGTTTGCTACCATCCTTGCGAAACCCATTGCAACCGCAAGGAGGTAGACAGTGCCGTGAGCATCCATGCGGTTGAACGTTTCCTTGGCGATCTCGCCCTGCAGGCGGGCTGGCGCGTCGAAGTGGACCAGCCTCCGAGCGGAAAGCGGGTAATGGTAGTGGGTGCAGGTCCCAGCGGTCTGTCAGCAGCCTACCACTTGACGCGCTTGGGCCATCAGGTGCAGCTATGCGAAGCGGGCCCCATGGCTGGCGGCATGATGCATTTCGGCATTCCCGCCTATCGCCTGCCGCGACAGGAACTGGAGGCAGAGATTCACCGCATCGAATCCTTGGGAGTCGAAATCCTGCTCAATCACAAGGTCGTCGATGTGCTGGCCGAAAGGGACGCCGGAGGCTTCGACGCCGTCTTCATCGCCATCGGCGCGCATCTCAGCAAACGGGTGGATATTCCCGCGCGGGATGCGGGCAAGATCCTCGATGCCGTTACTTTCCTGCGTCAGGCCGCGACCGGCGAAGGGCCCAAACTCGGGCGTCGCATTGCCATTTACGGTGGCGGCAACACCGCCATGGATGCGGCACGTACTGCCAAGCGTCTGGGCGCGGAAGAGGCGCTGATCATCTATCGCCGGGATCGGCAGCACATGCCCGCCCACGCTTCCGAGGCCGACGAAGCGATGGAAGAAGGAGTCAAGATCAACTGGCTGCGCAGCATCAAGGAAATCGATCAGACGCATATCCAGGTCCAAGTCATGCAGATCAATGCTGAAGGTTATCCGCAGCCTACGGGTCAGTTCGAGACCTTGGAGGCAGACGCCTTGATTCTCGCCCTGGGTCAGGATACCGATACCGGATTCCTCAGGAACATCCCCGGGATTCAGTTCAAGACCGGCGGGACCGTGATGGTCGATCAGAACATGATGACGGGGCATCCAGGCATTTTCGCCGGCGGCGACATGGTACCCAGCGACCGCACGGTGACGGTAGCGGTCGGCCACGGCAAGAAAGCCGCCCGCCATGTAGATGCATTCCTGCGGGGCGGACCGTGCGTCAAGGCGCCCAAACACGAAATCGTCGACTTCAACAAGCTGCATATCTGGTATCTCACTGAAGCCGAACAGAGGCGGCAGGCGGTACTGGATGCGGAAGAGCGCGCCTACGGTTTCGCCGAAGTCGTCAAAGGGCTCGGCGAACGGGAAGCCACCTACGAGGCGAAACGCTGTTTCTCCTGCGGCAATTGCTTCGAATGTGACGGCTGTTATGGCGCCTGCCCGGAACAGGCGATCATCAAGCTGGGACCTGGCCTGCGATATCGCTACGACTTCGACCGTTGTACCGGTTGCGCGGTCTGCTACGAGCAGTGTCCCTGTCACGCCATCGAAATGATCCCGGAACTCGGAGCGTAATCCCATGAAGCCGCTGCAGGTCAGTACTCTGGAAGGCAACGAGGCGGTAGCATATATCGCCTATCGCAGCAGCGAAGTATGCGCTATCTATCCGATCACGCCCTCATCGACCATGGCCGAATTGGCCGATCAGTGGGCTTCGGAAGGTAAGGCCAATATCTGGGGCAATGTGCCACTGGTAGTCGAAATGCAGAGCGAGGGCGGTGCTGCCGGCGCGGTTCATGGCGCGCTGCAGACGGGTGCCCTGACGACCACTTTCACGGCCTCCCAGGGGCTTCTCTTGATGATTCCCAACATGTATAAGATCGCCGGTGAACTGACGCCGGCCGTTTTCCATGTTGCGGCACGGTCCTTGGCCGCGCAGGGGTTGTCGATTTTCGGCGATCATTCGGATGTCGCTGCCGTGCGCAACACCGGTTTCGCCCAACTGGCCTCCGGTTCGGTACAGGAAGCCCACGACATGGCCTTGCTGGCACTTTCCGCCAGCCTGGAGGCTAGGATTCCTTTCGTACATTTCTTTGACGGGTTTCGCACCTCTCACGAGGTCAACAAGCTCACGCTGATTCCCGATGAGCAGATCCGCAGCCTAATCGATCCAGATCAGGTGCGCGCGCATCGTGCCCGCGCCTTGAATCCTGACAATCCTTTCATTCGAGGCACCGCCCAGAACCCCGATATCTATTTCCAGGCGCGGGAAACCGCCAATCCTTTCTATGCCCGTCTGCCTTCCATCGTGCGGAAAACGATGGATGCCTTTGCAAAAATGACGGGCCGGCAGTATCGATTGTTCGATTACTATGGTCATCCCGAGGCCGAGCGGGTGGTGGTGATTCTCGGTTCCGGCGCCTACACCCTGCGAGAGACGGTGGCGTACCTGCAAGATCGGGGGGAGAAGGTCGGGGTGGTTCAGGTGCGATTGTGCCTGCCGTTCTCCGCCGAACATTTCCTCGCCGTGCTTCCGTCCACGGTCGAGGCCATAGCGGTCCTGGATCGCACTAAGCTGCCGGGCGGCGCGGGCGAACCTCTTTACCTGGATGTCGTGACGACCTTGATGGAAGCTGCCGCGGCGGGCGCGGTTCGCGGAAGTCCCGTTCCCCGCGTGATTGGCGGACGCTATGGTTTGTCGTCCAAGGAATTTACTCCCGCCATGGCCAAAGCCGTGTTGGACGAACTGAAAAAGGAAAAGCCCACAAACCACTTCACCGTCGGCATCGTGGATGATGTCTCCCATTCAAGCCTGAATTACGATCCCGGCTTCGATATCGAACCGGAAGAAGTCGTGCGCGCCCTGTTCTTCGGGCTGGGAGCCGATGGCACGGTGGGCGCCAACAAGAACAGCATCAAGATCATCGGTGAATCGACGCCATTATATGCGCAGGGCTATTTTGTCTACGATTCGAAAAAATCCGGCTCGCGCACGGCGTCCCATCTGCGCTTTGGACCAAAGCCCATCAACTCGCCCTATCTGATCCAGTCGGCCAGTTTTATCGGCTGTCATCAGTTCAATTTTGTCGAGCGGGCCGATGTGCTGGAAAGCGCGCGTCCCGGTTCCACCTTCCTGCTCAACAGTCCCTATGGTCCCGATGAAGTCTGGGATCGGCTGCCTCGGCGGATGCAGGAACAGATCATCGAAAAGCAGATCGGCTTCTACGTGATCGACGCCTCCAAGG
>CADDZF010000076.1 GCA_902812445.1 Methylococcaceae bacterium | reverse complement strand
AGCCGTAGCCGAGCGCTGATTCGAGCTGACCGGCGCGAATGCGCGTCATCATCTCCAGGGGCAGCAGCCCGACCGGGCAAACGGAAACACAGCGTGAACAGCGGATACACGGCTTGGCATCGGCCGCGTCAACTTCTGCGGCGGTGAGGGCCAGAATCGCACAGGCGCCCTTGACCAGGGGAACGTTCGGGTGGGGCAGCGCATCGCCCATCATCGGGCCGCCCATCACATAGCGCACGGTCGATGCCGCATCGTGACCGCAGAAGTTCAGGAGTTCGGCCAGGGGTGTACCAATGGGCGCTTCGACGTTGCGCGGAGATCGGACGGCGCCGCCGCTGACCGTCACGGTGCGGCTGATCAAGGGGTTGCTGTAACGAATGGCCTGTTGAACGGCATAAGCCGTTGCCACGTTGTGCATCAGCACGCCCACATCAGTTGCCCGGCCGCCGGCGGGCACTTCCCTGCCGGTCAGATAACGAATCAACTGCTTGTCCCAGCCCATCGGATAGAGTGAGGGAACTTGTGCCACCTCGACCTGTTCGCGGCAACAACGGGTCGCGTCGAGCATCGCTGCGTAGGCTGCGGGCTTGTTGTCTTCGATCGCTACGATGGCCTTGCTACAGCCCAGGCCATGGAGCATGATCCGGATGCCGTCGACAATGTCCGCCCCGCGTTCCCGCATCAGACGATCATCGCAGGTGAGATAAGGCTCGCACTCACCACCGTTGATCAAGAGCGTGTGGATTTTTGTTCGCCGTCCAAGGCTTAGTTTGACCGCCGAAGGGAACGCCGCGCCGCCCATGCCCACGATGCCGGCTGCGCCCACGCGAATGCTGATCTCTTCGGGGGCCAGGTCGAAGGGATCGATTTCATCCGGACTGTCGATTCGGCGCTCCTCACCGTCCGGGGCCAGCAGCAGGGTAGGTGCCGGCAGTACGGATGGATGAGCGGACGCATAGTCCATGACGTCCGCGATAACACCCGAGGTCGGCGCATGCACCGGCGCGGAAATCGCGCCCTGACTTCCCGCCAGCAATTGACCTTTGAGTACGCGCTGGCCGACTTTGACGACTGGCTCTGCCGGCTGACCCACATGCTGCTGAAGTGGGATGTAAAGCATTGACGGGAGCGGAAAATCAACGGCGATTGGACGATCGGCGGTTGCCTCCTTACGGGGTTCTGGGTGTACGCCGCCGCGTATCCGACGGTGGGACCGGAGCAGGTTCAAAAACGTCATGATCGAGCCACCTCAAGGGCTGTTTCAGGACTGGGCCAGCGCCAGTTGCGCAGAGTCACCCTGATGGGATGCATGCGCAGGCATTCGGTCGGACAGACATCCACACACTTGCCGCAGGCGATGCAGGCGTCGGCCACGACCGCATGGATCTGCTTGGGCGCACCGATCAAGGCGTCGGTAGGGCAAACCTTGCAACAGCGGGTGCAACCAATACAGCTGGATTCGTCTACGCGGGCTACCATCGGCCCGTCCTCTTTGACGCCGGAAAGGTCGACTTCGATGGACAGCTTGTTCGCGAGTTGCTCCGCCAGAGCCCGGCCGCCGGGAGGACACAGGGACGCTGGCGCTGTCCCCGCAACGAGAGCTTCCGCCGCGGGCCGGCAGCCTGGATAACCGCATTGCCCACATTGCGAGCCCGGCATCAGGCGCTCGATTTCATCGACCAGCGGATGTTCGGCGACTTTAAGGTAACGCGATGCAGCGCCCAGCATAAAGCCCAGCACGAGGCCCAGGGCGCTCAGACTCGCAACAGCAAACACGATATACATAGTGTCTTCCCTATGGCCTCAATGCGCATTCAAACCGGCAAAACCCATGAACGCGAGGGAAAGGATGCCCGCCGTGATGAAAGCGATGGGGCTCCCGCAAAAGCGTCCGGCACGCTGGCCAACGCCAGGCGTTCGCGCATACCGGCGAAAATCACCATGACAAGGGTAAATCCTAGCGCGGAGCCCAGCCCGAATAAGGCACTGTGCAAAAAGTCGTATTCCTGCTGGGTATTCAGCAACGCAACGCCCAGCACCGCGCAATTGGTGGTGATCAAGGGCAGAAAGATGCCCAGCACTTGATACAATACTGGACTGGTCCTGCGTACGACCATTTCGGTGAATTGAACGACGGCGGCGATCACCAAAATGAATGCCAGAATGCGCAAGAAGCCGATATCCAGAGGGATCAACACAAAATGCTCGATAAGCCAGCTGGCGACCGCCGTCAAGGTCAGCACGAAAGTTGTGGCGAGGCCCATGCCGATTGCGGAATCGAGCTTCTTGGAAACGCCCATGAAGGGGCATAGTCCTAAAAATTTAACCAACACCACGTTGTTCACCAGGGCCGTGCTTAATAAAAGCATCAGGTAATCGTTCACGTTCGCTTTCCTCACGCTGTGTTATTCAGCTCAAAAGCACAGCCTATGCCAACGGCCATGCCATTACCCCTTAGCGGCGAAAACCTTGGCGCGACTGCAGGAGGTAGCTTCAACGCGGGGTCACTTCTTGTCAGGACTCATACACCGGCTTTTCATGCCTGTCGCAAAGCTGACAAATTGGCTTCAGTGCATCAACCTTCGAACAAGTGGAAAGAGCTGTTGCCCCAACCGTTGACCGACTTGACGCGCCATTTCGCTGATGGGCGTTTTTTTGCTTAAATCCAAAATGGGAACTCATTCGAGAGGCGTACACCATGCCAGACCCGTTAGACCCGCCAGACGATCCGGAAACCACAACGCCTGCGTGCAGAGAACGACAAAGCCGTCCTGGCCCGCTATTGGACTGGCTGTTCGCTGAAACGGTGGACCAGGCCCCGGTGTCCATTTCGATCACGGATGCCAATGCCAATATCGTCTACGTCAACCGGGCTTTCACTGAGATCACGGGTTATGCGCCCGAAGAGAGCCTCGGTCATAACGAGTCTATGCTCTCGGATAAACGGACGCCGGCGACGGTTTACGAATCCCTCTGGGCCGCTCTGCACGCCAATAACACTTGGCATGGCTATTTGGTTAACCGGCACAAGGATGGCCATCGTTACCTGGCTGACCTGGCCATCGCCCCGATTCTGAACCAGCAGGGAAAAGTGACTCATTACATCGGCATGCACCGTGATATCACCGACGTGTATCGCCTCGAGCAGCAGGTCCTTAACCAGAAGGTGCTGATTGAAACGGTGGTCAACTGCATGCCGGTGGCGACGGTCCTGCTGGATGAGTCCGATCGGGTGGTGCTCGACAATCAGATGTATAAGGCTTTGAGCAGCGATCTCGGTATAAAAGAACCGGCTCGAGTGTTCTTGGAAATACTGCGGGAGGAGATGGGAGAAGAATGGCAACGACTGAAACAAAAAGGCATCGGCTTCCGTAACCGCGAGCTTCGCTTCGATCGAGGCGGGTCTCGCCCCCCGCGCTGGTATGCCTGCGCGGGTAGCTGGTTCACCCACGGGGATGACAGCATCGATGCTTTTTTCAATGAAACGCAGCAAACTTATTTATTACTCACCCTGAGCGATCTTACCCTGCAAAAAAAACACGAGGCGGAAATGCGCCTCAATGCCATGAGGGCCCTCATGGCAGAAGATGAAAAAATCCAAAGTGTCAAGGAAACGCTGTCGGCGGCGATCCATCATATTCAGGGCCCTCTCAACCTCTTGACGGCGGCGAGGACGATGCTGTTACGCCGAGGCCAGGAGCAGCAGAACGCTACGCTCAGGGAGATTTTGGACCAGATTCTGGATGCCGGTAAGGATTCCATAGAGCAGCTTAAAAACTGTTGCCCTGAGCCGCCTGAGTCAGCCATGGCTCCCGTCAACCTCAACCAATTGCTGCACGAAGCGATCATCCTTCTCACCGACCGCCTGCTGGCCAACGGCGTCGTGGTGGACTGGAAACCGACGCCGGTACTGCCCGCCATGATGGGACTGGAACACCGGCTGCGCGCGATGATCAAACAGCTCATCGATAACGCCATCGACGCCATGAGCCACAACGGTATCGGCAAACGGGAGCTGCACATCTCCACCTGGTCCGATGAGGAGCTGATCCACGTCTGCATCGGCGATACCGGCCACGGCATACCGGAAAACATGCATATCAAGGTTTTTGAACCTTTCTTTTCCACCAAGCAGGGCGGCGGTCAGCACCATTCCGGGATGGGTCTGACGATGGCACAGGAAGTCATCAACCAGCACTTGGGTCTGATCCGTTTTGAATCTATCGCTGGAGAAGGTTGCCGCGTTCATATCCAGTTCACGATCCACCGCCAGCACGTGATCCTCGACGAGCATTCCGCGCATGCTTGAACGCAGCTTTCTCATCGAGCGCGAACTCGACGCGCTATACCGGGTGAGCCAGGTACTCAATAGTCCGCTGGATCTCAGAAGTAAATTGCAAAGCGTGCTGGAAGTGCTGCATGAACGGGCCGATATGCGATCTGGCATGCTCGCGCTGCGCGAGCAGGAGAGCGATGCCCTGGTGGTGTGCGCGGTGCGCCGCGACGATGGCGGCAAGGTGCAGGAGCCGGTTCGTTACGAGCCGGGCGAAGGCTTGATGGGTATCGTTCTGGACGTCAATCACACCATCGTAGTTGAGCGCATCGCCGACGAGCCGCGTTTTCTGGGCCGGCTGGACCTGTACGACCCTGGCTTTCCCTTCATTGGCGCGCCCATCCACGTCGGCGATGATGACCTGGTCGGTGTACTCGCCGCGCAACCGGTCAGCAGCCAGCTGCTCGGCCAGCACGCACGTTTTTTGGAAATGGTGGCCAACCTGATCGCCCAGAGCGTGAAGCTCTTGCGCGGCATCGAACAGCATCAGCGCCACCTGGCAGCGGAAAGGGATCAGCTCAAGCAAAGCCTGCGCAAGAACTATGGCTTCGAAAACATCGTCGGCCATACGCCGGCCATGTTGAGGGTATTCGAGTTGGTGCGCCAAGTGGCCAAATGGAACACGACCGTGCTGATTCGCGGAGAGTCTGGAACCGGGAAGGAGGTTATCGCCAATGCCATACACTACAACTCGGCCTGCGCCGGGGGGCCTTTCATTAAACTGAACTGCGCCGCTCTGCCGGATACGTTGCTGGAATCGGAGCTCTTCGGACATGAAAAAGGCGCGTTTTCGGGCGCGCTGGCCCAGCGCAAGGGGCGCTTCGAACTGGCCAATCACGGCACCATTTTCCTCGACGAGATCGGCGAAATTTCGCAGTCGTTCCAAGCGAAGCTCTTGCGTGTCATCCAGGAGGGCGAGTTCGAACGGGTCGGCGGCACCCAAACCCTCAAGATAGAAGTGCGCATCATCGCCGCAACCAATCGCAGCCTGGAAGAAGAAGTGGAGGCGGGGAATTTCCGTGAAGATCTCTATTACCGTCTCAACGTCATGCCTATCCTGATGCCGGCGCTGCGAGATCACTTGGAAGACGTTCCGGATCTCGCGCGTTTCCTGTTGAAGCGAATTTCGCATCAACAGGGCGGGCGCGCGCTCGAAATCAAGGAGAGCGCAATTCGTCTGCTCATGCGCCACGATTGGCCAGGCAACGTCCGGGAGCTGGAGAATTGTCTGGAGCGGGCTTCCATCATGAGCACCGACGGCGTGATTGATCGTGAGTTCATCGCCTTGACCGGATTGGAAGAAAAACTTTCAGCCGGCGCGCCGAGCCCCAAAAGGCCCGAAACCATTGACGAGGGAGTGGACGAGCGGGAGCAGGTCATTGCTGCCCTGGAGCAATCCGGCTGGGTGCAGGCCAAAGCCGCCCGCCTGTTGAGCATGACGCCCCGTCAAATCGCCTATCGCGTTAGAGTCCTCAATATCAAGATGAAACGTCTCTAATCCGCCGCAGCCGAAGGCAGGAAACGCGGCTCAACTCTCCAGCCGTTTCAACGCCAGAAACTCTTGCCACGTCTTCGGCCCATTAGTGGTAAAGCTGGGCTCAGGATCTTCGAGATATGCTTGCTTGACCTGATTCACCCGGTCCTTGGCATTGCGCTTCTGGATTTCCTCCGGCGAAATACCATACGGCCTGGCCGCGTTGAGCCCGAATACCTGAGCGCGCAGCTCGGGCGTGAGCGGTGGATAGCCGTACTTTTCCTGCAATGAAGGCGCAATCTGGAACGTGCGGAAGGCTTGAATCTGATCCTGGGGGCTGCCATACCAGATGGAATCGGTACCCCACAGCACGTTATTTACGCCCACGTATTTGAACAACTTGCCCAAAAGGTGCGCCGCCTGATCGGGGTCTTTCATGACCAGGCGCCAGGTACTGCCCAGTTCGGCGTAGACGTTGCTATTGGGAGGGACGCCGTGTTCCTGAAGGGAGCGAATCAAGGTGTCGACGCCGCTTTTAGGACTGACGGCGTCATAGGGACCTTCCGGCTTGCTCGGTTCATAGCCTGAGTGATAGATGATGAACGCGACGTCAGGATAACGCCGGGCGACGGGGCCGACGTCGCGGCAGCTGGCGTATTCGGGCTTTAACCGGAACAACGGCAGCCCTTTATGGATACACACGATTTTGATGCCCAATTGGCGCGCTTGCTCGATAAAAGGAATGCCGACATCAGGATCATCGAGCCAGAAGCCGGTACCTTGCGGCCCCCACTGGGTGTACGTCTTCCACGCAGAAATGGCGTACTTCTCTTTTTGCGCCGGCATGTTCTCGATCTGGCCTTTGAGATTCGGGTGCACTAGGCCATGAATCAATAGACGATGGCGCCCTCCCATTGCATCGACCATCGCGCGGGTCGCCGCCGCTTCCTCGGTGGAAAGAGGATTGTCTTCCGGCGCAGCCGGCACGGCCGAAAGCACCGCCATATCGGTGTCGCTATCGAGAAAGACTTCACGGATAAAATGCTCGGCGGAAAAGCAGTCGATCGCATCGTCGCCACAGCTCGCCTGGGGAAAGAAACGAAGCGTGTAAACCCAGTGGTTATTCATCCGCCGCCAGCTACCCTTGGGATTCACGTGATGGCCCTGGATATCGAAGATGAACTCGTTGCCGCCCACTGTGGCCTCGGCCAAGCTTGCATCGAACCGAGCCTCCCGCGGCACGTCGAAAAAACCACCGTTCTTGTTGAAGCGGGCGAAGGCATCGTTCATGGCCAATAGCGTTGCCGCGACGCCGCAGGTGGACTTCAGGAAGGCGCGCCGCGACACGCCTGAGCGCTTGGCCGCATCGCCGACGCGTTCCTGAGCCAGCTGCTTCGCCGTCTGGATGGAAGGCGTCAAAGGGATGGGGGCGAATTCGCCGTTAGACGTCGTATCCAGCTTGATCGGCAAGCGTTTGCCGTCCGGATCAAAATTCTCGTTCATGATCAAAGTCTCCTATCGAAAACTGGAGGTAGTATCGCGCCTCTCCATGGGCCGAGCCAAAAATCCGTTTTTCTGTTTCGAACGCGCGGCGGTAAATTAGTTCGTAACGGAAAGTGAGGCGATCATCGGCTGGCCCGAACCTTAGGATGAGTGTTGCAACTATGGGGATATGCCGAGACGCCCAATGCAGGCAGCCTGCGTTACAATAAGGCACGACTTAAACGGGCTCAATTCGAAACTACGCCATGCACCCGGAATTTCCGCTCGCACCGCACCTTATTTATTTGAACCATGCCGCGGTCGCGCCATGGCCGCAGCGTACGGTCGATGCGGTTAAAGCGTTTGCGGAAGACAATTGCCGCTTCGGCGCTTTGCATTATCCTGACTGGATCAAGCGGGAGGCCCTGCTCAGGGACCAGCTGAAGCAACTGATCAATGCGCCGGATGTCGATGATATCGCATTGGTGAAAAATACGTCCGAAGCGCTTTCTTTTGTCGCTTATGGCCTTGAATGGACAAACGGCGACAACATCGTTTCCAGCGATGAGGAATTCCCCTCCAATCGGATACCCTGGCAGTCGCTAGCCCATCAAGGCGTTGAATTCAGGCAGGCGGATCTGACCAGCGCAAAAAATCCCGAAGATGCGCTTTTTGGCCTGATCGATCGCAAGACCAGACTGATCACGGTCAGCTCCGTTCAGTTTGCTTCGGGAATTCGGCTGAACCTTGAGCAGATCGGCCAATTCTGTTCTCAGCGTAACATTCTGTTCTGCGTCGATGCGATCCAGAGCCTTGGCGCACTTCGTTTCGATGTGCAATCCTGCCAGGCGGATTTCATCATGGCCGATGGCCATAAATGGATGCTGGGGCCCGAGGGTCTGGGTCTCTTTTATACGACGCCGCGCGCGCGGGAATTGCTGAGGCTGACTCAGTACGGCTGGCACATGACGGAAAAATATCTCGATTACGATAATCGACCTTGGCAGATTAGCCAGACGGCGCGCCGCTTTGAGTGCGGCAGTGGAAATCTCTTAGGAGCGCACGCCTTGTCTGCCAGCCTGTCTTTATTGCTTGACACCGGTATGGCAACGATCGAGCGCCAAGTGCTCGAACGTACGGCTTATCTCATTGAAGCGATAAGCCGCATGCCGATGCTCGAGCTATTGACGTCCACTCGACAGGAGTTGCGATCGGGCATCGTCGTGTTCCGCCACAGGGTCATGGCCAATGAACAAATTTACAGGCATCTCAAAGATCACGGCGTGGTGTGCGCTCTGCGTGGCGGCGGCATCCGCTTTTCGCCCCATTTCTACACACCGTTTTCGCAATTGGATGAGGCACTGGCCTTCGCCACAGTGACTTCGCCGTAGAAGCTCGCTACCCGGCGGACGTTTGTGGGAACAGCGTGTGGAAGTTCTGCGTGCTGCGCTCGGCTATTTCGGCAAACGAAACGTCCCGCAAGCCGGCGATGCATTCGGCGATGCACCGGAGATAAACGGGATAGTTCGGTTTTCCACGAAAAGGCACGGGCGCTAAATAAGGAGAATCGGTTTCGATCAGGAACCGATTCTCCGGAAGCCGCTTGGCGACGTCCTGAATGAGACGAGCGCTCTTAAACGTGACAATACCGGAAAATGATAGGTAAAAATTTAAATCCATCGCCCGGAGAGCGGTTTCCCAGTCTTCGGTAAAACAATGAAATACTCCGCCGACTTCGCTTGCCTTCTCCTCATCCAGGATTTTCAATGTATCTTTCTTTGCTTCACGGCTGTGGATGATGAGGGGCTTACCAATCGCTTTCGCGGCACGTATATGCGTCCTGAAGCGTTCCCGTTGCCAGTTCAAATCGCCTTCGCTGCGAAAATAATCCAGACCGGTCTCGCCGATGGCGACCACTTTGGGGTCCTGGGCAAGGCTAACAAGCTGATCAATGGCGGGTTCCCTGGCGTCTCTCTCATTCGGATGGACGCCGACCGAGATGGCAACGTTGCGATAGCCCTCGACCAGACGGTACATGTCCGGGTAGGACTCGAGGTTGATCGCCACGCAAAGCATATAGCCGATCTCTTGCTGGTGCGCTTCGCGCATGAAATTGGCAAAACTGTTTCCGTAAGGGTTTAAATCCAGGCAATCCAGGTGGCAGTGCGAATCGATTAACATGCTGGGACGATCCGGATCGATCAAGCGTTACATCGTATGGGTGGACCGTTCGGCTTCCAGGGCGCCGGCCAGATAGGTCTCTATGCGATTTCGCGTCATACCGCCATCCTGTTCGCTGAATTGAACGCCGATGCCGGAAGCTCGATAACCCTCGGCGCCTTTAGGCGTGATCCAGACCACTTTTCCGGCAACGGGAATCCTTTCTGATTCATCCATGAGATTGAGCAGCATGAACACTTCATTTCCCAACGAATAGGAGCGGTTCGTCGGGATGAACAAGCCGCCATTTTGGACAAACGGCATGTAGGCCGCGTAGAGGGCGCTCTTATCTTTGATGGTGAGTGACAGGACGCCTCGATGTGCATTACTGACGGGTTCTACCATGATCAATAGCGTTGTTGTGTCCGCGCACTTGCCATACCGGACCAGCGGATTAAAAGGTTTTCTATGACTAACTGCCGGTTGGCCTGGCCCGATAATAGCTTCTTCGATTGATAAAGCAAGTCCAACCAGCTGAAGAGTTGCGCCCTGTCGAGCTGGCGGGCGAGTGATCGCAAACTATCCCTGAGATCAGGGTTATAGAGCGCTGCATGGTCGGCTGCACTGGCTAGGCGAACCATGTCGACCGCCCATGTCAACATCCAATCGAGAATTTGCTCGCAGCCCAGTTGCGCCCACGTTGCGGCGATGGCAACCGGGTCTTCTAGCTGGCGGAAAACACTCCGCCAAGCGGCATATGCCCTGTTTCGCTGTTCGACCACATCGGTTTTCGCCAGTGCGAGAGCGGCCAGAGGCGCTCCGTGTCCCAGTGCAAGAAGCGTCTCCAGGTTTTCGCTCACGCGCTGTTCCCGCAGCCATTTGCCAGCGACTTCCGGCGGAGGGGTCGCAACGTTCAGCCGCTGGCACCGGCTCAGAATCGTTGCGGGCAAGGCGGAGGGCGTGTCCGTCAGCATGAGAATGACGGTATCTTCATCCGGCTCTTCGAGAGTCTTCAATAAGCTGTTTGCCGCCGCGATGTTCATTTGGTGAGCGGACGGGAAAATCACGATCCGGTGCCGGGCGTAGTGAGGTTTAAGCGACAGACTGGAGATGAGCGAACGAACCGAATCCACCGTGATGCGTTTTCCCTGCCCGGCCGGTTCGATGACGAAGTAATCCGGGTGAGTGCCCGCCGTAAACAAAATACAGCTGGGGCAGCTGCCGCAGGCGAAATCAGCGGGCTGTTTACAGAGTAGGCGCTGGGCGAATGCCGTCGACAAGCGATCTTTGCCTATGCCAGCAGCGCCTATCAATAATAACGCCTGTGGTATCCGGTCGTGAGCGATATAGGCGACAAGCTGGCGCCAATACGGCGCCAGCCAAGGCAAGAGCGTTACCGCTTCAGTTTGCGCTGCCATGGGCAAGTAAGCTCTCAAGGTGTCGGTTGATCTCAGCCTGCACTTCGGCAAGTGGCTTTGTCGCATCGATGATTTTAATGCGATCTGGAGAATGGCTGGCCAAGGCTTGGTAGGTTCGTCGGACGCGCTCGAAGAATGCGATTTTTTCCGACTCGATGCGATCGGGCTCGCGGCGCGCGCGAATACGGGACAGGCCGAGTTCGACCGGCGCATCGAACAATAGCGTGAGCTCTGGTTGGCACTGATCCTGGATCCAGCCTTCAAGATAATGAATATGCCGCTCGTTTATGCCTCGACCGCCTCCCTGATACGCATAACTCGCATCGGTGAACCGATCACAGATCACCCATTTCCCTTGGTCCAGCGTGGGCACGATCAATTGCTGGATATGCTGTGCGCGGGCAGCGAAAAAGAGCAGCAATTCCGCGTCAGCGGTGATCGTAGCGTGATCGAGCAGGATGGATCGAATTCGCTCCCCCAACAAGGTGCCGCCGGGTTCCCGGGTCGTAACCGCCTCGGTTCCCCGGGCTCGAAGATATTCTACAACATGACCCAGATTACTACTCTTGCCGACGCCTTCGGCGCCCTCCAGAGTGATCAATTTTCCTCTAGTCATGTAGCCTTTTTTGAAAAGCTTCCACTGCGCGGTTGTGCTCGTCCAATGTCGTTGAAAAGATGTGACGGCCGTCCCCTGTCGCCACGAAATAAAGGCTGTCCCCATCCTCGGGGTGTAATACCGCGCGTATGGATTCTATACCGGGTAAGGCGATCGGCGTGGGCGGAAGCCCGGCATAGAGATAAGTGTTGTAAGGCGTGCTCGCTCCAAGATGCTCAGTTTTCAGATCGCCATGGAACTGCTCCTGCAAGCCATAAATCACCGTCGGATCGGTTTGTAAGCGCATCCCTTTGACCAGCCGGCGGACAAAAACGCCGGCGATCAACGCGCGTTCGTCAGCTCGCGCGGTTTCTTTTTCTACGATCGAAGCAAGGATCAAGGCTTCATCGGGCGTCTTCAATGGCAGATTTTCTCTGCGATTTTGCCATTCGCGCGCAAGCGCCAGCCGCATTTTTCCATAGGCGCGTTTCAATAAGTCAATATCGGCGGCTCCCTTGGTAAAGCGATAGGTATCGGGGTAAAAGCGACCCTCTGCAGGCTCACCGGCCACACCCAGCAACGACATGATTTCATTGGGAGATTTGTCGATTAATCGATGATTCAAGGCGGGCTGGCGATTGAGTTCTGTCATCACCTGTTTGAAGGTCCAGCCTTCCAATAGGGTGACCGCATGCTGGCGAACGTTACCCGCCGCAAATTTTGCAAGCAACGCGCGTGCCGTCGTTCTCGGCAAGATCTCATATTCGCCGAATTTGACTTTGGTATGGGCGCCTTCGGTATACGCCAGCCATTTCAACCAAAACGGCTTTCTGACGATATGCTGAGCGGCGAGCCTGGCGATGATCTGATTAAAAGACTCGCCTTTATCGATCTCGAAGATAACCGTTTCCTTATTTTGCAGTGGTGTATCGACCGCATTTTTGAAGTCCATCCAGAGCCAGCCGGACAGGAAACTGACGAGGATGAGGGTTACACCGATCAGCCGGGACATGCAGAAGCCAACTCTTGATCGATCCTCGCCCTGATCCAGCCAGCGACGGCCCGAGTGATCGGGCCGATCTTATAAGAAACGCCATTCAACTGTCGGACCGGCCATAGACGGATGATGCAATTGGTCAGAAACACTTCATCCGCCTGATAAAGGTCCGCCAGCTGCAGCCGGATATAGCTTACATCGATGTGGTTCTCCCGGGCGCTATCGATGACGATTGAGCGCATGATGCCGGCTACACCGCAACGGTCGATCGGCGGCGTATAGAGACAGCGATCGCGCACGATAAACAGATTGCTCATGGTACCTTCAACGGCGTAATTCTCACAGTCGAGCATGACTCCCTCGTGGATGTCATCCGCCTGCCATTCGGCCCTGGCGATCACCTGTTCCAGCCGGTTCATGTGCTTGATCCCGGCCAAAAAGCGATTGATGCCTAGTCTCATCGTGCACAGGGTGAGTTTCACGCCGCTGTCCGTAAGGTTTGCCGGATAATCCGGAGCGGGATGAAGGCTCAACACCCGGGTCGTCGCGGCCACTTCGGGTAGACGATAGCCGCGTCCGCCCGAGCCACGAGTCAACTGTATTTTGAGCACCCCGTTCGAGCAGTTTTGGCTGACGGCGTGCGCTTCGGTGGACAAGATCTCCCGACCGGGAAACGGGATGGACAGTTTCAGGCTGTCCCGTTGCAGGCGCTCGAGGTGTCTGGCTAGAAACAAGGGAATGCCTTGCATCACCGCAATCGTGGTAAACAGGCCGTCGCCATATTGAAAGCCGCGATCGGCAAAATCAATACAGCGGGTCGGCGTTCCATTGACCAGGAACATAACGAGGCTAAGGCCGGGAACGGGAGCAGACTTGAGTCATCATCAGCGTATCACAATACGCCAAGCCAATGACATCGATTCGATAGAGGACGATGAATTGCGAAATAATCGAGGGGGTTACGTGATCGAGAAGGCCGGATGGAGCCAGGGGATCTATTAGAACTAAATAAATCGCTTGAAAATAAGGGTTGCGTTGGTACCGCCAAAACCAAACGAATTCGACATGACGGTGTTTAGCTTCATCTCTCTGGACGTATGGGCGACATAATCGAGATCACATTCCGGATCGGGCGTATCGAGATTGATGGTGGCTGGCGCCACTTGATCACGGAGCGCCAGAACGCAGAAAACCGTCTCAACGCCGCCCGCCGCGCCCAGCATGTGGCCGGTCATCGACTTGGTGGAGCTTACCGGAACGCTATAGGCTATCCGGCCGAAAACGGATTTGACAGCTTTGGTCTCCGCAAGATCGCCAACCGGGGTCGAGGTGCCGTGCGCATTGATATAGTCAATCGCTTCAGGATCGATTTCCGCATCGCGTAAAGCGTTTTTCATGCACCGGGCAGCGCCTTCACCGTTCTCGGTCGGCTGTGTCATGTGATAGGCGTCTGCGCTCATGCCGAAGCCGATGAGTTCGGCATAGATTCTGGCGCCGCGGTGTTGCGCGTGGGCGAGCTCTTCGAGAACCACGACGCCGGCTCCGTCGCTCAGCACGAAGCCGTCGCGGTCCCTGTCCCAGGGACGGCTGGCGGCTTGAGGATTGGCATTCCGTCGTGACAGCGCGCGGGCCGAGGCGAATCCTCCCAGGGCAGTGGGCG
>CADDZF010000075.1 GCA_902812445.1 Methylococcaceae bacterium | reverse complement strand
TCGCTTACCTGACCGAAGAGTGCTGTTCGGGCCGGCCCGAACAGCACTCTTCGGTCAGGTAAGCGATCAACTCCAGCATCAACGGGATGTTGGCCCGGTAGCGCAGATAGCGCCCCTCCTGCTCCACCGTGAGCAGTCCCGCGTGGGTCAATGTCTTGAGATGGAATGAGAGGTTCGTCGGCGGCACATCGAGCGCCTGCGCGATTTCGCCGGCGGCCATGCCTTCGGCGCCTTTCTTGACCAGTAGCCGGTATCCCTCCAGCCGTACGCTCGATGAGAGGCACTCGAAGATGGAAGTTGCGGTATCTCTTTCCATATTTCAACTATACAACAACTATCACAATAATAGCAAGCCCATCCATATAGATCTTACCACCAGCCCTGTTAACATGCACCTAAGTCATTTATTCTATGGGCGTTGTTAACTTAACGTAGCGCCATTTTGTCATGCGTGTCGACGAAATCTTCCACCGTTTCATGGAGAAAGCCCCCCTGAAAGTGATGATGCGCGCGCTGTTCGAGCGCGGTTTCCATCCCGAGCGGCTGGAAGCCTGGTTTGCCCAAACGGCCGATGCCCAGTACACGTATGAGTTATCATTGTCGACGATGTTTCGACTGATGAGCGAGGTGGTGTACGGGGTGCGCCGATCGATTCACGAGGCCTACCAGGCCAGCGAGGAAATCGGGTGGCGGTGGACCGCACGCTGGCGCGGTTGGAGGGGCAGCCTTCGGCCGAGTTGGTGCGCTATTCGCCAGTGAGACCCGGGCGCTGATGCAGCATTGGGCGTGCAACGGCCCTCGCTGATGAGGGGTATCGGGTGAAGATGCTCGACGGCAATGCGCTGCGCGCCAGCGAGCATCAGCTCAAGGAGTTGCGCCGCCTCAGCAGCGGTCCTCTGCCGGGTAAGGCGCTGGTGGTCTACGAGCCGGTCCTGGACCTGATGAAAAGACTGGCCAAGAGCTCATCTTTGGAATTCAGCAAAGTATGGGTGGGCGCTTTTGAGTGCCTGGGCAATTTCTCCAAATGTTCCGTTTCGTTTTTTGCAGCGCCCTCTCAAGCGCTTCCGCGGGCTCGGCTTGGGCAAAGAAACCGCACAGGTTCACCGAGCCGTGCAGCTGATGGGCAACGGCCTGCGCTCGGGCAAAGTCGGCGCCCATGAGCGCCCTTTCGATTTCCTCCAATCGGTGGGCAATTCATTAAAAAGCGTGCGCAATCGCTTGATCGCTAGCGCCTTGTCCTGCTTGGTTTGCCTTAACAGAGTTTGTAGAGCGCACCACCCCGCGATGCGGTAGGTATTACGCTGATCGACCATTTCCTCACGCGCTGGGACGCTGATGACATATTGAAGGCGTTATTGCGCACTGCGGCCAGCAACGAGGTGGCGGATGAAGCGGCGGCGCGCTCGAGACCTACGGTCGAAAACCAGGGATGCAAGCTCGGGCCGATCAAGCGACAAAACTGGCTCTAAAACGTCACTTTCCCCTTTATGGAGCGTGTGCCAACAGAATGGCTCGGCGTGGCGCCGGCAAACCTTCGCGGGTGAGTTCGGGGTTTTCCGGATCAAGGAAATCGGTGAGCGATTGAAAGGACATCCAATCGGTCGAGCGCTGTTCTTCGGGCAGCGTTCGGACGCTGTCGATGAGCCGAACGTTTCGATAAGCGCAGCGCTTCATCCACGCCATCAAGGTCGGGCAGGAGGGAATGAACCAGACATTCGGCATTTGCGCATAGCGGTCCTCGGGCACCAGCACCTGCCCCAGGGCGCCGTCGATCACCAGCGTCTCGAGTATGAGCTCGCCGCCTGAGCGCAGTAGGCCGCGGAGCTCCAGTAAATGATCGATGGGTGAGCGGCGGTGATAGAGAACGCCCATCGAAAACACGCTGTCGAAAGCGCCGAGACCGGGCGGCATGTCCTCGATGCCGAGGGGCAGCACATAGACCGGCGGCTCGCCTGAAAAATGGCGAATGGCGTTAAATTGCACGATGCTCAGCGCGGTCGGGTCGATGCCGATCACCAAGTCGGCGCCTGCGCCGCTCATGCGCCAGCAGTGATAGCCATTGCCACTGCCGACGTCCAGAACGGTGCGGCCTGTCAGCGGTTGTATGTAATCGCGCAGGCGCCGCCATTTCAGATCAGAGCGCCATTCACTGTCGATCTGAATACCGTGTACCGTATAGGGCCCCTTGCGCCACGGATGCAGTTGTCGCAGCGCTCGTTCTATGTCCTGGCGCATCGCCTCATCGCAATCGCCATCGCCGCCGATGCGGACGCTATCGGCAGTTAGATCGATGCTGGACGCCTTTATCCGGGGCAGTAGATGCAGGACGGCTTGCCATTTGTTGAAATCGCCGTGCCGCGACAGCGTCCTCGTTTTTGTCAGTTGCTCAGGCAATCTGTCCAGCCAGGCTTGCAAGCCTCGCTGAGCCAGCGCCGCATACAGCCTCGTGTAATCGATCATTTCAAGGCGATCAGGGAGGCGAAATTGAAATACTGGAACCATACCTCGCAGCTCGCAAAGCCGGCCTGCTGCAAGCGTTCCTTATGCCGCGCGAGCGTTTCGGGAAGCAAGACCTTATCCAGCGCGGCGCGTTTCTGGCTGATTTCTAGCTCGCTGTAACCGTGCGCCTTCTTGAACGCATGGTGCATCTCGGTGTGTAGGGTTTGCTGGCGCGCGTCGGCAAAAGCGAGCTTTTCCGACAAAATCAGAATGCCGCCCGCCAATAGCCCTCGGTAGACTTTGGTCAACAAGGCAAGCCGCTCTTCAGGCGGAATAAACTGCAAGGTAAAATTAAGTACGATCATGGAGGCGTTGTGGATTTTGATGTCGCGGATATCCGCGCAAACGATTTCAACCGGGATGCCAGCGTGCGCTTGCTGGATAATCTCGCGGCAGCGCGCGAGCATGGCCGGTGAATTGTCGACTGCGATGATCACGCAATTGCGTTCCTTCAGGTGGCGGCGCATGGCCAGTGTCGCCGCGCCCAGCGCACAGCCGAGATCATAGCAATAGCTGCCCGGCCGCACGTAGCGAGTGCTCAGAAGGCCAATCGCCGAGGTGATGGTCTCGTACCCCGGCACGGAGCGCTGAATCATGTCGGCAAAAACGCGGGCTACTTGCTCGTCGAAGGCAAAATCCGCTATTTTGGCGACTGGTCGAGCATATAACGCATCGCGCTCGGGACTATTCATGGCAAACGTCAGCCGAGCAGGTCATTGAGCGAAGCCTTCGTTATTACTTTGGTGCCTTGCAAATCGTTGATACCTTAGCGTCTAAAAACCGTAACACGATCGTAAAAATAACGTTTACATTGAGAGCCAATGCGAATGGACACACCGGACATCGAAAAAGTTAAGAGTTATTTGCTCAAGTTACAAGATACCGTTTGTCAGGCGCTGGAAGGCGAAGAGCCGGGCGCTCGCTTCGCCGAGGACAACTGGCAGTACGAGAACGGCGAAGGCGGCGGCAGAACGCGGGTTCTGTTTGCCGGACAGACCTTTGAGCAGGGCGGGGTGAATTTTTCTCATATCCAGGGAACCCGTCTCCCGCTCGCAGCGACGGCGCACCGCGGAGAACTGGCTGGGCACTCGTTTCAAGTCGCCGGGCTATCGCTGGTCATCCACCCACGAAATCCCTATATTCCCACATCACACGCCAACGTGCGGTTTTTCCTCGCCGAGAAAGAGAATGAGCCGGCCATCTGGTGGTTCGGCGGCGGTTTCGACCTGACTCCCTACTACCCGTTCGAGGATGACGCCATCCACTGGCACCGGATGGCACAGGCCGCCTGCCGCCCCTTTGGCGAGGACGTCTACGAGCGATTTAAGCGCTGGTGCGATGAGTACTTCTTCATCAAGCACCGAAACGAAACGCGCGGTGTCGGCGGTCTGTTCTTCGACGACCTGAACGAGTGGGGGTTTGAGCGCTGCTTCGAATTCCTGCGTAGCGTTGGGGACCATTATCTTCCGGCTTACTTGCCCATCGTCCAGCGCCGCAAAAACCTTGTCTACGGCGAACGCCAACGCGACTTTCAACTCTATCGGCGCGGTCGTTATGTGGAGTTTAATCTGGTTTACGACCGGGGAACGCTATTTGGTCTGCAAACGGGTGGCAGAGTGGAATCGATCTTGATGTCGCTGCCTCCAGTCGCACACTGGCGCTACAACTGGAAACCGGAAGAAGGGAGCCCGGAGGAGGATCTTTATAGAACCTATCTGAAACCCAAGAACTGGCTGAGCCTATGATGAACCCTTGACGGGCGGTTGAGCCTCCTTGAGAGGCTCTTTCATCGCGGTGCTGTTGCGCTGTGCTATGTGATCGATAAAACCTTCCAGAGAGCCCGTACGGGCGATCTCTTCGGTGAAGCTGGAACGATAGTTTTGGATCAGGCTGATTCCCTCGATCAACACGTCGTATACCTTCCAAGTTCCACCGTTATTCGCCATGCGGTAATCCACTCCCACGGGCTGAGCGCCGGATTGAAGGATCTGGGTGTGGACGATTACCCGCCTGTCGCCGGGGTTCATTCTTAAGGGCAGATAGCGAATCGTCCAGTTGGCATATTCGGTGAACGCAGTCGTATAGGTACGCACGAGCAGCGTTGTGAATTCCTTTTTGAAACGCTCTCGTTGATCCGGGCTGGCCGACTTCCAGTATTTCCCCAATATCATATAGGAGACGCGATCGAAATCGACGTGGGGTCTGATGATTTCCTCAACCAGCTTGGTCGCCTTGACGAAGTCGTCCTTGAACTGTTTTTGCTGTAAAGATTGTTGCAGCTTATCGGACGTCTCCTGTATGACCAACTGCGGAGGAAGCAGTGATTCTTCCGCTCGAGCCGCCGCCAAGCCCGAGCCCAACAACAAAAAAATAACCCCAATCCAACTCGCCATGCTGTGTAAACGCTTAAGCAATATCATTTATTACTCCTGCAACGTAGATGTTCTTATGATAACGCGGTGGCCTGGAATAAACTACAGAGTTTTCTGACTACGAATCGTTAGCCATGGACCCAGCCGAAACCCATATGTTTTCACGTAAAAAGAATAGCAGCTCCTATCCTAGCACTCGCTTGCGCAGAATGCGGCGGGACGATTTCAGCCGCCGCCTCATGCGCGAGCATGCGCTCGCCGTGGATGATCTCATTTATCCAATGTTCGTCCAGGAAGGCCACCAGTTCCGCCAGGCGATCGCGTCCATGCCGGGTATTGAGCGGATGAGCCTCGATGTGCTGCTCGAGGAGGCCGAAACGATTCGTCGGCTAGGTATCCCGGCCATCGCATTGTTCCCTGTCATTCCTGCAACGCAGAAAACACCAGCGGCGGAGGAGGCTTACCATAGGGATGGCTTGGTGCAACGGAGCGTGCGCGCCCTCAAGAAAGCGTTTCCGGAACTGGGCGTCATCACCGATGTTGCGCTGGATCCTTATACCTCGCACGGCCAGGATGGTCTGGTCGACGATACCGGTTACGTGATGAACGATGAAACCGTCGAGGTGCTCGTCAAACAGGCGCTCTCGCACGCTGAGGCAGGGGCGGATATCGTCGCACCTTCGGATATGATGGACGGCCGCATCGGTGCGTTACGCGTGGCGCTGGAACGTGCTGGCTACCGCAACACCCGTATCCTGGCCTATGCGGCGAAATACGCTTCCAGCTTCTACGGGCCGTTTCGGGATGCGGTAGGATCGACGGCCGCCCTCGGCGGCGGCAATAAATTCACTTACCAGATGGACCCCGCCAACTCGGACGAGGCCGTAAGAGAAGTAGCGCTCGATATCGAAGAAGGTGCCGATATGGTCATGATCAAGCCGGGCATGCCTTATCTGGACATCGTTCGGCGCGTCAAGAAAGCCTTTGGCGTACCCACTTTGGCCTATCAAGTCAGCGGCGAATACGCCATGCTTAAGGCCGCCGCGCAAAACGGCTGGCTGGATGAGAAGAAAACCGTGCTGGAGACCATGCTAGCGTTCAAACGGGCCGGCGCCGACGCTATTCTGACCTATTTCGCTAAATCCATTGCCGAATGGCTGCGGCAACCTGAGCGAGAAATTGGCCGAAAGCCAGGCCGTAGCTAGGGCAACGAGAGTCGCTCGCCCGCCGATCCTACATTGACGGCCATCCCAATTAGCGCTTAAATCCACTCCGCACTGAGGCTTTTCTCGGCTGCCGGAACGGCATTTGATCGATCACCTTGCAGCAAACGAAACATGAGCAACTCCGAGTCCAACCACCCGCTGGTAACCAAATCCGCTGACAGCATCATGCCGGCACAAGAAGTCGTCCTAATTCTCATGGTGATTCTTTCCTTGGCCGGCATCGTGATCACCGACTTCTCGCCGGATGACGCATTCATGTATTGGCTCTCGATGATTTTCATCTTTGGCATTCTGGCAATGGCTGCCGGCTGGTCACAGGCGAGGGAAAAAGGGCATGTGAGCGGGTATCTGTTGAAAGAGTTGCTCATCGTCCAGTCCCTGCATTGGTTCGGCTCGCTCGCGGCGGTGCTTTGCGTATTCGCGTTCATGCAGTCCGGGCGCATGAATTCAGAAACGACTGGTTTGATGGTGCTGCTTATACTCGCCATGGCGACGTATCTGGATGGTATCCGTATCGGCTGGCGTTACAGCCTTGCCGGGCTTTATCTGGGGACCACGGCCGTGGTGGCCAATTATATCCGCGAATTCATGCCCGTACTCATGATTCTGGCGATCGTGGTCATTGCATTTTCCATTTATTGGGAAAAACGCCGCCTGGCCCGGATCCGCCAAGATGGCGGCTGAGTGTTTCACCAGACGCCAATTAAGCCGCGCCTTAAGCCGCGCCGCGATGCTGTCTGGAGAGCATGCAAAAGCCTGATCGTTACGCGGTCTTTGGTCACCCGATAGGACACAGCAAATCACCTCGCATACACGCTCTGTTTGCCGAGCAGACCGGGCACAACATTCATTATGCGGCGCAGGACGTGCCGGGCATCCAGTTCGATGCCGCGGTCAGTGAGTTTGTCTCCAGTGGTGGCAAGGGCCTGAATTGTACCGTCCCGCTGAAGCAGCTGGCTTTTCAACGGGCTGACCGCCGGAGTGAGCGCGCGGAACGCAGCCGAGCGGTCAATACCCTAACCGTCCGGGATGACGGCATGCTCGATGGCGATAACACCGACGGCATAGGGCTCATCCGCGACCTGACTACCCATCTCGGCATCGGGCTTAGAGGCAGCAGCATACTGTTGCTCGGCGCCGGCGGCGCCAGTCGGGGCATAATTGGCCCGCTCCTGGCAGAATGCCCGGCGAGGCTGGTGATCGCCAATCGTACGCCGGAAAAGGCCATCCAGTTGGGTAACGAGTTTTCCCGATTCGGGCCGATCAACGCTTGCTCGTTCAACGAATTAACGAGACACCGCTTCGACTTGGTTATCAACGCCACCGCAGCCAGCTTGCACAATCAGCTACCGCCGCTGCCCGATGGTCTCCTGGCGCCCGGGGCCTGTTGTTATGATCTCGCCTATGCCAACGAGCCCACCGCCTTCCTCTTGTGGGGACAACGGCAAAACGCGGCCAGGAGCGTGGACGGCATCGGGATGCTGGTCGAGCAAGCGGCCGAAGCATTTTTTATCTGGCGTGGCGTACGGCCGGAAACGCGGCCTGTCATCGAATTGCTCAATGCCGAGCGTCGTTGCAAGTGGCAGTCCTAAGGATGAAAACAGCGCCAACTTGTTGGTTGCTCAGTCACTGTCCGCTGTCAAGCTTGCCCGATACTGATTTTTCAGGCGGACATAACCCTCTTTCGAGAATCGCAGATACTCGAGTTCCGAGTCCTTCAGCATCCGTACTTGGCGAGCCGGTGATCCGACATACAAAAACCCGCTTGCCAAGATTTTTCCCGGCGGCACCAGGCTCCCCGCGGCAACGATCACATGGTCTTCCACCACCGCAGCGTCCATGACGATGGCTCCCATGCCGATCAGACATTCATCGCCGATCGTACAACCGTGCAGCACAACCTTGTGGCCGACCGTCACGCCCTGGCCGATCAGCAAGGGACAACCCGCCACATTGAATGGGCTGGCCTGCGTGACATGCAGAACGCTGCCATCCTGGACGTTGGTCGCGTCCCCGATCACGATGCGATGAATATCACCGCGCAACACCGTCATTGGCCAGATCGAGACGTCATCTCCCAGGCTGACATCACCTATCACCTGTGCGCTATCGTCCACATACACCGCCTTGCCGAGTCGCGGCTGCTTGTCGCCGAACGGTTTGACGCTCATTGTCCACCTCCAAACAAAAGCCAACGGTAAGCGGGATCGACCGCTTGACTATACTTTCGGGAATTTTTAACCGCAATGACCTCAGGGTACTCGCGCGTGGGCTCAGCGTCGCCGCGAGTATCAGCCCTGCGCTACTCGATGTTATGCGGCTGATCGATATAAATATAGGTGATCGAGGCTAGGGAAATCTGCATCGCAAAGTCCACGCACGCACCTCAAACGAGCCCCAGGGGCGGCCGTATCAAGATAACTTGCCGTAAAGATTGAGGATGATTTCGACCACGATGAGAATGACGATATACCACTCGACCCGCAAGGCCTGGCGATGATTCACCAGCTCGAGGTAAGTCTCGGCGGTGCGTGAAACCAGTTCGAGCTTTCTCGACAACGCGAGGTCACGATCGCGCAGTTCATACTCGGTCGCCAGCCTTCCATAAAGCCGATCCAGCTCGAACTGATCCCAGGTGATCTCGGGCTTTTCGGTCACTTCGACGCGCCCGACCGTTCGCGTCAGGATCATCAGCGCGTTGCCGATCACATTGATCACCTCCTTGCCACGCCGCGGGCTGACTCCCTGCCGCAGATGATCGATTAGCTGTTCGATGCGGTCGAAGGCGTCCGCCACGGATTTCTCGTAAAACGCGAGCACGCAGCTTTTGGCCAGCACATTGGCGACGACCTGAAGCCGGCCGATACTGGCCTCGTGCAGTACCAGCCTGCCGTCCGCATCGATGCGCTCGGGCCGATCGGCATCGACGATGATCTCCACTTCCTCGCGCTCCGGTTCCGCCACCGGAGCGTGCACCGACGCCATCAAGCTGCGGATGAGATCGGACTCCTCGGCAGGAGTCAAACCGAACAGCACAACCGCGCCGAAGCGGAATATCATGCTATAGCCGTGCTGGCCGATGAGCATGGTCAGAGGACCGAGCGCGATGCTGCCGCGCCGCTCGAGATCCCGCACATCGATCCGGGCACCCAAAAACCACGCTCGCACCTGCAGCGTTTGCTCCGACATGTCGGCGACTCCTCGGCTCTTCAGCCCTGTTCACCCGTGCTCAGAATAAGCGAGTCGAACCCCTCGGTCTAATTCCAAGCGGGCGGATTTGCGCAGGGAACCGTCCATTGCAACGTTTTCTCGGCATCCGAGCGGCGGCCTCGAGGACGGATTCAGATAACGCGTTACACATGAGCCATGCTAATCTAACGACTCGACGATTTCGCCAAGCGCTGATGCGGGTTTTTCGCCCGGCTGGCCACGAGATGCCGCCAGGCATGCAATTATAATTTCCGTTGAGGGGCTCGGAGGAGTTCGTGAAGTGCACTTGCGGCGTCTTTGGGAGCTGGTCCGAGCGGGCTGCCGGCTCGATGTGCACCCCTGTTGGAACGAGTGGTGGAGTTAACTATCGGCATGCTGATCGGGATGAGCGATTCCCCTGAGGGTTAGCACGCGACTGGCGTGTGCAAGACAACGTTAAGGAGAAGTTATGAAGCATAATCGTACCCGGCAAGGCGCCCAGAAATGGAGAGTGGCATGAGACCGTTCATTACCAGTGAAATCGAGAAAACCATCGCGCTGCTCGATCAGATGAGGGCGGATGAAGGTACGCTCGGTGTGGCCGAAACCAGCGCCCGATGCTGCGTCGAGGCATTGCAAAAGGGCCGCAAGCTATTGCTCGCGGGTAACGGGGGGAGCGCCGCCGATGCTCAGCACCTGGCCGCCGAGTTTGTCGCCCGCTTTTATTTCGACCGGCCCGGATTGCCCGCCATCGCGCTCAATACCGATACGTCGGTGTTGACCGCGGTGGGCAATGATTACGGCTTCGAGAAACTATTTTCGCGACAAGTGGAGGCGTTGGGAGTTGAAGGCGATGTGTTTTTCGGCATCTCGACCTCGGGACGTTCCAGGAACGTGCTGCAGGCGCTGGAAGAATGCCGCCGCAGAAAAATCATTACGGTCGGCATGACCGGCGCCGCGGGCGGCGATATGCCGTCTCTGTGCGATTACTGCATTCGGATTCCCTCATCGGAAACGCCCAAAATCCAGGAAGGACATATCGTCATCGGCCACATCATCTGTGCGCTGGTGGAAGGCGCTATGTTCGAGAAGCCCGCATGATGGGTGGGGAGACCATGCCAGTCGGTGGTTTTCGGCGCGAGTGCTGCAAGCGGCATTGGCCCCCAATGGGGCCATATCTCCTGCTAATGGCTTGATCGGTAAATTGCCGAATCTTGAGCGGCCCGGTCGGTGGATCGAGTGCGGCGCCGTTTGAGCTCCCGCACATCGATCCAGGCAGCCAATAACCAGACTGGCACTTGATGAGATATGGCCTGCGCTGGGGCGTTTCTCTATAAACGCATTTAGGCGGCGCCTATCGTGGCCAGAAGCGTCGATATCAATAAGCTGGACTGCGCCTTGGAAGGTGCCTCGTTGCAGGCCCAATACCACTCATCGAATACCGCAGCGCCGTCTTTCGCCAGCGCATCTCTTAAGCTTCAACAACGGTCCGATCTGACAGGGTCGAGCCGGGCGCGCTCGCACAGTGACTATTGCCCACCCGCAATTCGAGTCTGCCGGTTGGGGCGGAGCACACGCCCGCTTTTTCAACGTCTCGCCGGGAGCACGGCTTCGAGCAGCACGGGCTGATCGCATGCTGGGCTGTAAGAGCTGCCGTGCACCGTATCGAAGCTCGACTCTTCAAGTAGATAGAAAGACGTTCAGAACCTTAAAATGCCGATACGGTTCTATTCCGGGATAGAATGGTCGGGACATGACCCTATGGCAGATAAAACGATTATCGGTTGGCGCGAATGGGTTCATCTTGATTCTTTGAATCTCCCACCGATCAAGGCGAAGATCGATACCGGCGCTCGCACCTCCGCGCTACACGCATTCAAGTTGGAAGTGTTCGATCAGGCAGGACAAAAGTGGGTGCGCTTTCTCATCCATCCCAGTCAGAGGAGCACGGGGCCGGTTTGCCTGTGCGAGGCGCCGGTCGTAGATCGCCGCTGGGTGACGGATTCGGGCGGACATCGCCAGCGACGCTACGTCATTGAAGCCGCTATAACCCTAGGTGGACTCACCCTGCCCATCGAACTCACCCTCACCAGCCGCGAGACGCTGAAATTCCGCCTGCTCCTCGGCAGGAAGGCGCTGGCCGGGCATTTCCTGATCGATCCGGCGCTTTCGTATTGCACCGGCAAAAAGACTACCCGCCCAAAGCGAGCGTAATCATTTCGCACCCCCCATGAAAATCGCCATCCTTTCGCGCAGGCCGCAGATTTATTCCACCGCCCGTCTCGCCGAGGCGGCCCTCAAGCGCGGACACGAACCCCACATAATCGATCCGCTGCACTGCTATATGGAGATCACTTCGGACCGGCCGGCTATCTATCATTACGATGAAAAACTGGAGGGCTTCGACGTCGTCATCCCACGCATCGGCGCTTCGATCACGTTTTATGGTATGGCGGTGCTGCGGCAATTCGAGATGATGGGCATTTATTCGGTCAACGAGTCGGTGGCGATCGGCCGCTCGCGAGACAAGCTGCGCTCGCATCAATTGCTCTCGCGGGCGGGAATCGGGCTTCCGGTTACCGGTTTTGCCCATACCGCGGACGATCTCAAATCCTTGATCAGGCTGGTGGGAGGTCCGCCGCTGGTGATCAAGCTGCTGGAAGGAACCCAGGGCCGAGGCGTCATCCTGGCGGAAACCTATAAAGCGGCCGAAAGCATGATCGATGCGTTTCGCAAGCTCGAGGCCAATTTCCTGGTGCAGGAATACGTCAAGGAAGCCGGCGGGGCGGATGTGCGCTGTCTGGTCATCGGCGGGCGCGTCGTCGCGGCGATGAGGCGCTCCGCCAAGGAAGGCGAGTTCCGCTCTAATCTGCACCGCGGAGGCACCGCATCGGCGGTCAGTCTCACCGCTACGCAGCGGGAAGCCGCGATAGAGGCCGCGAGAACGATGGGATTAAACGTGGCGGGAGTGGATATCCTTTGCGGCAAGGATGGCCCGCTGGTACTGGAAGTGAATTCCTCGCCGGGACTCAAAGGCATCGAAGCGATCAGCCAGAAGGATATCGCTGACATGATCATTGAGTTTATCGAAAAGAAGGCGCGGCCGCATAAAGCGCGCACGCGGAGCAAGCGTTGAGGCACGCGGTAGGGTTGAAGCTGGACGGCTGCGAGCGGTTTTCGCGTAAAATCACTCCGAGGCCGCGTGGTGAACGGCTCACCTGGTGCGATACGGCGATCCAGGGGCCTGGATTTAACATTAACCCTTGAGGGAGAACAATTGGATGAATGCAAGCCGGAGATACCGATCGATCTTTGCACCGAGCACTGCCCGTGAGCGAGCCGAGAACTTTGAAGATTACTGGATTTTCACCCGCGCCCACTCGGGCGAACTGATCGAAGAAGACAGAGACCTCACGCACAAGCGCATGCGGCTGCAATATTTTCGCGAGCACCCGGTTCCGTTGCGCCGGCCTTTGGCGGATGCTGCGGTGTTTTACCGGAACTATGTCCGTCTCCAAGACGAACCCCGTTTGATCGACCGGAAGACCTTGCTGCTCACCTGCATCTACAAATTCGCCCGCCACGAGTGGGTTGGTATTAGCGGCGCTTGGGAGGCCACGCCCTGTATGTCCGAGGCGATCTCGGTCACGGACCGCATCAGCCGCTATCATCTGGCCGAGGAGTTCTGCCACATCCGCCTTTTTCAGGAAATGTTTCGCACCGTCGGCCTCGACAAGGTCGAGTGGATACCGCTCGGTCCTATCCAGCGCCGAGTCTACGCGATTTTCCCCCGACTACCGGAAAAGCTCATGAGTCCTTTGGCCTTTGTCACCGAATTGATGGGCATCCTGTTTTACCGCGAAGTGGATGGCCTGCTCGATGAACTCTATGCCGATGAACCAGAAGTACGCGACCGGATGCGCGCGCTGCTGCATGAAATCACCGTGGATGAACTGGCGCATATCGGCCAACGCCGCAATTACATCGGCGCTTTCGGCATGAAGGTGTCGGCCTGGCTGACACCCCTCCTGTTTCGCGCGTTCTATCGGGACATTCCGGAAACGAGGCACCTGTTCGATGTCGAGAAAATGATTCGCGCCGGACTGGCCTTCGATTACAACGAGATCCCGGCCCATCTCATGCATAGAACGTGGGTGCCGAGCTACTGTCAATGACGCCGCTAGCAAAGCGCCAGAAGTCATTCCGCGGCACGGCGTTCAGGGCGCACTCGACTGCGCCGAACCTGTCACTGCGAGCATCGTCTTTTCCTTGGATGATGAACCTGCCGGCCATGGCAAGCGGTGGCGGGATCGGCTGGCGTGACGGTTCATGGATTAATCCCATTCTATGTCTTGCGCGAGCGCATCATGAGCCGGCGCAAGTCATTATTACCGGCGTGAAAGCGCATCGCTACAGCAGCCCTCAGCGCTCGTGCGAGAGGCTTGTGCCTGCTGCGGTCTTTGAGGTAGGGGCCTAAATGATCGTTCAACCCATCGATGGCGTGCTGATCGTGTGGTTTCTTTTGGCCGGATTATCGACTGTCTACGTCGCTTATGATCAGTTCAGGAACAATCCGGAACCCCTCGTGATGAAATGGGGTTTCGTGTTGGTCACGCTCTATATGGGGCCGATCGGACTACTGCTCTATGTAATGGCCGACAAGGAACCCCGTCCCGGCACGCACGAGGACTTCATCAAGCCGCTGTGGAAACAGGGCGTAGGCTCGACGATACACTGCGTTGCCGGGGATGCGACCGGCATCATCGCGGCGGCCGCGATCACGTCGCTTTTGGGTCTTCCGATGTGGCTGGACCTGATCGTCGAATACCTCGCGGGGTTTGCGTTCGGTCTGTTAATTTTTCAGTCGCTGTTCATGAAAAATAGGATGGGCGGCTCTTATTGGGAGAACGTGCAAAGATCGTTCATGCCCGAATTCATCAGCATGAATGCGATGATGGCCGGCATGGCGCCGGTGATGGCGCTGCTGATGATGGGCTCGGACATGCGCGCGATGGATGCGGCCGAGCTCTTGTTCTGGGGTGTCATGTCGCTGGGCGTCGTCGCCGGTTTCGCGCTGGCCTATCCGGCGAACGTCTGGCTGGTGGCGCGCGGGCTGAAACACGGCCTGATGACAGAGCGCCCGGCGGATGAGACGCCGTCCGGCGAGACTCACGCTGGCCTACACGGACAGCATCGAGCCCACGCCGGCCATGCCATGCATTCCGATGTCACGCGCCCGCAGCTCGCCGCGGTTACCCTCACGACGACCCTCATGCTGCTGGCAGGCATGACGCTGCCGGCGCTCAAGGTCAACATGCGCTTGAGCGCGGACGAGGTGGGTGGCCTCATCATGCCGCCCGGCATGATCATGACCTGGGATACGCCGGGCGGCATGATGAGGC
>CADDZF010000074.1 GCA_902812445.1 Methylococcaceae bacterium | reverse complement strand
TTCATTGCCGCCCCCAGGCGCCTCGAGCACCTCGCGGCGAGGCCTCCAGCCAGCCTGCCTTTGACCGCTCCGATCGATGGTGTGCTTCGGGCAGCGGATCCGACCCCCGGTCTGCTCGACCGCACTGGACCCTTGGCCCGGCTCCAGGACCTCCTGGAGTGTGCGTTCGCGGCCGAGCGGCGAGTGGTGTTTGTCACCGGCGAGGCGGGGATCGGCAAAACCACCCTGGTGGAGACGTTCCTGGAGCCCTTGGTTAACCGAGGGGTGGGCGTGCTCTCGGGACGTTGCATCGAGCACTATGGCGCGGGCGAGGCGTACCTGCCGCTGCTGGAAGTCCTGGACCGCTGTTGCCGGGCCACGGGCGGTTCGGGATTCGTCGCGAGACTGCAGCGCTTGGCACCAACCTGGCTGGCCCAGCTGCCGGGGCTTTTGAGCGTGGAAGACGACGCGGCCCTGCAGCGGGAAGTCTTCGGCGCGACTAAGGAACGGATGCTCCGCGAGCTCGTCGGGGCGCTGGAAGCTCTGTCCCAAGAGATGCCGCTGGTGCTGGTGCTGGAAGATTTGCACTGGAGCGACCGTGCCACGCTGGATGCGATTTCGCTGCTCGCGCAGCGACAGGCGGCGGCGCGCCTGCTCATCATCGGGACGTACCGGCCGGCCGATGCCGCCGTAACCGAACACCCGGTCAAACGGCTCCGGCAGGATCTGCTCGCGCGTGGACGCTGTGTCGATCTTCCCCTGGAACCCTTCTCGCGACCGGAGCTTGAGCGCTATCTCGCGGCGCGCTTTGCCGGAGCCGCCATGCCGGAGGCCGTCGTAGACAGGATCTACCGACGCACGGAAGGCCATCCGCTGTTTGTCACGAACCTCGTCGACGACTGGACGGCGCGGGGTCTCATCCGGCCTAAGGATGCCCGCTGGGGGATGCCCGAGCCAGCCGACGACCTCTGCCTCGGCGTGCCGGAGCGGCTACACGCCTTGATCGAGCATCGGATCGACGCGCTGGGTCCGGCGGAGCAACGCCTGCTCGCGGTGGCTTCCGCGGCCGGTGAGGAGTGGTCGGCGGCGCTCGTGGCGGCCGCGCTCGGCCTGGATAGCGACGCGGTGGATGAAGGTTGTGAGACCTTGGCCGGACAGGGCCAGATGATAGCGTCGGCGGGGATCGCCGAATGGCCGGACGGGACGGTCGCCGGCCGCTACCGTTTTCTGCACGCCCTCTATCAGGAGGTGTTGTATCAACGGCTCGCCGCGGCCCGGCGCGTACGGCTCCACAAGCGCCTGGGGGAGCGCCTGGCGGCGGCGTATGGCGATGAGTCTCATCAGGTGGCGGCCGAACTCGCCGATCACTTCGAGCGGGGCTGCGACTACGCACAAGCCGTGCGGCATTTGGGGCAGGCGGCGGAGAACGCGGCGCGGCGCTACGCCAACGCCGAAGCTGCCGCCTACTTGAACCGAGCCCTCGCCCTTATCGAGCGGCTACCGCCGGCCGGGCAAGTAGAGACAAAGGTCGGCCTGCTCCAACGCCGCGCGCAGGTGCAGAGCGCCATGGACGACCTCAGTGGTGCCATTGCGGATCTCAAGGTCGTCCTCGGTTGCGCCCGCGAAAAGGATGACAAACCGCTTGAGGTCAATGCGCTGGTGGAAATCAGCCGCATTGCCCGCTGGCTGGATGTTCGCTACTGCTTGGAGACGGCGACCGAAGCGGAAGCGAGCAGCCGGAATCTGGACGATGAAATCTTGAAACTGCGCGCTCAAGTGAGCTGTGCCATGGCGAATCTCCGTTTTACGGGCTGGCGGCAGGACACCGCGGCCACCTGTCGCAGCGCCTTAGCAGCCATCCGAGCGGTGGGCGAGCCGCGCTTGATGAACACCCTGCTCTTCTCACAAGCCTGGATGGAGTGCCTATCCTCAAACTATGTGCTAGCTCGGTACGTGGCGGAAGATGGCATGAGAACCGCGCGCAGTCTGGGCGATACTTACCATCTCATGATCTGTTGGTGGTTTCAGCTCTGGTCGCTGCTGTATCTCGGGAAACTCGGCGAGGCGCGCCGCGGTCTGGCCGACGCGCTCAGCATGGCGGAGAAGAACGGGAACTCCTTCGGGGTGATGGGTTTTCGGCTCGTCCTTGCGCGGCTGCATGAGGAGCTACTCGATTTCGACGGCGCCTGCGGGCACTATACGCAGGTATTGGAGCTCGTTCGAGAGGGACGCGATCATGCCATGCGCAGCTACGGTCTTGTCCTGGCCGGCAGGGCGCATCTGGGTCTCCAGGATCACCGGCGCGCGCACGAGTGTTTCAGCAAGGCGATGAGCTTGCTGGAAGGCGAGCCGGGCATAAGGGACTGGCAATGGTGTCTCCCGCTCTACCAGGGCCTAGCGGAATACTGGCTCGCGCAAGGCGAACTGGCAAAGGCGCGGGAAATGGCCAACAAGCTGTGTGCGCTGGCCGCGCCGCCGCCGGAGCGCACCTACCTGCCTTGGGGCACCGGCTGCTCGCCGAGATCGCTATTGTAGAGCGGCAATGGGACCAGGCGGAAGCGGAATTGGCTCAAGCCTTGTCTGCCATGAATAGCCCTCCCACTCCGGGCGCTGTTTGGCAGGCCTATGGGCTCGTGCCTCCGGAAGACTCCGGCGCGAAATTTGGAGCAGCACTGCCCCTCGCCGCCTGGCGCGTTTATGCCACCGCGGCAAAGCTGTGCGAGCAATTGCGAAAGCCTGCCGATGCCGAAATCTACCAGCGCCGAAGTGATGAGGTGCGCTTACAGCTGGCAGCCTCGCTGGATGAGGCCGATCCGTTGCGGCGCTTAATCGTGGAAGGGCGTGAAGGCGGGAAAACGGTCATAGAGCGCAGCGCATGACCGTCCTTAGGGCGTTTCTAAGGAAAAGCCCGGCATGATGGCAAGCAATCAAGTTAAGGCCGCAGCAGACTGCCTGCCTGACGTCGATCACTCGGTCTCCTGGCGGACAATGGCGGACTTCGCCGTCGCTGGATCGCTCGAAACGGGCGCCTTTGGCTTCCTGGTCGCCGTATCTAGCAAAGCGAGCAGGCTCTGCAAGGTCTTTGGCGAGGCGCGCTGGTCGATCTCATTCAGGAAAACGTCCGCGGTCGGCAGAAAATAACCTTCGCGCGGCCACTTATCGCCGATGAACGGGCGATGGGCGAAGGATTCGGTTTTTTCGATGTACGCTGAATAGGCATCGCGAAAGCCTTGCCGCAGCGCTTCGACCATGTTTAGGGCTTCTTCCAGCGTCACGTCGGCGGTTGGATAGGACCAGGTGGTTGCGCCCATGACATCCTGCAATTTCCAGTCGTTCTTTGGACTCTCCTTGTGCTCGTTGTGGCAATCGATGCAAGGCTGGACAATCGCGACATCGGCAAACATGGCGGTATGCAGGGCGGTGTCGGCGGCATAAAAGAATTGCGGCTCGCGCGTCGTCTTGATGCTCTGGAATTTCTCCGCCTGAAGGCCCTCGAACTTGTTCGCCGCGTTGATGGGAAAATCCGAACCCAGATAAAGACTGAGCCGAACCGGATTGGTTTCCAGGCTCTTGGCCGTCTCGCGCAGGAACAGCGCCGGCAGGGGACCGGCCTCCACGCCTTTCTCGCGCCAGTCCTCCTTGAACTTGAGACCGGCTTTCTGACCAGCGCCGACGATTTCCTGCGTCCACAAGGCCCTCGCCACGTCGTTTTCGGCCGCGACCAAGGGCAGGACGCTCTCGATCGGAAGGAGGACCCCGGAGCGAGTCGCTTCCGGCAGCGGCGGCGGCGCGCTGACGAACAGGTAGACGATCAGCACCGTCAGGATTAAAACGGTCATCACAAACGATGGGCTACTCATCCTCCACCTCCTCTTTGGCCTTTTGATGTTTTTCTTTGGGGTAGGGCGACGTTCCACCGGCAAAATAGCGGCGTATGGTTTCGGGCGGAAACGCTTGATCGACCGCCGTTTCGGTCTTCATGACGTGATTGCCGTGAAAATCGTGGCAGCCGAGACAGCTTTCCCATCGCTTGTCGGCGATCAGACGCTCGTGCGGAATCGAGATCGGATCGTTCTTCAGTTTCGTCTTCTCGTGGCAGTTTACACAATAGCCCGTGCTCGGTACGGTGACACGCCTTCCGGTATGCTCGAGGTGGCAGGAGGTGCAGAACTGCGGCTGGATCGCCTCGCGCGCTTTTTTGAAGCGGGGTTCGAAAAAGCGGTACACCGGATGGCGGTCGTTGCGCCGCTCGTGGCAGCGCAGGCAGACTTCGTTGGTGACGTCCTGGTGGCCGAAATCGGCGACCGTCTGGCGCAGTCCAAGAAGGTAGCGGACATTTACCTGCAGTTGCTGGCGCGAGCTGCCCGGCGCCTGGTTGTGGCAGGCAGCGCACTTGAGTTTTTCGTGACCGGCGTTCATCGGCCCGCGCGCGTGAAAGCTTTCCTGCGAGGGCCAGAAAAGGAACAGCAGACACACCAAGCCGAGAATGGCGCCGACCAGGTAGCCGGTATTTTGCGGACGTCTGAACTGGCGTCTCGTGCTCATACCGTCTCCGTTGCAGAATGGCACAGCAAACCCATCTCGGGCCTATCTGGAATCGGCCCGGACATTGGCCCATTCAGGCCAGGCCAGAACGAATTCCCGTCTTGTCGCTCAACCGTTTGGCAAACGGCTAAAGCTAAGGGCTACACCGACGCAGGCGGTCTTTCCGCTCTAGCGGCGGGCGCTCCGGGTATCCTTGGGCCAATCCGCCGCGGAAAATTTCACTCGATAAATGGAACCCTTGAGCACAGCCAGCGGCCAGTTCTCAGCACCGAAGACGATTTCAACGTCCCGTGGGGCGGCTGATTTCAACCGTACGCAATATCGCCCTCGGGTATCCACACCGCCACAACCCAGTAGCTCTCCATCACCATCGATTGCATAAGCCATCAGCTTGAGATCACGAGGTATACCTTTCATGGCATCGAGATTGACGCGGCCTTCAATCTTCAATGCCCTTTCCGCCTTCATCAATGTTTCGCCCTCAGGGGAGGCCACTTACTCCTCGATCACGAGTGATCGAGGCTCAGGATAAAAATATTTTGAGCTATTTACCCGGTCATATTGAACCGTAATTTCGTGAAAAATTCACGTCTTCGCTATCGTCCGCTGGCGTTGCTGCTTTGTCTTACACCCTACTGAACCGGCCTTGGTGCGCAAAGCTTACAATGACGCGGTAAGCTTTACCGGCGCCGTTACTTACGATACGCGCTAAGCATTGCTTTTCTTCCGGATTACTCAAGCCCGGTCAATACCTTGGCTGGAGACGACATGGCTGGTACGGCTATTGCTGAATCGGCATGTAGCGGACTTTAGCGGAGGATTAGAAGATGTCAGATACGAAGCTAGCCCGACCCATACCATTTCGAACGATGATTGTCTATCCCCTCGTTTTGGCCGTCATGTCGGGACTGTCCGGTTGTAACCGGGAAACTTCTGCCGGCAAGACGCATCAAGACGCCGCCGGCAAGCCCTCTTTCGAGCAGAAAGGTGAAGCGTCCTGGTACGGACCGGGCTTCCACGGCGAAGAAACCGCGAGCGGCGAAACCTTTAACCAGCACCAAATGACTGCCGCGCACCCGACCTTACCCTTGGGGACCAAAGCGGAGGTCACCAATGTCGAGACCGGCAAATCGGTTGAGGTCACCATCAATGATCGAGGGCCTTACGCGGAAAACCGCGTCATCGATCTTTCCAAAGCGGCCGCCAAGAAGCTCGGCATGACCCACGAAGGTACGGCAGAAGTCAAAATTGAGGCAAAGCCGGCGAAAAAAACCCCCGGCGACAAAGCGAAAAAGCACCGGAAGCCCACCGCCGCGAAGCACAAACGCTAAACCAAAACCCGCTTTCTTAGGGAGAGCGGCGCTTTGCAGTGCGCCTGGCTGGGCTGTCTCGCACCGCAAAGAGGGTTCAACTGCGGTTCTTCTTGCCTCTGTCATCCACTGGCTATATCCTGCAAGCTAGTCCTAGCCAGGCAGCATTGCCGACCCACCCGCCACGGGCGCCGGCAATGCCGATTTCTTTCCGCGTTCCAGCGTCTTGGTCTCCAGCTCGATGCCCGAACACATTCTATTTCTGACCGGCAAGCTGGCGGAAAAACAGTTGCGCCAGATTCTCGCGGACATGCGGCCGGATTTCGACTATACGGTCCATCAGCTTGGGCTGTCCGTCGCCGCGCTGATGACGGCCGACATGATCGGGCGCCGCCTGAAAGAGACGTTCGGCGCTGATCGGGTGCTGGTGCCGGGACGTTGCCGGGGCGACCTCGACACGCTGTCGCGGAGCATCGGCATTCCCTTCGAGCGCGGACCGGATGAGCTTCGGGACCTGCCGGAGTTCTTCGGCAAAAAGGCCAGGAAGCCCGATCTGAGCCACTATGATGTGAGGATTTTTGCCGAAATCACCGATGCGCCGCGCATGGACGTCGATGCCATCCTCAGACAGGCGCGCGATTACCAAAGCGATGGTGCCAACGTTATCGACATCGGCTGCCTGCCGGCAACGGCCTTTCCGCACCTCGAGGAAGCGGTGCGGGCCCTCAAGGGCGAGCGCTTCAAGGTCAGCGTGGATTCACTGGAGACCGAAGATCTTGTGCGCGGCGGCAGGGCGGGCGCGGATTACCTCCTGAGCCTCAGCGAACACACCCTGTGGATCGCCGATGAGGTCGCGGCCACGCCGGTTCTCATCCCCTCTGTCCCTGGCGATCTCCACTCGCTGGAGCGGGCGATCGCCGCGATGCAGGCCAAAGGCTGCCCGTTCATCGTCGATCCCATTCTCGAGCCGATCCATTTCGGCTTTATGGACTCCCTCGTCCGTTACCGGGACGTACGCCTGCGCCATGCCGACATCGCAATCATGATGGGCATCGGCAATTTGACTGAGCTGACGCACGCCGACACCGTGGGCATCAACACCGTTCTGCTCGGCATCTGCTCCGAACTCCGGATCAACCATATTCTCACCACCCAAGTCAGCAAGCACGCCCGCACGGCGGTGCGCGAGGCGGACCTTGCGCGGCGCATTCTGCACGCGGCGCGTGAGCTCAACACGTTGCCCAAGCACATCGACGACGGCCTGATGGCCTTGCACGAGCGCGCGCCCTTCCCTTACCGCCGGGACGAGATCGAAGCTTTGGCGCGCGAGATTCGCGATCCGAGCTATCGCATCCAGATCAGTGCGGACGGTGTGCACATCTTCAACCGCGACGGTTTCCACACCGCGCAAGACCCGTTTGACCTTTACCCCGAACTTGGGGTAGAAAAGGACAGCGGCCACGCTTTCTATCTGGGCGTGGAGCTTGCGCGGGCGCAGATCGCCTGGCAACTGGGCAAGCGCTATGGACAGGACGAACCGCTCCGCTGGGGATGCGCGGCGAAGCCAGTCGAGCAGGCAGTCGATCCGCACGCCTACAAACCGGCCGGTACCACTTTACAGAAGCAAACGCAGGAAACCGAATGATCCGAGAGATTATCCTGACCACCCGATCGGCCGAGGACCGCTTCCACATCGCGCCGATGGGCGTCCATTTCGCAGGCGACGAGGTCATCGTCATGCCGTTCCGCCCCTCCACGACGCTGGACAACATCCTCGCCACCCGGCAGGCGGTCATCAACTACACCGATGACGTCCGCGTGTTCGCCGGCTGCCTCACCGGACGCCGCGACTGGCCGCTGATCGACTCGGTGCGGGTCGGCTGCCCGCGACTGGCCGGCGCGCTGGCGCATGCCGAGCTCGAGCTCACGCTCGCAGAGCCGGACGATCTGCGTCCGCGGCTCCACATGAGAATCGTTCACGAGGCGACTCACGCGCCGTTCCGGGGCTTCAACCGTGCGCAGTTCGCGGTACTCGAAGCCGCGATACTGGTCAGCCGGCTAAATCTACTGCCCTGGGGCAAAATCGAATCGGAGCTCGCCTACCTCCGCACGGGGCTGGAGAAAACTGCCGGCGCAGCTGAGCGCGAGGCGTGGGGCTGGCTGATGCAGGCGATCGAGGACGTCAGGACCGCCGGCCCCGAAAAGGCGGTCGGCGCATGACCGGGATGCTGGCCAGCGTTAACAGCCTCGAGGAAGCCGAAGAGGTGCTGCGCGCGGGCGCCGATATCATCGATCTTAAAGCGCCTGCCGCAGGCGCTCTCGGCGCACTGAGCACGGACGAGGTGCGAAGCGTCGTGGAGAAACTGAAAGGCCAGCGGCCGCTCAGCGCCACCATAGGCGATCTGCCGATGCTGCCCGCTGCCGTGCTGGAAGCCATCATGGAGATGGCTGGGACGGGGGTGGATTACGTCAAAGTCGGCTTTTTCCCGGGTGGCGAATGGCTGCGAACGATTCACACCACGGGCGCCGCCTGCGAAGGTATCCACTTGATTGCGGTGTTGTTCGCCGATCAAGGTCCGCCGCTCGAGTACATCGCCAAACTCGCCGCTGCCGGCTATAGCGGTGTCATGCTGGATACGCTGGACAAGCGCGGCGGCTCGCTGCGGGATATCTGCCCGTGGCCGGTGCTGGAAGCCTTCGTGGCAAGCGCGCGCACTTACAAGCTGCTTTGCGGCTTGGCCGGCTCGCTGCGGGAGCGCGACGTGCCCGATTTACTTAAGCTTGCGCCGGACTATCTCGGATTTCGCGGCGCCTTGTGTTGTCAAAGTGAGAGAACCGGACAGCTCGATCCCAGCGCTGTCAGTGCGCTGCGGACACTGATTCGTTAACCCGGCAAGACGCCGCCGACAGCGGGTCTGCCAGCAAGCCACCGGACGGAACGAGGGTCAATCGCCATGGCAGCTCATCCCAACATCGGCCAATATCTTTTGGCGCGGCTGCACGAAGCCGGCATCAATCACATTTTTGGCGTGCCCGGAGACTATATCCTGCGTTTCTACGACCAATTGACGCACAGTCCCATTCGTCACATCGGCACGACGCGGGAGGACACCGCAGCGTTCGCCGCCGATGGCTACGCCCGCTGTCACGGCATCGGCGCTCTAGCGGTCACCTACGGCGTCGGCGCCTTGAGCGTCGTCAATGCGGTCGCGGGCGCGCACGCCGAATCCTCGCCGGTCATCGTCATTAGCGGCGCGCCCGGCGTGCGCGAGCAGCGCGAAGACCCGCTGATTCACCACCGCTTCGGCCCGTTCACGTTTCAGCGCGAGATATTCGAGCGCATCACCTGCGCCACGGCCGTACTGGACGATCCTTTGATTGCCTTTCGCCAGATCGATCGCGCGCTGGCCGCCGCCCGCTACTACTGCAAGCCGGTCTATATCGAGCTGCCGCGCGACATGATAGATGTCAGCGGTTATCCAATTCCGATCGAGACACTCGCCGCCTCGGGGAGCGATGCGGAATCGCTGCGCGAAGCGGTCGACGAAACCATCATGCTGATGGAGAAAGCTTCCTCGCCCGTGCTGCTCGCCGGCATCGAATTGCATCGCCGCGGCTTACAGGACGCGCTGCTGAGACTGGTGAACAGGGCGAGCTTGCCGGTCGCCTCCACCCTGACCGGCAAATCGGTAATCAGTGAGCGCCACCCCGCTTATCTCGGCGTTTACGAAGGAGCGATGGGTGCAGAAACCGCGCGCCAGTACGTCGAGCAGGCCGATCTCCTGCTCATGCTCGGCATGACGCTAAACGATGTGGACCTCGGCGTCTACACCGCCCAGCTGGATCCGAATCGAGTGGTGCGCGCGAGTCAGGATGAAGTCATCATCCGTCATCATCGCTATCCCAAAGTCTACCTGCGCGATTTTGTCACCCGCTTGAGCGAGACGACAATGCCTGCCGCCACACCGCTTGAGGTGGCCATCCCGATGCCGTGTGCACCCGGTTTTCCCGAGCGCGGCCGAGCAATGAGCATCGAGCGCTTGATCGGGCGACTCAACCGCGCGCTCACCCCGGAGATGATGATCATTTGCGATACCGGCGATTGCCTGTTCGCCGCCATCGAACTGTACGTACACGCGAGCAGCGAGTTTCTCGCTTCGGCATTTTACACCTCGATGGGCTTCGCCATGCCCGCCGCCTTTGGCGCCCAGATCGCGCGACCCGACCGGCGTGCGCTGGTTCTGGTGGGCGACGGCGCCTTCCAGATGACTGGCACGGAATTATCGAGCATCGCCCGCTTCGGCCTCAACGCCATCGTCATCGTGTTCAACAATCGGGGCTACAGCACCGAGCGTTTCATCCTGGATGGGCCGTTCAACGATATTAGTGCTTGGCGCTTCGAGCGTCTCGGCGAAGTGTTCGGGCCGCTCCAAGGCTATGACGCACCGACCGAGGACGCGTTTGAACGGGCGTTGACCCAAGCCTTGGGCGAGACCGCCACCCCCAGCCTGATCAACGTGCACCTGCCGCCGGATGAGCCTTCCCCGGCCATGCGCCGGCTGGCGGAACATCTGCGCGGTCGCGTGTGAGGCGGCAGGCGCCGGACGCCCTTCGCCGATCCACCGCCTCCGGCGCGATGCGCCTGTCCGTACGGCCTTCCGGGGTCCATCCCGTCCGCCAGGCCTATCGCTCGGAGCGCTGGCCAGCCGTGCAGATCAAGGCAGGCAGGCGATTTTCAGGGAATTGATGTTGTGATGAAAATTGAGTTCGCCGAGGTGGTGCGCCTTTTTGCCGGGCCCGAAGGTGATCTCCTTTTCGGTGTTGTTCTCCTTTCTCTCTCCCCACGCTTGTAGCGCATCGGGATGGTTGAGCGGGGCGTCCAGGGTGTCCTCGAAATTGATATCGGTAAACGCCCATACCTGGGCCTTGGAGCCGACGATGAGGCTGTCGATGCGATTGCTCCAGTTTTGCCCTGCCAAATTGCGCAGGTCCGCCAGTTCGGCCGGGCCATCGATGCGCGTATTGGCGCCCTTGAAGTCGTTGTCTTCGTAGATTTCGAGCCAGCATTCGTTGGCGTAGGCCGGCGCCTCGCCCAGTCCCCAAAGCATGAAGGTCAAAGCCGTCGCCCATAAGGCGCCTCGGCTGGAAAGCGATTTATGGTTCATCTCCGTATCTCTCTAATAAGCTTGAATACCGTTCGTTAATTCTCGTCCCTGGAACGATGCGCCAGCAGCAGACCGGCGAGCGCACCAAAAAAATGCCAGACGATGATTTCCTTGTTGAACGCTTCATCGACCGGGTCGTGCAGGCGCGATCTGACTGCGTTGAAGAGCGCCCGTAGCGTCTGCGGGAACAGATAAAGGGGAATCCCGAACAGCCGACGCTCGCCGGGAAATCCGCAGCTCATCGCGATGTTTCTACTGGTCTGGAAACGCCAGCGGCGAAAATAGCGCTTGGTAAGGCGGAAGGCGTCGACTTTGTGGCTTACCCGGGCGTTGCCGAAAAACATGACTTTACGCCCGCTCGCCAGAATTCGCTCGAAGAGTTCGCCGTCTTCGCCGCTCGCCAGCACGTTGCCCTTGCGTCCGCGTCTGACATCGAACAGGCCAATGTCGACAAGGACATCCTTACGAAAGGCCATGTTGGCGCCAAACGGCGCTTCACTGGCCGACGTGATCTGATACGTATCGCTGCGCTGGTTGCGCACTGCCAGAAACCCGAAGAAGCGCTCGGTGAGCCACGAGGGCGGCGGAGTTTCCCAGACAGGCGCGATATAGCCGCCACAGGCGGCGCTCCGGTGCAATCGCATACCTTGCACGATGATCGCCAGCCAGTCCGCTTCGGGACAGACGTCATCGTCGGTGAACGCGATGATTTCCCCAGCGGCGAGGGCGACGCCATGGTTGCGCGCATGCGAAAGGCCTTGTTCCTTTTCGAATGCATAGCGGATGCGCGGACATTGCCGCCGCGCGGCTTCGATCACATCCCGCGTGTGGTCTTGCGAATTGTTGTCGACGACGATGATTTCCCATCCGATATCCGGCGGCACCTTCTGCCGCTTTAGACAAGCCAGCGTCTCCTCCAATGATGCCGCCCGGTTGTAGGTGCAGACTACGATGCTGGCAGCGGTTGCCTGGATTGATGTCATGCCAAGTTCCCGTTAGATCGGTTCGAACGAAAGCGTGCTCGATGTACCTTCACGGAGGCGATGCCGCTCGCTTGCCAGGCGATTCTCATCAGCATAGGGTCCTCGCTGCCGCGCCGAGGCCTCTCGAACCGTGCCGTTTCCGCGAGCGAGCTCGCCTTGCCGGACTTCGACGGCCATGCGGCTGGCAGCATCTTGCGTGTTCCTTATCGCAAGGCCGCTTGATAGGCCGGGCGCTGGCTGAGCCGCGCGCGGTAATCATCCAGCGCCGGATAATCCTTGATCAGCTCCGGCAGCCAGTTCAGCGTGGACACTAGCATGATATCGGCCGTGGTGAACTGCTCGCCCAAAATATAAGACTTTCCCGCAACCGCCTCGTTCAACACCCGGGCGATGGGCCTAAAGCGCTTTTCGCTGAACGCCACCACTTCGGGTATGCGCCGCTGTTCCGGCAACAGCACCGTGTGCAGCAAAATGTCGAACAGCGGCGGCTCCAGAGTCGCCGGCACGTACATCATCCACTGATAGTAGATGCCCCGCCGCGGCGTATTGAAACGCGGTGCGAGATTTTTTTCCGCATACTTGTCAGTGAGATAGAGGCACAGAGCGCCGGATTCAAACAGATTCATGCCGTCGACGTGGAGAGCGGGCACGGCGCCGTGCGGGTGGATTTTCCGATACTCGTCGGTGTGACCCGCCTCCGCGAAGACGTCTATGGTTTCTATTTCATAAGGAACGCCCAACTCTTCCAGCAACCAGCGCGGGCGCAGCGACCGCGTCCCTGGGCAGTAATAAAGTTTCATCGTTGACCTCCATCAGCAATCGCGTTGAACTTTACGCCGCGCTCTTTTTTGTCGGGCGGACCGGATGAACCGGCTTACCGGCAGCTCCCGGCGCCTTCGGCTTCTTGAGAGCATAATCCTTAAGCCTGCAACGATACAAGGACGCGAGCGTCAAGGTTCCAGCCGAACCTGCGCGGTATCGGCGATCCCGCGGCGCCTGGGCAAATGAGCACGCAAGCTGCGGATGACTTTCTCGGCGGTCGCCCGATACGCCGTCAACTTGCCGCCGTAAACGGTCAATATGCGCATCCTGGAATCCCACAGCAGTACGGTTTCGCGTGGCCGTGCAAACGCCGAGCCGGCTCCTTTGGGCAAGACGCGAAGGCCCGCAAAAGCGTGGTGGACGGCTGCTCCGGCGCGTTCCGGGAAATAGCGCCGATAGACCGACCGCAGATAATCGATCTCGGCCGGCAGTGGCTCCCAATCAGCAAGCTCGGCAGGCAGAGCGGACCGAGGCGTTTCGGTCGTCCCGACCAGCGTCATGCCTTGCCAGGGCATGATAAAAACGGCGCGTCGGTCTTGCGGCGCTTCCACGTAATAAACGCCTTGCGGGGCCGGAGCAGCGAGGGCGATATGGGCGCCTTGCACCAGATCGACCGGCAGGCGGCGGGCGGACGGGGCCGCCGTTTCCAGTAGCGCATTCGCCCACGGCCCCGCCGCGTTGACGACGACATCAGCGCGTTGCCGTTCGACTCGGCCACCCCGCTCATAATCGATCAGGCAACCCGCTTTGTCGCGCTGGATCGCCATCACTCTAGCGCCGGTCAGGCAGGCGGCGCCGAGCCGCGCGGCGGACCGCATCACGGCGCGGGTCAATAGCGCATCGTCGGTCTGGGCGTCATAGTACTGGAACACCGCTCGCAGCTCCCGCGTAGCAAGCCCATCCAATCCTTCCCAGGCGGACATTGGCAGGCTGCGAAAACGGGTCTCTGCGCGCAGTCCAGCCAGTAATCTGTACAGGCCGAGACCCACGCGCAGCAGCCCGGGGCTGCGGGAGGTATCGTGGTAAACGGGAATGAAAAACGGTGTCAGCCTGACCAGCTCCGGCGCGTTTTTCAGTAGCAGGGCGCGCTCCTTCAGGCACTCTCTGACCAGGTGGAACTGCCCGCTCTCAAGATAGCGCAAACCGCCGTGAACAAGCTTGCTGGAGCGGCTCGACGTACCCTGCGCCAGTTGCTCGAACTGTTCCAGCAACAATACCGAGTAACCGGCCGCCGCCGCCGCCTGGGCGACAGCAACCCCGTGAATACCGCCGCCGACGACCAGGATGTCGACCCGCCCACTCATGCGCATCGCGCTATTAACCTGGCCCTTGAATAGGCCGGCTTAACCCGGGGCAGGGCGTCTGGTCGCTGCGGAGGAGGCGCGCCCCGCCACGCCGCGAGCGGTTTGCCGATGCCGGGCTCTCAATGCCGATGCGGCGGAGTCCCCGGCGGGTGTTCGTGCCTGGGCCGTGATCGTCGCTCGCGTGGCGTGCGGCCACGCCCTTCGCCGCGCGATGCATTTGCCGGTGCCGGCTCAACCGCCGTTTCGGGCGGACTCTCGGTGGCTGGCGCGGGCTCATCCTGGTGCGAGTCCACATGATTGGCGCTGTCGGGTGTCGATCCAGGTGCGGGCACCACCACCGGTTCTCCCTCCGGGCTGCCGCTTTCGGTCTGCTCCGCGTGCGGCGCGGCGGCGTGATCGTGATGATGATCCGGTGGCTGCACCGCCTGAACGGCGACGCCGTATTTGTAGACCATGAGGCCGCCAAGGTCGCCCCCGATGGCCATGGTGACGAGCAGGCTGAACGCCAACAGCAGGTGCAGCGCCTCCCCCAGTCTGCTGAAGTGGCCGCGCGCGACGATTCGCCAGGCCGACAAAATGGCGCCCAGCGACATCACGGCAAGCCCGAACCGCTCGTGCCGTTCCATGATGTCATGCGCCTCTTCAGTGTGAGAGACCGTATCGGCGGCGCCGAAGCCTGCAATGACCGCCGCCAGCGCACCCAGGGTGCCGAGATACAGCATGCCGCTGGCCACCGCCCTGATGTCTTGACGTCTGAGCAGCA
>CADDZF010000073.1 GCA_902812445.1 Methylococcaceae bacterium | reverse complement strand
GGCGAGACTGCTCTGATCGAGAAAGGCAAACGGCTCGTCGAATAACAGCACGTCAGGTTCGGGCGCCAGCGCGCGGGCCAGCGCGACCTTTTGTCCTTCGCCGCTGGACAGCTCGCGTGCCGGTCGCTGCGCCAGCGCGCCAAGACCCACGTCCTGGAGCGCTTGTCTCGCTCTCGCGCGGCGCGCGGCAGAACCGATACCCTGTAGCTTGAGCCCCAGCTCGATATTCTCCAGCACGCTGCCGCTCAGCAAATACGGGCTCTGGGCAACCCAACCGATGCGCCGCCGCAGCGAAATCAAATCCCGGCCGTTCACCGGTCGATCGAAGAAGGCCATGCGGCCCATCGCCGGCCGCAGTATGAAGGCCAGCACCTGCAGCAGCGTGCTCTTGCCGGCGCCGTTCGGGCCGATCAGCGCGGTGACCTTACCTTGGCGAATATCCAGTCGATCGATTGACAACACTGGCGGGCCGCCATAAGAACAGACGATGTGGTCCAGCCGGTAAGCCGGCATCAACGATTTTTTCCCTGCAAACCGAGCAAGGCCGCATTCAGGGTGAACGCAATGACGAGCAGCATAACGCCCAGCGCGAGCGCCAGCTCGAATTCGCCCTTGCTGGTTTCCAGCGCGATGGCGGTGGTCATCGTGCGGGTAAGGCTCTGAATATTGCCACCGAGCATCATGGCGGTGCCGACTTCGCCGACGGCTCGGCCGAATCCGCTGATGACGGCGATGAGCACGGCAAACCGCGTTTCGACCAGTGTCAGCCGGAACTGCTGCAGACAATTGGCGCCCAGCGCCTGCAGCGTGGGCAGCAGGCGCTGGTCGGCCGACTGTACGGCGACCAGGGAGAGATTCATGATGATCGGCAAGATCAAAAACGCTTCGCCAATCACGATCGCCATCGGCGTGTACAGCAATCCCAAGCTGCCGAGCGGTCCCTGTCGGCCGAGGAGGCCATAAAAAACCAGCCCGATCATGACCGTCGGCATCGCCATCAAGGTGTTCAGCGTTTGCTGCAATAAACGCTTGCCGGCAAACTCGGAAACAGCGGCCATGACGCCTAAAGGGACGGCGAGCAAGGAAGCGAGCAGGGTCGCGCTGATGGAGACCTCCAGCGAGGTCCAAACGATCCGGTAGACTCTCGCATCGAACTGAAAAACCAGCCGCAACGCGGCCAGCAGGGAGTCGGCGAAATAGTTCATGGAGTCTTGCTTGGATTGACCGGGCGCTAGGCTTTGACGTGCGCCAACAGATTATCATGCCGTCGGCCAAAGCTGAATCCGCCTTATCGAGAGCCGGCGCAGCCAGTGGGGCTAATCGGCGCCGCCTGGGCCATTTTGGGAAGGATCGGGCCGGCGGAAGGGATGCGGATAAACGGCGTCATTTCGCAGTCGAAGCTGTTTATCGGCGCAACCCACGCAACGAGGCGAGTCATGCAGCAAACCGAAAAACCCCGCAAACCGCGACTGGTCGGCATCAACCATATCGCCCTGGAAGTCGGCGACATCGATGCGGCGCTCACTTTCTATGGCCGGCTATTCGACTTCGATCTACGAGGACGCGAGCCTGGCATGGCATTCATCGATCTCGGCGATCAATTCATCGCCTTGATGGAGCCGCGCACTCAGCCGCCCGATCGTCATCGTCACTTTGGCCTCGTCGTCGACGATCGCGAGGCCGCACGCCGCGCGCTCAGCGCCGCCGGGATAGAACCTTTGCCGGGCGGTTTTTTCGACTTCCTCGATCCTTGGGGTAACCGGGTGCAGATCGTGCAGTACAGCGGCATCCAATTCACCAAAGCCCCCCACGTTCTGCGCGGCATGGGTCTTTCTCGCCTCGATAAATCCGCCGAAGCGCTCGAGGAGCTTGAGCGCAAAGGGATGGCGGCGGAATAGCGCAAAGGCGGCCGCCCGGCCCCACTCGAGGACCGATCGTGCGATCCAAACGGCTATCGCAGTGCAATCTGCACACTGATAAGGAGAACGATGATGACTGATTCGAGCACCCCGGATGATTTCCAAAGGGCCGATCGGTGGCCGAATCTGCCGCTTGAAGCGTGGCAAGACACTTATGCGAAGCTGCACATGTGGACGCAGATGGTGGGCAAGATTCGCCTGCTGCAGACTCCACAGCTCAACCACTGGTGGAACGTGCCCTTGTACCTGACTGCGCGCGGACTCACGACTTCGGCGATGCCTTATCACGGTCGCAGCTTCGAGATGGAGTTCGACTTCATCGACCATCGGCTTGTCATCCGGTGCGATGACGCAACCACGCGGTCCATTGCCCTGTCTCCCCGTTCGGTGGCTGACGACTATCGAGAACTGATGCGGACGCTCGCCGGGATCGGCATAACCGTTGACATCTGGCCGGTGCCAGTCGAGGTGCCAGACCCGATTCCGTTCGAGGAAGACGACAAGAACGCCGCTTACGATGCTGAATACGCGAACCGGTTTTGGCACGTCCTGCTGCGGATCGGTCAAGTGCTCGAGAGTTTCCGCGCGCGTTTCATCGGCAAATGCAGCCCCGTGCATTTTTTCTGGGGTAGCTTCGATCTAGCGGTGACGCGCTTCTCCGGGCGCCCGGCCCCGCCACGCGAAGGAGCGGACAGGATTACCCGCGAGGCATACTCGCATGAAGTCATCAGCCACGGCTTTTGGCCGGGCATACGGACGCCCGGCCCGGTGGAGAGGGCCACGGCGGCCGGCTCGATCCATTACCCCGCCTTCTACGCTTACACCGCTCCGGAGCCAGCGGGCTTCCAGGAAGCGCCGATTCAGCCCGGCCAAGCGTTCTACAGTCAGGCGATGAAAGAGTTCATCCTGCCCTATGACGCCGTGCGGAACGCAGATTCACCGGGAGAGGTTCTTATGGAATTTCTCCAGAGTACTTATGCGGCGGGAGCTAATCTTGCCGGCTGGAATCGCGCGGCGCTGGAGCGGATGCCGGGAGACAAGGCGGGTTAACGCCAGCCGACGGCCGTCGCATTGCGCGGTCGGTCAAAATCACGATGAGAGGTTGCCATGATCAGTTTGCGCAAAAGTTCTGCACGCGGCCATGCCAATCGGGGCTGGCTCGACAGTTTCCATACCTTCTCGTTCGCCGACTATTACGACCCGGCGCAGATGGGTTTCGGCGCGCTGCGCGTCATCAACGAGGACCGCATTGAGCCGGGCCAGGGTTTCGGCACCCACAGCCATCGGGATATGGAAATCATCACCTATATCCTGGAAGGTACGCTGGAGCACAAGGACAGCATGGGCAACGGCTCGCTGATCCGGCCGGGCGATGTCCAGCGCATGAGCGCCGGCACCGGGGTAAGCCACAGCGAATTCAACCCGTCCTCCGAGGAAGTCGTCCATCTTCTGCAAATCTGGATTGAGCCGAAATACAGAGGCATCCGGCCGGGTTACGAGCAAAAATACTTCTCCACAGCGGATAAGCAGGGACAGCTCAGGCTGGTCGCCTCCCCCGACGGCCGCGAGGGTTCAGTGATGATCCATCAGGATGCCAGCCTCTACGCGACCGTGCTGCGAGCGGAGGAACAGGTCGCCCATACGCTCGCGCCGGGACGCAGGGCTTATCTGCATATCGCGCGCGGCCGCTTATTCCTGAACGGACAGGAATTGCGCAGCGGCGACGGGGCCCGAATTTCCGATGGCGAGCCGATTGGCCTGGTGGCGGACGCCAGCGCTGAAGCGCTACTGTTCGATCTGCCGTAAGCCTGCCCAAACGGCCGCCTCATCACACTCAGTCATCTAATTCGCTGGCGCCGCTCTTTCGATTGCGAAGAGAACGCTCGCTTGAATCATCCGGCCATGAGCCCCGCAGGGCTCGATAGACTCCAACGCGATACGTTCGAGTATTTCCTCAAGGAAACCAATCCCGCAAACGGGCTGGTGCCCGACAATACGCGACCAGGCGTAGCGTGCAGCATCGCCGCCGTAGGGCTGGGGCTTGCGGCTTACGCGGTGGGCGCCGAGCGGGGCTTTGTCAGCCGCGCTGAAGCGGTTGAGCGCACGCTCGTAACGCTGCGGTTTTTCTGGAACTGCCGGCAAGGTGAGGAACCGGATGCAACCGGCTACAAGGGTTTCTACTATCACTTCCTGGACATGCAGACCGGGCGGCGGACCTGGAACTGTGAGCTGTCAACTATTGACACGACCTATCTACTCGCCGGAGCGCTGATTTCCGCGGCTTACTTCAATCTCGAAACGGAGAAGGAGCGCGAGATACGTCGGCTTGCCGATGCGCTCTATGGCCGCGCGAACTGGACGTGGGCGCAGAACGGCGCACTGGCAGTCTCCCACGGCTGGAAGCCGGAGCGCGGCTTTATCCGCTATCGCTGGCAGGGCTATAGCGAAGCGCTGCTGCTCTATCTATTGGGCCTCGGATCACCGACACGGCCGCTGCCCGCCGAAAGCTATCGGGCGTGGACCGAGACTTACCGCTGGAAGCGGCTTTACGGTTATGAACTGCTCTACGCCGGGCCGCTCTTCATTCACCAGCTCTCCCACGTATGGATAGACTTTCGCGGTATCCAGGACGACTTCATGCGCGAGAAGGGCATCGATTATTTCGAGAACAGTCGGCGCGCCACTTATGTGCAGCGGGGCTATGCGATGCGTAATCCCAAAGGTTTCAAGGGTTATCATGAAAACTGCTGGGGCATCACGGCGAGCGATGGGCCGGGACCTGCAACGCGGCGGATCGCCGGCGTCGAGCGGCGCTTCTACGATTACCTTGCACGCAGCATCCCTTATGGCCCGGATGATGGCACGATCGCCCCGTGGGCGGCGGTCGCTTCTCTGCCGTTCGCGCCGGAAATCGTGCTGCCGGCGCTGCATCATATCGATGAAGTCTATCCCGACATTACCAGCGAGTACGGTTTCAAGTGCAGTTTCAACCCCACTTTTCCGGATGGAGCGCGAGGTTCGCAGGGCTGGACCTCGAAGGGTTATTACGGGCTTGACCAGGGACCGATCGTGTTGATGATCGAAAATTACCGCTCGGATTTGATCTGGCGATTGACGCGCAGTTGCCCGTATATCATCAAGGGCTTGCGCCGGGCGGGATTCGCGGGTGGCTGGCTATCCGATACTTGAATGGACCGCACCGGGCGGCTTGCAGCAACGCGAGGGAATCGCTGCAGGCGCGCTAAATAAGCGGCGATTATCATGGCCAATAAGGAGAGTTCTCTCCTTCCCGCAGTTGATCAATCTCCACGCAACATCGTCTCGGCGTGGAGCCCGTTGCGCCATGTCCTGTTCAGGGCACTGTGGATGGCAACGGTCGTCTCGAACATCGGAACCTGGATGCACGATGTAGGCGCCGGCTGGTTGATGACTTCACTGGCGCCATCGCCTTTGATGGTGGCCCTAGTCCAGTCCGCGACCGCGCTGCCGGTCTTGTTACTTGCCCTGCCGGCCGGTGCGCTGGCCGATATCATCGACCGCCGCCGCTACCTGATTGGCACCCAGCTATGGATGGCGACCGCCGCGGCGCTCCTGGGAGCGTCCACGCTGGCCAGCATGACGACCGCCTGGAGCCTCCTCGCCTTTACTTTCGCGCTGGGTTGTGGCGCGGCGATGACCATGCCGGCCTGGAGCGCGATTGCACCGGAGCTGGTCCCGCGCTCTCAATTGCGGGCCGCCATCACTCTCAATGGTCTGGGCATCAACCTCTCGCGCGCGATCGGTCCTGCACTGGCCGGCTTGATCATCGCATCGTCCGGGACCGGTACCGTGTTTGTGCTGAACGCCGTATCCTTCATCGGTGTGCTCGCGGTATTGATGCATTGGCGGCGCCCACCGCGCAAGAGCGCTCTGCCCGCCGAGCACTTTTTCACGGCGATGCGGGCAGGACTGCGCTACGCCCGGCACTCGAGTGCGTTGCGGGCAGCGCTCGTCCATAGCGGAGCCTTTTTCATCTGTGCCAGCGCCTCGTGGGCATTGCTGCCGTTGTTCGTTCGGCAATTCCTTCAAGCCGGGCCCGCTGTCTACGGAAGCTTGCTCGCCTGTATCGGCGCGGGAGCGGTCGCCAGCGCCTTTTTTCTGCCGCGCTGGCTCAGCTATCTGTCCAGTGATTGGCTGGTAGCGCTCGCCACCCTGGTTTATGCAGCATCGATGCTCGCGCTGGCTTATCTGCGGGACGTTTATCTCCTGGCCGCGGTGATGGGTTTGAGTGGCGCGGCCTGGATCAGTGTCGTCTCTTCTCTGCAGGTCGCCGCACAAGCGGCCCTGCCCGAATGGGTGCGGGCCCGCGGCCTTTCCATCTTCATGGTCATATTCATGGGCGGCATGGCTGGCGGCGGGCTCATCTGGGGCCATCTTGCCGAGAAGTCCGGTATTCCGTTTGCGTTCAAAGTCGCGGCGGGCGCGGCGGTGGTTGGAGCCAGCGTAAGCTGGCCGTTTCGCCTGCGGGGCCACGAAAACACCGATTTCACGCCGTCCATGCACTGGCCGGCGCCTCTCGTTGACAAGGAGCCAGAGCCCGATCAGGGGCCGGTGCTCGTCACGCTTGAATATCGGGTCGACACGTCAAAAACGGCGGAGTTTTTGCGGCTCATGCGCGTGTTGAAGCGGATTCGCAAACGCGACGGGGCGTTTTATTGGGGATTGTTTCAGGATACGGCGGATAGCAGCCGCTTCGTCGAGCACTTCATGCTGGAATCCTGGCTGGAGCATCTGCGCCAACATGAACGCGTCACAGTGGCGGATCGGGAGGTTCAAGAACGGCTGAAGCAATGCCTCGAGGATCATCGAGATCCCATCGTCTCCCATTACGTCGAGGCACCGTTGCTGCGCAGGGTTTAGCGCCCGACGAACGACAATCACGGAAAGAGTACCCCCAGAGCCTGTCGGACAGCGCTGGCGTGGCATGCGAGGACTTAGATCAAGCAGCTTTTCGGCGGGCGGCATATTTGAAGACCCGGGTGCTGCGCAAAAAGCTAACGCCGCCGGACGCCAAACGCTAGAATAGGCGTCTCCCGTTTACGAAGCAAAATCATGCGCACCAGCCAATTTCCGCTCAATACGCTGAAAGAAATACCCGCCGACGCTGAAATCGTCAGTCACCAGTTCATGCTGCGCGCGGGGCTCATCCGCAAGCTCGCTGCAGGGCTCTACACCTGGCTGCCGCTGGGTTTGAGGACTCTGCACAAGGTCGAACGGATCGTCCGCGAAGAGATGGAGCGCATCACCGCCCTGGAGATCCTGATGCCCGCCCTGCAACCGGCCGAGCTGTGGCAGGAATCTGGCCGCTGGGAGCACTATGGTCCGGAGCTTGCGCGCCTCAAGGACCGTCACGAGCGCGATTTCTGCCTCGGTCCGACTCACGAGGAAGTCATCACCGATCTGGTGCGCAACGAGATCAAGAGCTACCGCCAACTGCCGGTTACGTATTACCAGATCCAGACTAAGTTCCGCGATGAGATCCGCCCCCGCTTCGGTGTCATGCGCGCCCGTGAATTCATCATGAAGGATGCCTATTCGTTTCATATGACGCGGGAATCGCTGCAGGAGACTTACGACCGCATGTACGACGCCTACAGCCGCATTTTCATTCGCCTGGGCTTGAGGTTTCGCGCGGTGATGGCCGACCCCGGCGCCATCGGCGGCAATCTTTCCCACGAATTCCATGTGCTGGCAGAGGCGGGCGAGGACGCCATCGCCTACTCCCCGGAAAGTACGTACGCCGCCAACGTGGAGCTCGCCGAGGCGGTCGCGCTGGAAATCCCCGATGAACCCGTCAGCGACCTAAAGCGGGTGGACACGCCCAGCCAGCACAGTATCGAAGAGGTCAGCCGGTTTCTCGGCGTCGAGCCCTGGCGCTGTCTGAAGACGCTTCTAGTCAAAGGCAAGGAAGGTGGCGCAGTGGCGCTGCTGTTGCGCGGCGATCATACCTTGAATCCCATCAAAGCGGCCAAACTGGACCTCGTCGCTGCACCGCTGCAATTCGCCGACGATGCCGAAGTGCGCCGTGCCGCCGGCTGCGCACCCGGCTCGCTGGGTCCGATCGGGCTGGCCATCCCGCTCGTCGCCGACCGCAGCGCGGCCCGCTTGGTGAATTTCGTCTGCGGCGCCAATGAGGACGGCAAGCACTACACGGGCGTCAACTGGGGCCGCGATTTGCCAGTGCCGACGGTCGCGGATATACGTACCGTCATCGATGGCGATCCCAGCCCTGATGGACTGGGAACCCTGACCATCGCCCGCGGCATCGAAGTCGGCCATATTTTCCAGCTCGGCACCAAGTATAGCGATGCCATGCAGGCGAAGGTGCTCGATGAAAACGGCCGGAGCGAGACCATGATCATGGGCTGCTACGGCATCGGCGTTTCGCGCGTCATCGCCGCCGCCATCGAACAAAACCACGACGACAAAGGGATTGTCTGGCCTGAGGCGATCGCTCCTTTCCAAGTCGCCCTCTTGCCCATGAGCATGCACAATTCGGAGCGTCTGCGCGAAGCGGCGGAGTCGCTCTATAGGGAGCTGCAGAAGGCAGCAATCGAGGTATTGTTTGATGATCGCAGGGCGCGGCCGGGCGTGATGTTCGCCGATACGGAACTGATCGGCATTCCGCACCGCCTCGTCATCAGCGAGCGCGCGCTGGAATCCGGCCAGATCGAATACAAAGGACGGCGGGATGCGCAAACCTACGAGATTCCGCTAAGCCGGATTACTGGGTTCTTAACGGAAACGCTGGCTTTATAAGAAACGGCTTAAGCAGGCTGATGCTTATGCGACCGGTTTTTAGCAAGCATCAATAGCGCCTACTCCGGCGTTATTTCAACCGACTTTTGGTATGGAAGGAAATAGCTCGAGCGATTGCTGCCTCTGTTCATGCAAAGCCTGCCTGAGCGCCTTTTTTGCTAAATCGACCGAGAGAGGCGACCGGTCAATGCCAATAAACCGGCGTTTCTCATGCAGCGCCGCGAGTGCGGATGTCCCGCTCCCAGCGAAGCAATCAAGAACCAGATCGCCGGGTTCGGTCAGTAGCTGTATCAGGCGCCGGGGCAGTTCGAGAGGGAATTTCGCGTCATGGTCATCGTTTGCGCGTACAGATGGTATGTACCACACAGCCCGCGAACCCCATGCGGTCCATTCATCGCGCGTCAGGCGACTCTTGTTTATCATCGTCGGCCCCGGCTTCCAGAAGATGTAGATGTACTCAAATTCATCGACCGATCGATAGCTCATGGTGTGCCAACGAGAATTTTCCCACGCGGCGTCCTTAACCCATAGCCGGCGATCGTAAAGGAATAGTCCACAGTCCAATGCATATTGTTCCAGCAGGCCGCCGACCAGCTTGACGCGGGTCTGCGCCGCGTATTTTCCTCCCCGGATGTTGTTACCCTTCATACGCCGATCGACTGTTTGCTCGCTACAACCCAGGAGAGCGGCAATTTGGCCGCGGTTGTAATGGGGATATTGAGTCCACGCCTCCAGCACTTTCTCACGCGTAATATCGTTCCGTTTTCGGCGCGAGACATTGTCTGCCATGATCCGCGGCATATTGCTGTCTTTAAAACAAAGGATATCCGCGATATTGATGGCCAGGAAAGCGCCCGGTTTCAGGACGATCACATGCGCTTCGATCACGCGGCGCAACAGGTTCTTCCAGTCGAAGTACGACATGTCGCGCTCATATGCCTTGCCCACATGGTAAGGGGGCGACCATACGCTCAAGGCAACGGTATCGGGCTCAACGTGTTGTGCTAGGTTTCTGGCATCATCCAAATAAACATTATCCGGCCAGTACTGCATAGACGCCCCCCTCATCCCACGTTGAACGCACGATACGCTCTACCGAATCATACTTGATGGTCTGGACGCGCCATGCCGCCTTCAACTTGAGGCGAGAAAAACTCAGCCTCACGCGAAACGCCTCGTCCCGAGTAGGGGCATTGCGTCCCACCAACCATATGGTATCGTAGACATTGGGATTATACCGATTCTGCAAGCGCCCGTTAGGGATTGCCGCGAGCGTAAGCCGCTTGAGTTTATAGCGATCATTCTGGCCTCCATAATAGTAATGGGCCAACAAGGTCGTGGTAATGAACGGCCGTCCCTGATAAACAGACACGGCAGGCAAATCGCCCGGCTTGTCTACCTCAATCCCGCCTCTTGCCTGTCGAACCGCAAGCGCAAGCTGTGACATCTGCATGGTAGCGCTGTTCAGGGCTTTTTCGGCCTTGCTGTCAACAAACAGCGCTTGACGTACCGAAAACTCCGATAGAACCACGTATCTCGCCTTACGGTAATCGACATTTCCGAGAATTCTCTGTTGGACATGATAGCCTCCCAGCCGGTCCAGCATTTCGCGGGTAATGTCTTCGGCAATATCTTTAGGTTCATCCGAGCTTTGCTCAAAAATGTCAAAGGCGTCAAAACCGAAATCAAAAGCATCGATATAAAGAGACCTGAGACTCTGTTTCTCGATTTGTTCAATTTCAAGGGACGTTAAATCGCTGGGATTACGCAAGTGCAGCATGATTATTTTTTGCGCGCTCAGTCTTTCAATGCCCAGGTTCTGCCATCATCCGATGAACAGGCGGTGCACATAAGGCCAGGAGAATGTTACGTCTGTCTCAGATGCTGGGTAAAACCATACCAAACTCCATCCCTGGTTTAAGCCCTAATATTTCATCAGAGCGCCCTCGGTTGACCGCAATTTCTACCAGATTGCACGCGTTCCGGTACCAGAATGCCTCGCCCTCCGCCACCTCACCAAAGGTCGCGGCCTGTCGAATCCGCTGGCCGCTGAATGCCAACGTCTTGCCGTCCAGCGAGCTGTCATAGCGCCAGCCGGTCATGGCGTTGCCGTAATGGTCGATATAAATTACGGATGCGATGTCCGCGGGCCATTGCTGCAGATCCGGTCCTGCATATTCACGGCTGGGCCAGGAAAAGTCGCGTTGGGCGATGCGCGCCGCGATGGGCGCGAACAGATCGCGGCCGTGGAAGCTCGCGGAGAGACAATTAGGCCGCCACTCGATCACCCGCCAGCGGGTTTCTGCGGACTGCACCGCGACGCTATTTAGCAGGCCATTATCCGGCCCGACGAACCAGCGGCCATCCGCCTCCAGCACGATAGGCAGACGCGCGCCGCCGACGCCGGGATCAACCACGCACAGGAACACCGAACCGACGGGAAACCCTGGACTCAAGGCCGCGAGAAGATAAGCGCCGGAACGCGGATCGCCCGCCGGCGCGTTGCTGAGCAGATTGATCACGTCCACGCCCGGCGCCGCCAGGCGCAGCACCGCCTCCATTTGACCCAGGTAAGGCCCTTCGGCGCCGAAGTCGGTAAATAACAGGATCATGGGTGCACCTTTGCTCGTCGCCTCAGGCGGAAGCTCAAAGCCGGCCGGGCTTACATCGCCAGAATGTCCAGTCCACTGTCGGTATCCGTCTCAAGCCCGGTGACGCGCCTGAACAGTTCGAGATGGGCGAAATCGAACAGCGCGGTATCGGCCAGTTGCGACGGCGCCACATTCCGCAGGCTACTGAAAATGGTTTCCAGTCGCCCTGGAAATTGCCTGTCCCAAGCGCTTAGCATTTCCTTCATGGCCTTGCGCTGAAGGTTTTCCTGCGAGCCGCACAAATTGCATGGAATGATCGGAAATTCCTTAAGCCGCGCGTATTTCTCGATGTCCTTCTCCTTGCAGTAGGCCAAAGGCCGGATGACGATGTGCCTGCGGTCATCGCTCAACAGCTTGGGTGGCATGGCCTTCAGTTTTCCGCCATGAAACAGGTTGAGAAAGAAGGTTTCGAGAATGTCGTCACGATGATGGCCGAGCGCGATCTTGGTGATGCCGTTCTCGCTCGCGTAGCGGTACAAATGCCCTCGCCGCAGACGCGAACACAGGCTGCACGTTGTCTTGCCCTCGCCAATCACGCGTTTGACGATGCTGTAAGTATCGCGCTCGATGACGTCAAATGGAATGCCCCGGGCAGTGAGGTAGTCCGGTAGAACCTGTTCGGGAAAACCAGGTTGTTTCTGATCCAGATTGACGGCGACGAGCTCGAAGCGAACCGGAGCGTTGAATTGAAGGCTGAGCAGAATATCGAGCAGCGTGTAGGAGTCCTTGCCGCCGGACAGGCACACCATCACCTTGTCGCCGTGCTCGATCATGTTGAAATCGGCGATGGCCTCCCCTACCCCGCGGCGCAGTCTCTTTTGCAGCTTGTTGAAGTCGTAGCGCTGCCTTTCGGTCAGCGCCTGGATAGGCCCTGGGCCGCCCTGAATGTCGACCGTCTCGGTCGCTGCACTATCCCATGTAACGCTGGAAAACGAGGGTCGCATTGGTGCCACCAAAGCCGAAACTGTTGGACATAACGGTATTCAAGCCGGCATTGTCGATTCGCTCGCGGACTATGGTTACGCCTTCCGCGCCCGGATCGAGATTTTCAATATTGGCGGAGGCGCTGATGAAGTCGTCCTGCAGCATCAGCAGGGAATAAATCGCTTCGTGCACGCCAGCACCGCCGAGTGCGTGCCCGGTCAGCGACTTGGTCGAACTGACTGGCGGGCTTCTGTCTCCGAATACTTCCTTGATCGCCTCCAGCTCCTTGATATCGCCTATGGGCGTGCTCGTACCATGCGCGTTGATATAGTCGATCTTGCCCCCACTTTGCGCCATCGCCTGGCGTATGCAGCGGACCGCTCCTTCACCCGAGGGCTGCACCATGTCGAAGCCGTCCGAGGTCGCGCCATAACCGACCAGCTCGGCATAGATCGTTGCTCCGCGCGCCTTTGCGTGCTCCAGGTCTTCCACTACGACGACACCGCCACCGCCCGAAATGATGAATCCGTCGCGGCTGATATCATAGGGTCTCGAGGCTGTTTGCGGCGTGTCGTTATATGAGGAGGACAGCGCCCCCATCGCGTCGAACAGCAGCGTCATGGTCCAGTGCAATTCCTCACCGCCGCCGGCGAAGACGATATCTTGTTTACCGAGCTGCACCTGTTCGGCGGCGTTGCCGATGCAATGCGCGCTGGTGGCGCAGGCAGAACTGATAGAGTAATTGACGCCTTTGATCTTGAAAGGCGTGGCAAGGCAGGCCGAATTGGTGTTCGACATGGCGCGCGGCACGATATAAGGGCCGACTTTCTTGACGCCTTTTTCGCGGAAATGATCGGTCGCCTGCAGTAGATTGGCCGTGGAAGGGCCGCCCGATCCCATAATGAGTCCCGTGCGCGGATTGGAAACTTGATTATCCTCCAGGCCGGCATCCTTGATAGCCTCCTGCATGGCAATATAATTGAACGCGGCACCATCGCCCATGAACCGCCTGATCTTGCGCTCGATCAGTTCATCGACGTTGAGCTTGACAGGGCCGTAGATTTGACTGCGGAACCGCAGGTCATGATATTCCTCGCTGAAGGCGATGCCCGATTTGCCCTGCTTGAGGGCCTCCAAAACATCCATCTTGTTATTGCCGATGCTGCAAACAATGCCCATTCCTGTGATAACAACGCGTCTCATAGCCTAACTCTCTTGGAATCCATCTATCATGGTAAACAACCCAACCCGTAGTTCGTTCGCCTCATAAATTACGTTGCCGTCACATTCCATCACGGCGTCAGCAACGCCCACCACCAGCTTCCGCATGATGATGCGTCTTATGTCTATTCGATAGGTAACCAGCCGGTGTTGCGGGAACACTTGACCGCGGAATTTCACTTCCCCAACGCCCAGCGCGCGTCCACGTCCTTCGCCTCCCATCCAGCCTAGGTAAAAGCCGATCATTTGCCATAGGGCATCCAGACCCAGACAACCCGGCATCACCGGATCGCCTTGGAAATGGCAAGCAAAGAACCACAGATTGGGCTGTACATCCAACTCGGCGGTTATCATGCCGCGTGCATGCGCTCCGCCCTCCGCGCTAATATGAGTGATGCGGTCAAACATCAGCATTGGCGGGAGGGGCAACTGCGGATTGCCCGGACCAAACATCTCGCCACGGCCGCACTTCAGCAGTTCATCCCGATTGTAACTATGCTGTCTTTGCATTCCTTCGGCACCTTAAGAGTAATCACAAAATTTACTTATTATCCGACAGCATAAAGATAAATTCAGCAGAAATAAATCCAGCCGTCCCTCATTCACAGGCGCTCGCTGGCATCACCTGATCCGGCTTGGCGGGCTTGTTGTTCCCCGGAATAGCAGCCGACAAATAGTGAGAAAGCCTTTCAACGGGCCTTCCCATGCGGTGCTGATAGACAATCGCGTATTCGAGAACGGCAGCGATATACTCCCGCGTTTCGCTGAATGGAATGGTTTCCATCCAGATATCCGCCGGCATCGCTTGGCCTTCCGGCAACCAACGGCTTACCCGGCCGGGACCCGCATTATAGGCCGCCGTGGCCAGTACGTGATGATGCTCGAAGCGATCGAGCATTCTTGCAAAATATGCCGCTCCGTAGCGCAGGTTTGCGTCCGGATTGAACAAAACACTGGCAGATGGCCAGCGATCGTGTAACAGACGAGCCATTTGCTCGCCCGTTTGCGGCAGGAGCTGCATAAGACCACGCGCGCCGGCGGGCGAATAAGCCTGGCTGTTGAATGCGCTTTCCCTTCGCAACAGGCCATAGAGTATCGCCGGATCCAATTGCTGCTGCCCTGCGTGATACACGACGGGCTGGAAATAACTCAGCGGAAACCGCAGCGCCAGATCGTCCCGATGACCGGCCCGCGCAACGGTCATGATCGCAAGATTATCCAGGTTCCATCGTTGCGCCAGTTTCGCAGCGCCGAGCAACTGGGGCCTGGACAAGTTTTTGATGGCATGCATCCACTCGCGCCGCGCTTCTCCCATGCGATCCAGCGCCGTGAATTCGCGCACGGCAAGGAACCCCGCGGTTCCGGCCAGCCGGCTCAGCTCGGACTCCGTGACGGTAACCGGTTGGTCGACTAAGTATAGCTCTGCTCGAGCCGGTCTGCCGCCAGAAAGCCGTAGAAATCCCGCTCCTTGGCGAGCGGTTGATAAACGGCCCGTGCAGACGCGCTATCGCCCAGCGATTCCAGCGCGCGCCCACGCCAGTA
>CADDZF010000072.1 GCA_902812445.1 Methylococcaceae bacterium | reverse complement strand
CCGACGAATACCATTTCGTTGTTCGTATCGCGTGCATAAAATTCCCCGAACGGGCCCGCTATGGTGACCGGATCGCCCGGTTTCAGATTGAATATGTAGGAGGACATGATTCCCGGCGGGATTCCCTCCATACCGGGCGGCGGCGTGGCGATACGCACGTTAAGCATGACGATTCCCTTTTCTTCCGGGTAGTTCGCCATCGAATAGGCGCGCGATGCGCCGGTCCTGAAGTCGGCCTTGATTTTCCAAAGATCATATTTATCCCATTCGTCCCTGAACCGCTCCTCGATATCGAAGCTGGAGAAATCCACCTGAAAAGCGGGGCATTCGATCTGTATATAACCACCCGCCCGGAAGTCAACGTATTCGCCTTCCGGCAATTGAAGCACCAATTCTTTGATGAAAGTGGCCACATTGCGGTTCGATTTAACCGTGCACTGCCATTTCTTGACGCCGAACACTTCCTCGTGCACGTGAATCTTCATGTCCTGCTTGACGGTCACCTGGCATGAGAGTCGGTCGCCTTGAGCCGCCTCGCGCTTGGTGATGTGTGACAGCTCGGTGGGCAGGATATCGCCGCCGCCCTCGTAAACCTTTACCCTGCACTGAGCACAGGTGCCGCCGCCGCCACAGGCCGAGGGAACGAACAAACTGTAATTCGCCAGAGCGGTCAGAAGTTTAGAGCCGATGGGTACGTGTATCCGCTTCTCATCATTGATCAGCACTTCAACATTTCCCGTGGCGACCAGTTTTGACTTGGCTCCGAGAATGACGAACACCAGAGCAATCACGATCACGGTAAAAAAAGTAACGCCTAAGATGATCTCCAACATGCTGGCGGCCTTAAAGTTGTATGCCTGAAAATGCCATAAATCCCAGCGCCATCAGACCTGCCGTGATAAAGGTGATGCCCAGACCCTGCAGCCCCGCCGGTACGTCGCTGTATTTCAATTTTTCACGAATTCCAGCCATTGCGGTAATCGCCAACGCCCAGCCAAACCCGCTCCCAACGCCATACACGAGGCTTTCCTTGAAGTTATAATCGCGCTCGATCATAAACAAGCTGCCAGCCAGAATGGCGCAGTTCACCGTGATCAAAGGCAAAAATATACCCAATGCGTTATAAAGCGCAGGGAAGAAGCGGTCCAGCGTCATTTCGAGAATTTGTACCAGTGCCGCAATGACGCCGATGGAGCTGATCAAAGCCAAAAAACTGAGATCGACATCGCGAAGTCCCGCCCAGGAGAGGGCACCGGGCTTCAACAGATAGGCATAGATCACGTTGTTAGCCGGCACCGTCAACGCTTGCACGATCAAAACGGCGATGCCCAGTCCGACGGCCGTTTCAATTTTCTTGGAGACGGCCAGGAACGTGCACATTCCGAGAAAGAAAGCGAGCGCCAGGTTCTCGATAAAAACCGACTTGACGAATAAACTGATGTACGCTTCCATTTAGTGTGCCTCGCCGCTTACAGGCAGGATCTCAAACTCGCGCTTCTCCACCTGTTGTGGCTTCCAGGTGCGTACTGCCCAAATCAGCAGGCCGATCAGGAAAAACGCGCTGGGCGGCAGCAGCAAAAGGCCGTTCGGCACGTACCAGCCGCCATCCTTAACCAGCGGCAGCACTTCAAGTCCCAGCAGCTTTCCAGAACCCAGCGTCTCCCTCACGATCGCCACGATGATCAGCACGAGACTGTAGCCAAGACCATTGCCGATACCGTCGAAGAAACTTTGCAGCGGCGGATTTTTCATGGCATAAGCTTCAGCCCGCCCCATCACAATGCAATTTGTGATGATCAGGCCGACAAAAACCGACAGCTGCTTGCTGACTCCATAGGCAAAGGCTTTCAGAAGCTGATCCACCACGATCACCAGGGAAGCGATGATCACCATCTGCGCAATGATGCGGATGCTGCTGGGCACGTGATTTCTGATGAACGCGATCCCCGCGCTCGAACACGCGGTCACGGCGGTCAAGGCCAGGCTCATGATCAGCGCGGTCGACAGCTTCGAGGTCACGGCTAGAGCGGAGCAAATGCCAAGGACCTGCAACGTAATCGGATTGTTATCGACCAACGGATCAAGAAGAACTTTTCTGGTTTCGGCATTCATCTCTAAGTTCATGATTAACCCCTCTGTGATTTGATCTTGGCAAGATAAGGCCCAAAGCCTTCTTTACTCATCCAATAGTGAACAAGGTTGGTCACGCCCTGACTCGTTAACGTAGCGCCCGCCAGTCCGTCGACTTGATGCTCGGCGCCTGGCTTGGCCGGATCGACCGTTCCTTTGACCAGCCCCAGGACCGGATCGCCCACCTCGGTATGTTCCTTCATTAGCACTTCTTTATCGCCTTCAGCGATTTCCTTATAGACTTTTTTACCCTTCCATAGAGCGCGCCACTTCGGATTGACGACCTCGCCGCCCAAGCCGGGTGTTTCTGCCTGGTCATACAGGTTCAAGCCGATCACGGTTTTACCATCGCCCTCGAGGGCCATAAAGCCATACATGGTGGACCACAGGCCATAGCCGCTTACCGGCAATATAATGGCCTGGATGCGGGATTGATCCTTGATCAGATAGACTTTTGCGTATTTTGGCTTGGCCTTGATATTGGCGATGTCCTTGTCAGGCGGAATCGGGATGCTCTGCGCCGGATCCTTGGCCGCTTTGCGCTGGTCATAGGTTTTCGGATCGATGGAATCGACGTAATCGCCGGTTTCGAGGTCGACTATCTTCGGCTCAATTTTCTTGAACGCTTCATCGACGTCGGTTCCTTCGTCCAGCATGCCGACGACTTCAAGGATGTTTCTTTTTTCATCGCTCGCCTTGTTGCTCGTTTGCAGCGGTTTCAAAATGACCGCCGAGCCGGAAACGAGAACCGCCCCCACCAGGCAGAGCGCCAAAGCGACCGCGATCGTTTTTTCGAAACTGTCATTCGGCAGCGTAAGAATTTTTTTGGCATACCGTTTCGCCTTTTCGCGTAATCCAGCAAAGCGATCGGCCCACGACCGACGCGCCGGGTTCGCATCGTTTACGCTAGACATGGCGTTTAACCCTTCTCTTGATATTGGCCTGGACCACCAGATAATCGATCAACGGGGCGAAGATGTTGGCAAATAAAATGGCCAGCATGATGCCCTCCGGAAAGGCCGGATTCACCACCCGAATCAAAACGGTCATCACGCCGATCAACGCCCCAAATAGCCACCGGCCAGGATTGGTCATGGCCGCGCTGACCGGATCGGTTGCCATATAAACCGCGCCAAATGCAAACCCACCGAGCGTCAGATGCCAGTACCATGGCATGGAAAACATCGGATTGGTGGTGCTGCCCACTACATTGAACAGTACGGCGGTCGCGACCATGCCGAGGAAAACGCCCAGCATGATGCGCCAGGAGGCGATTCGCGTATAGATCAGAAAAGCCGCACCCAACAGGCAGGCCAGGGTCGATGTTTCGCCCAGGGAGCCCTGCTCGATACCAAAAAACGTTTGCCACCACGAAATGCCGGCTTCCCGGATGGCATCGACTCCACCGAGGGCCGCGAGGCCGAGCGAGGTGGCGCCGCTAAATCCGTCCACCGCGGTCCAGACCGCATCTCCCGACATCGCCGCGGGATAGGCGAAATACAGAAACGCCCGTCCTGTCAAGGCTGGATTGAGAAAGTTCTTGCCCGTGCCGCCAAACACTTCCTTGCCGATTACCACACCGAACGAAATGCCGATGGCGACCTGCCAGAGTGGCGTGTCGGGCGGCAAGGTCAGGGCAAACAGTATCGAGGTCACGAAGAAGCCTTCGTTAACCTCATGCTTGCGCACCGTCGCGAACAGCACTTCCCAGATGCCGCCCGCCACCACCGTGACGAGGTAGATCGGCAAAAAATACAGCATGCCATGCACGAAGTCGGAGATAGGATTGTTGGGATTGTATCCGAATAGGCTCATGATCACGCCGCGCCAGCCTGGGGCAGACGTGATGCTCATGCTGGCCATGGCGGCATTGGCTTGATAGCCGGTATTGAAACCGGCCATCAGTACACACGGGAACGTCGCGATCACGACATACGTCATTACTCGCTTGAGATCGATGGCGTCGCGGACGTGGGTGGCGCCTGCCGTCACATCGGACGGCGTGTAGAGAAACGTATCGACCATCTCATAGACGGGAAAAAGTTTTTCGAGACGGCCGCCGCGCGCGAAATAAGGGTACAGCCGGTCCAAAAAGGATCTAGTACGGGACATCAACCTTCCTTCTCAATTTGGGTGAGATTTGTTCTGAGCACCGGCCCAAAATCGTGCTTGCCCGGATCGACAAAAGTACACAACGACAGATCCTCCTCGTCCAGCTCGAGGCAGCCCAGTGCCTGGGCCGCGTCGGTATCACCGATGATGAGGGCTCGCAGCAACTGAGTGGGTAAAATATCCATCGGCATGACGTCTTCATACACCCCAACCGGGACGATGGCCCGCGGGCTGCCGAAACGCGATGTCGTGAACGCAAACTTCTTGCCGCGCTGCTTCGGGAGACTCGACAACAGCACGTTGAGAAAAGAGTATTTTTCACGACTCGGAATCACCCAGCCCATGAACTCTCTCTCTCGCCCTTCTTTTACCACAGTCACCTGATTGTGATAATGGCCGAGATAGTCGGCCCAGCCCGATGCTTTACGACCGTACAATACCGATCCCGAGACCACCCGCGCGTCAGCATCGACGGCAAGTTGGTTGTTGACTAGGTCATGAAGGTTTGCACCCAATCGTGTACGGATCAGGCGTGGTTTCGAAACCAAAGGACCAGCCAGGGACACGACCCGTTCCACATCGATCCTGCCGGTGGTAAACAAGGTGCCAATCGCAATGACTGCCTGGTAATCGAGATGCCAGACCGTTTTGCCGACGCCTACCGGATCGAGAAAATGGATATGCGTGCCGACCAGTCCGGCAGGATGCGGGCCAGCGAAATTCGCCATCACGATTCTGCTTGAATCCCCTGCGGGGAAACCCTGTGCCGGCGACTTGCAGACGTAAACATCGCCGCGCGTCAGCTGGGAGATCACGGTCAAGCCGTTCTTGAAGTCGTGCAGGCGCTCCTGAATAATCACCTCGGGCTGCGCGGCCAGCGGGTTGGTATCCATCGCCGTTACAAAGATCGAGTGCGGCTCGCGGTCCGGATGGGGAATCTTGCTATAGGGACGGGTGCGCAAAAAGGTCCACAATCCTGATGCCAGGAGCCTTTCCTTAACTTGCTCCGTATTAAGGTCCGCCAGCTCAGCTTCTCGATACGGCTGGAATGTGCGCGCATCATCGCCTTCCAGTTCGATGACGACCGACTGCAACACGCGCTTCTGGCCACGATTCACGGACTTGACGATACCGCAACCGGGCGAGGTGAAAAGGACCTGAGGATTCTGCTTGTCCGAAAACAGCACATCCCCCAGCTTGACGCGGTCCCCTTCCGACACTTCCATGGTGGGCTTTATGCCGATATAGTCCGCCCCGATCAGAGCAACCGATGCAACGGTGTTTGCATCATCATAAATGACTTGCTCGGGTTCTCCCGCGATAGGCAGATCCAAGCCTTTTTTGGTTTTAAATAGCATATGGTCGAGCCCGCTGATCAGACAAATTACAGCCAAACTATCCCTCCTCTTGCCATCCTATAGCGCAGGGAAGGCCGAGACGAGATAGTAAGGAATTGATGAATTTTGCAAGGACGAATCGCTAACGCATTACACCACAAAAACCGCTGTGCCACAACGCTGGAAGGCTCCAGGACGCTGGCCGCGGTAGCGGTTGACGAGATAGGTGGGTCGCGTCCTTGTGCCCGCCCGCTCCTTCCACCACTCCTACGATCGGAGCACGGCGATGCCAGGCGGTGACTTCATCCTGGAAGAGCCGCCTGCATAAAGTGATCTCATGATTCTCGATGATTTTGGCCAAGCCATCGATGACCGCCAAGGATTGCTGAACGTCCCCGATGATCGGCACAGCCGCATATCCACCCTCTTGACAACGAGTGGCGCCAGTTCATCACCATTCGAGCTGAACTCCCTTTTTTGCCCCTTGAGGTTTCCGCTTCCTTAACCAGAACTCACGTTACAATAACTGCCAGCTCACCAGGAAGTGGATCCCGTCATCCTGCAGGTCCTTTCCGGGATTATCGATGTCTTTCAAGGCCTTTCCCCAGTAAAGTTGCCCGTGAATAGTGCGGGTCGGATCCCAGCGGACGCCGATCCCCACGCTGTACAGAATCTCGGGTTCGGGCGTGGGGCTATCGGTATTCCAGGACCAGCCGAAATCCACAAACGGCGCCAATAATATCATCCCTTCCTCGGGTCGCCGGGTTAATCCGGGAATGGGCAAGCGGACTATCGGGACGCGGAGTTCCAGCGAGCTCACCCAGCCATTGTCCCTGACCAATTGGTTTTCACGGTAGCCGCGCACACTGTTGGCTCCGCCGACGGGGAATTTTTCCAGCGGCAACAGGGGTTCGCTGGCCAGTTGTAGATCGCTGCGGAAGAGTACCTCGCTATCCCGATAGGGCAGACGTCGGGCCCACTGCAGCTGGCCCAGCCAGGAGAAAAATCGTCCGTCCGGACCAATGTCGTTGACCGTTGCGCCCAGCGCATCAATCCCGACGCTGAAGCTGGAACGAACGGCGATCACTTGGCTGAGACTGCGCGCCAGCCACTCCTGGGAAAAGCGCAAAACGGTGACGTCGCTCTCGCCATTCCTGACACCCGGCGTGAAGGAAAACGGCTGTCCCAGCAGGAAGGTCTTGCTGTGACGCCGATCCAGGGTCAGAGCGATCGCAAATGTTTGATAGGGAGTCAGGTAGAAAGGGTGTCTTAGGGAAACGCCATACGTTTCCAGTTTGCTGGTGATGTCCAGCTCGTTAAAGGGATCTTCGATGACGAGCGCATCACTCCGGTCGAAACGAAGATTCAGGGTGGTGTCATGGGCATTGAGGGGAATGGTGTAGGCGGCGGTGACGTTATCCAGCCCCTCGGTAAGGCCGTATCTCACCCACAGCGCGTCCCCCCAGCCGGTCAGATCGTTGTGGCTGGCCGTGACCTCGAACTGTTCGCCGCCGATGCTGGGAGGGCGGTAGTTATTGACGGCCACGCCCAGAAAATAAGGCCGCTCCTCCGCGACCTTGACGCTTAAAATTCCCTCTCCAGGAGACACTCCGGGGGCGAGCTCGGCGTTGATGCGTTCGATCAAGGGATTTTGCCGGAGGATCAGCAAGCGTTCCTGTAACCGGTAGATATTGAGCGGAGGTTCCGCACCCAACGCCAGGCGTTTTCTGACATAACCGGAACGCAGCCAGGTATTCCCGCTCACCTTGATGTCGACCAGCCTGCCCTCGATGACCTCGAGGCGAATCACGCCCTCCTTGACCTCTTGATCGGGAATCACCACGCCTGAGTTGATATACCCTTTATTCACATAATGCAGGGTCAGTTTTTGCCGCACCTCCTGCAATTCTTCGGAGGTGATCGTCCGATTTTCATAAGGTGCGACGACCTGGGAGAGTTCCCGTTCGGTCAAAGCGGTGTTGCCGGTGATCCTGAATTCACGGACCCACACCTTCGGTTGAGCGGTCAATCTCTCTTCCTTCGGAGGCGGTGGCGGGGGGAGAACCCGTTCTGGCGCCTCTTCGGGCGGTCGATATTCCGGCAACGGCGGCCTTTCGATGCGGGGCCGTTGAATCTGCTCCAGGCCGGCGCCGCCCGAAGGCGGAGGCGTTTGGGCCTGGACAGGCTGGTTGCTTAAATGGATCGCTGCGCAGAGCGTCCCCAGCAACAGCCAGGCAGGTTGGAGCGATGGTTTCTTCCAGACATTCGCCGAGCCACGATGCAACGGCCTCCTTAGCCACATCCCGGCTGCCAAGAGGCGGACCGATCCTCGGAAGCGCCATCGATTGATGGCAGACTTTGGGCGGCGCGGTCGGCATCATATCCCTGGCTTTCGAAAGAAGGCTGGATCGCCTGGGTATCCAGATACGAGCTGGGCCACCAGTCGCCCGGCGCCATCGGCAGGCCGCCTCGACCCGTCACCACAAAGCTGCTCAAGCGCCCGGCGATGCGCGCCGTGCAGCGTTCGCTGAGCAGCGCCGAGGCATCGAAGAAGGCGGAGGGTAGGACCGAAATGCCGCCGATGATATTGGTTTCGGGCGCGTTGATCACCACCGTGCCGCTCGGCCCGAATTGCGATGAAGCACTAATTTTGCTTTCCGGAGATTCAAATAATGCCCCTCCACCGGTGATATTAAAAGTGATGTCGCCACCGCTCCCCTGTAAAGCTTGTGCAACGAACTTGCTTTTGTCTTCCAGCACTACAAGCTCCGAATCTATGGCGATATTGCCCCCGCTCCCCTCGCCTCCGGCCACGGAAGTGGTGATGCTGCTGTTACCACGCAACCGCAGCAATTTATTCACTTGAATGGCAACATCGCCGGCATCCGCCCGTACGGTTTCAGCAGTGATGCTCCCTTGGTTCTCGAGACGGAGGTCATCATTCGCGATGACGCGAATATGGCCCGAGGTTGCAGCAGGGTTGTCGTTCGTGCTTTTCGCAACGATGCCTGCTCCCTCACCGCTAATGAAAATATCGTTGGCTGTCACCGTGAGATTGCCACCTTTGCCGGAAAAATGGTTGGCACCGGTTGGATCTGGATCGATTGCGCTGGCTTCAATTCGCGCATTATCCCGAATTTCAATCGTCTTGGCGGTAACCGTCATATTACCCGCATTCCCATTGTTTTGGGTTTCACTCGACAGTCCTGTGAAGATAACCGAAGGATCGCCGACCAGGAGGATATTGTCAGCCGTCACGGACATATTGCCGCCCCGGCCTTCACCGGCAGTAAGTGAATTGATATTCGCGCCAGCGCGTATTTCCAGGCGTTTGCTTGTCACGTTTATGTCTCCGGCATTGCCAGTGCCGTTGGTTTGAGACGTGATAAGAGACGGTCCCGATATAGATAGTCGGTTGGCATGAACGGAAATATCGCCGCCTCTGCCAGGGCCGCTTGTCAATGATAGAAACCCGGTAAATTCATTCAGCATAATGCTGTCAGCATCGATATTCATATCGCCACTCCCGCCTTGACTGAAGGAAGTTGTACTGAGGATGCCGCCTGTTTCAAGGTTAATCTGTCCGGCATGAACGTTAATATGGCCCGCATTGCCAGTGTTCGTTAGAATCTCATCAGTACCTGTCTGGGCAAAGATCTCGGCACCGGTTGCCAAGCGCAGGCTATTGGCTTCAATGGCTATATCGCCGCCGCCGCCCGCGCCTGTCGTGGTTGTACTGATTAACGCCGATTGCTGCATATCCAGATTGCCGACACGAATATCAACCCCGACGCCCCGCTTGTCGCCGGATGTTCGGGCCACCACAGCCGCATTTTCCAGAACGAACCACCCGCCACGGATCACTACCGCGCCACCCCCTGCGCCGCTCGCATCGACATCACTAATCTCACCCTGGGCAGCATCCCGGGAGATAGCGATTTTGCCTAACCGCGCAGATGTTACACCGGCTTCGAGCTTCGGGCCCGAAAATGCCGGCGCCACTTCGCCGGGAGAGGCAGTGCTGATCAGGTTGATTTGGCCGCCTGGGGCGTAAACCGATCCATTCCTGACGCTAATATCGCCCGCCATCAGCGACAAGGTCTTGCCGCCTGGCACCTCAAGAAAGCTCTCGTTGACTTCGATGGGCGCCGGATGATCCCGCAAGAATCCGAAGGCCTCGGGTGGCGCCGTGGTCAGCAAGGCATCCTCGGCCGAGGGCAGCGCGTTGAAATGGATTCCATCCGCCAGGCGAATGAAATCCGCCGTGCTGGCATGAAACGAGCCCGGTAAGTCCAGGCTTGCGTTCGGACCAAAGACGATCCCGGCGGGGTTCAGCAGGAACAGGTTAGCTCCCGGGATGGTGGAGGCCAGCCGTCCGTCGATGTTGGACAGCGTGCCTCCCGTGATTCGCCCAAGGATATTGTCGATGCGGCCCAGGCCGCCGTCGCCGGTAAAGGTCGCGCTTTCCCCGGTATTGATGCTGAACACGCCGAAGCTGTGGAACAGGTTGCTGCCCACGTGCTGGCCCAGATTCGAGCGGATCTCATAGTCTGGCCCCGCGAGTGACGTCTTCGGCCCCAAACTCCCATCGGTCACGATTTCGGCATGGCAAGGGAGTAGCTGCATGCTGCCTACCCAAAGCAGTATCGCCTTAATGTGAAGCGACATGGCAGCTACCCTTGACTCGCCTTTCGATCGCCCAGAGCCGGCGGCTAACGCGACGGCTTACTCTATTACTCTATAAACCAAGAAAATTGGAAAGTTCGTGCAAACGTCTGAGCACTTCAGTTTGAGAAGCCAGGCGGAGCGTACCACGGAGATCGCCGTCGATAATGCTAGCTTCAGGAGCCGTATAATCGATGTGACCCGTTGCAGGGTTTAGTTTGGCTGTATACTCCGAATTGACTACGACATAGATCAAACCTCGCTTTATTAAATCATTTAATACATTAAACCCCATTTCATCGACATATAATCGGCGATCCTCATCTATCAGCTCGTTACCCGCACTGAACGTTTGTGCCGGTTGAAATTGAATATCACTGAATTTAAATTCTTTATCCACGGAAATGCAGAAATTATCTTCGACTCCATTTTCTTCCACCGATGTGCAGTCGCATTCCATGGAAGGAATAGTATCATCGCACAGCGTAGCGACAGGTCGCCCATTGGCAAAATACTGGCCAAAATACAATCTGATGTTGTCAATACCTCGCAGTTGATTTCTTGGCCAGGTAATTCTGGCGCGAGCATTACCCTCCTGGAGAGCCTGGGCGACGACTTCCTCAGTTATTGGTGTTCCTTCAGTCGGGGATGCCGATCCCACAAATGTTAGTTCTATCGTACCTGTAGCAGAACTAAGCAGCGGGGGAATCACTTTAAAACTGCTTAATTCAGCCGAAGCATCCAACGAATTCTCATCCTGCGCCCATGCCGATGAAATACCTAGGGCTACACCCGTTATAAGTGCACATATTATTTTTAAAGCTTGCATTTTCTTCTCCTCAGCGTTTCTTGAAACTAGTTATCATCCAGATATTGATATTCCATCCTCAAGTATTTATATTGTCCTCCTATTTGAAAATTCGACTTTCCGGTTACTCCTTGGCTCTAGCTGAAGGCATAACCCGATACCGCAGGAAAAGCGTCGCCTCCAAACTGCTGAGATACTCCGCTCATACGCTTTTCATACGCTTTGTTAATGGCATTAACGGAAACTCCCGTTTAGCACCTTCCACTAGACGCGTCAAGGGCTTACCGGATCGTCCGCCTCCATAATTTGCCGAACACGAACCGCAAACGCTTCGGTCCGGCTCTAGGCGATGTATTCCAGCTCAACTGGCGTGAGGAGTCTTTTGGAGAGATGGGGTTTACGGAAGATCGATCGAGGCTGGATGAAGCGGCAGCGCGCTTCGGCTTACAGCCTTATTGAAACGGCTTCTACGTTACCAAGCGATCTTCGGCGGCGACTGAACGGCCGAAAATGAAACGCTGGCATTACGCTGAATGTTCACAATACGTAAAAGCCATTTACTCACGGCGCACGGCCAGCATGGTAATGTCGTCGAACTGCGGTTCACTCCCCTGGAAATCCGTTGCCGCCTGCAATACCGACTGACAGATGAGCTGGGCGCTCTGGTTCGATGCGTTGCGCATGGCACCCATCAGACCTTCCGGGCCAAAGTAATGGCCCGCGCCATCGCTCCCATCCGTCACCCCGTCGGAATAGAGCAGCAGCGACTCACCCGGTGAGAGAATCAGATGGTTCTCATCGAGCACCAGGTCATCCAGGATCCCTAAGGGCATGCCCTCACCGGCCGGCGCAAAGCGGATTTGACCCGCTTGGCTCCTCAGCAACGGGAGTTCGTGCCCGGCTCGGGCATATTCGAAGACGCCCGTCCGATTCTGCAAAATGCCGTAGACCAGGGTGACGAATAGCTCCTTGCCGTTCATCTTGAGCAACAAGCGATTCACTTGCCGCAAGGTCTCGCCCGGCGACAGATCCGCGCAGGCGATCGCCCGTAACAGCGCGTGAGTCTGCGCCATGAAGAGCGCCGCCGGCACACCTTTGCCCATCACGTCTCCGACCACGAGCGCCATGCGCTCTTCGTCCACCGCGAACACGCTGAAGAAGTCGCCGCCCACCGCCCGCGCCGGCACCATCAACGCCCCGAAGTCGTAGCCCGCCCAGTACGGCAGATGCGCTGGCAGGAGGCCCCGCTGGATCTCGCGCGCCAATTGCAGCTCATGCTCCAGCTTCTCTTTCTCCACCAGTTGCGCTTGGGCCGCCCGCAGTTCTTCGTAAGCCTGCCTGAGCTCAAGGTTCTTTTCGCGCAGCGCGCGAATGGTGTCGTTCTCCGCCAGCGTTGTGCGGGCGCTGAGTACGCTCGCCATCTGGCAAACCATGGCCGGGAAGCGCGAGAGCAGGGCATTGAATTCGCCCGAAGGGATTTGCAGACAGCGCGTGCCCTTGCGAGTCCGGACGGTGGCGGTGCGCAGCCTATCCTGGTTAAGAAGTCCCATCTCGCCGATGAAGTCCCCCGCGTCGCGGACGCCCAGAACCAATTCTTCCGGCGTACCGAACGCCTTGACGATCTCCACGTCGCCTGCGAGGACGATATAGAAATGATCGCTGGGATCGCCTTCACGAAACAAAACCGTTCCGGCCGGCAGTTCGATCACCGTCATCGCCCGCGCCAGGCGTGACCATTCCTCAGCCGGCAGACTGTTAAAAAGAGGGGTATTCGCGAGCAAGCATTCAACCGAATCCATGATGAGCGAACCGTTTGAGTGCAAGAGAAGATCCGGGGGTAAGCGCCTTATTGCTAAACGTGAACGGTCGCGGGCCAGCGAACACTGACGCCGCGATGACATTCTCCAGCAGTTCGTTCAGTTTGGGAAGGACTGATTCGACTGAAATCGAACTCACGCCACCTCGCCTTTGCCGGGAGGAACTGAGCTGCATTCTGTAATCAACGGCAGGAAGTAGCTCGAATGAAACGGAGTGAAATCTGGGAACTCCAAGAGAGGATTATCCCAGATTCCGTTATGCTTCACCCAGGCTACGCTTGCTCCCGTTCTTCGGCCCGGCAAGGATTTTCCGCTAAGCCAGAGAGCTTCCGAGCGTTGATTAGCTGCGTGGCCGTTCACTTGACCCCATCCGCTATCAGTAGGCAACATGTTATATATCATGTTATCTGTCAGGAGGTTGCGATGACGACTCAACACGGCAAATCCGAAACCGTCCGCCGTTACCGCGAAAAGATGCGCGCCCTGGGATTTCGTCCGATTCAGCTTTGGGTGCCTGACACCCGGTCACCGAAATTCGCCGAAGAGTGCAAGCGGCAGTCGCTGATCGCCGCTCAGCACCCGAGTGAAAGAGAGATCATGGATGTGATCGAAGCCGTCCAGGACAGCGAAGAGTGGACCCCGTGAGACGGGGCGATGTGGTGGCCATTGCCTTGCCGGGTGATTTCGGCAAGCCGCGTCCCGCCTTGATCATCCAATCGGACTTGTTCAACGAAACCCACGCGACCGTCACCGTATTGCCCATCACCGGAACGATTATCGATGCGCCGCTCTTTCGCCTCACCGTCGAACCGTCCGAGGCCAACGGATTGCGCAAGGTCTCGCAGATCATGGTGGACAAGCTCACGACCACCCGGCGCGAGAAGATCGGCGATCCGTTCGGCCGGATGGATGATGAAACCATGCTCCGGGTAAACCGGGCGTTGGCGGTTTGGGTGGGGATTGCGTGAACAGCACGCGGCCTGCTTGCAAAGCATATAGCAAGTGTTCTTCGTCCGAGGTTCCAAGCATGCCTGCTTCAGGAACACTTAAAACATCGACACCGCGCTGGCGAAGTCCTTGAATTACGGCACGCGATACGTGTTCATCAGGTAGAACCGAATTCCACTCACCGCGCTGCGTTTTTAGCTTTTCCTGCAACACCGACGATGTTTGTTCGCGCAGCCTTTCGATGAAAGTTTTGTCCTCTTCAATTGGGAAAAAACTGGCGCTGCCCGAGGGAGGGAAACACATCCTGGGAGAATCCAGTGTGAAATACTTCATAGAAATAAGCAGTTCAGCAAGCTTATCTCGACCAAGAAACTAGCGTCGCAATGGCGGCGTAATAAGGATGTTTTCGCTTATCTTCTGAATACATAAAGCCATTCTCTCCCTCAAGCTGCTGCATCCTTTACTCGGCATACAAAACGCGCTGATCCTCACTATCACCGCAGCTATCTATGTACCCCACCAATTAGGCGGAAAAAACCTGGGGTGTGAAGTACTTCATAGGTCCCACCTTATTCCTTGCTGCATCCTGGAGCCACGCTTAGAGAAAGCCTTATTCTGTAAGCAATGATATGGAAATCATCCATCTAAATCCCAAGAAAAAGTATCTGGACTGTGAAGTACTTCATAGGGAAATGAGTGAAAGGGATGGTTGAATGGCATCGACGGTAAATGAAACCGTCATGACTAAGCGCTGTAATCGACTAGATAACCTATTTAGGAGAAATACCATGTCACCTATCAATATCATTCGCGCATGGAAGGATTCGGAATATCGGCTGAGCCTCAGCGAGGCCGAGCGTCCAGTTGCCATAGCGTTCTATCCAGTAAGGATAAATGTGAACAAAGTACAAAGGACACTCAGTATGACATTACATCGAATTTGGTCTAGGATTCTTCCGCTGATTTCCACCAGTATACTGCTAGCATCATGGACGGTTTCGGCAGCACAAGTAGGCGACAGCGCGGTCGGAGCGCGATGGTGCGGCGACCCGCATGAACCGGGCTTAGAACCAACAGAGAACCATGCAGGGGGGTACTTGTATGAATCGACCTACGTGTGTAAATAAAATGGTTGGCAATGGAGTAATACGGTGGCGATAGGCTCCTGCTCAATGAGCGAATACCCTCACCAGTCGTTTGCGATGGGCGAGTGCAATTCGGATTCTAATTCGGATTCTAATTCGGATTCATATTCCGGTTCATAACCGGATAACGCCAATCAGGGAGATCCTGACGTGTCCGAAGACTGTCGACTACTGTGCCCAAGCGCCTTACCCAGCCTGAAGAGTAGTAAGCCCCTCGGAGTAGTTGGTGGAACGGCAGATGCGCAGGAGACGGCGTATCTGCCTACTCCCCGACTCTTACCGACGCTATCAGCGAGGGAAGTGAGTAAGCGAGGCTAATAGTCCCCGGCAATCCACAGCGCCGAAT
>CADDZF010000071.1 GCA_902812445.1 Methylococcaceae bacterium | reverse complement strand
TTCGCTTTAACAGTGTGCCGGCCGCCGTGCCAGAGCAGGTTATCGCATCGATCAAGGGAGCCATGGATGAGACTTCCGGCGTGTACCGAGCTGCGGCGCCTCTATTCAAGAAAGGGGATGCGGTTCTAGTGGACAGTGGGCCCTTTGCTGGGATACCGGCGATCTTTTTGGCTGAGACCGGCCAGGAGCGGGTAATCATCCTGCTTAATATGCTGGGGCAGCAAAATCGGGTTACCTTAAAACGCGATATGCTGCGCTTGGCATAGCCTAGATCTAAGGCCTTTTTGTGCAATGGCTAGAGTGTGTACGGTCACTTAAGCCGGCAAGACAAGCGTAGGACAACAGTTCGCCAGTAAGCTACGGTGCAAAGACGATGGAGTATGTATACAAGAAACCCGCTGAAAGAGCCCGCTCAAAGGGGCTTATCAGGCCATATCATTCTAAGTTGCCGGCTGTCGAACGCCTGCTCGATGGAGTTTACATATGCGCGAACCTGTGGATTATTGCAGAGCTTGTAGGCATTAGCTGGCACGACCGCTATAGCTGGTTTGCGCTAGCAGCACTGCTTTTGTATAACTTTTTCGCAGAGGTTTACGAGATTTATCATGATTGGCGCGGCTCGTCGATGTACAAGGAAGCGGCGAGAATCAGTACGGCTTGGCTTAGCGCTGCCTGTACTTTGATCATCGTTACACTTCTAACCAAAACCTCTGGAGATCTATCTCGATTGGTGATTGGTATTTGGATAGTAGCCGTTGCGTCCAACATCATCCTATCGCATCTATGTTTGCGCCTACTCATGAGATACGTGATAAACACGGGGCAGAACACGCGTAATGTAGCGATTTTAGGCAGCAATGAGCTTGGATTACGGCTTGTTAAGGCACTAGCAAATATGCCGTGGCTCGGTTATCGGGGCTTTTGGTTCTACGATGATCGCTCTGACCGGGAAAACCGACGACTAAGTGACCGTGAAACCAAAATCAGCGGAGGTTACGATGCCCTATACAGAGACGCCAAGGACGGAAAAATAAATATTCTATACATCACCTTGCCTCTGTGTGCCGAAAAGCGCGTTGAAATGCTCATCGATCGATTAGCAGATACCACGGTATCCGTATATTTTGTTCCGGATCTATTTGTCTTTAATCTGGTTTACTCGCGCTGGACGACGATGCAGGGAATACCGACGGTCAGCATTTATGAAACCCCTTTTCATCAACTTGACGGTCTCTGCAAGAGGTTGGAGGATATCCTCCTTAGTATCCTCATATTACTGATATGTGCGATCCCGATGGCATTGATAGCAATGGGAATCAAACTTACTTCGCCCGGTCCGGTATTCTTCAAACAGAGACGCTATGGCGTACATGGACAAGTAATAGGAGTATGGAAATTCCGTACCATGCATGTCTGTGAAGACGGCGGGCAGCTGAAGCAGGCGACTCGCAATGATCCCAGAGTGACCCGGTTTGGAAGGTTTCTCAGGAGCAATTCGTTGGATGAGCTGCCACAATTCCTTAATGTTCTGCAAGGCAGTATGTCAATCGTCGGACCGCGCCCGCACGCGGTGGCCCACAACGAACTTTATCGTAAACGCGTGCAAGGCTATATGCTTAGACACAAAGTGAAACCCGGTATAACGGGTCTGGCGCAAATCAATGGATGCCGGGGCGAGATCCAAACCGAGCAGATGATGGAGAGGCGGATTCATTATGATCTCGAATATATCCGGCAATGGTCGTTGATGTTGGACTTCAAAATCATAGTACTGACCGCCGTGAAAGGTATGTTTGGTGAGCAGGCATACTGAGTTTCACCGAATATTAAAATAGATCTAAGTCCTGAATCTATTAGCTTGAATTCGGAAGCAAGGTAATCCCGATCTCGAAGGGAACGGCTCAACAGGGGCAAGGCCGCTCCGTCACGACTGCACAGCTGATAAGCCGCACCAAGGACCGATTGGCACATCAGAAATCCAGAACTACTAAATTTTTACTCCACGTACATGAGGAAATCCATGAAGGTAGCGATTTTAGCCGGCGGTCTGGGTACCCGTTTGGCCGAGGAAACGGAAATCAAACCCAAGCCAATGGTGGAAATCGGGGGGCGTCCAATTCTGTGGCATATCATGAAACACTATGCCCATTTCGGCTTCAATGAATTCATCATCGCACTTGGCTATAGAGGCGAGTATATCAAGCGCTGGATGAAGGACTATAGCGCCCTGGAAGATGACATAACGGTCAACACCAAAACCGGCGAATTCAAGCTGCACGAAAAGGAACGATCCGAATGGATCGTAGACTTGGTGGATACGGGTCTGCAGACGCTGACCGGCGGGCGCATCAAACGCCTGCAATCGTGGATCGGCCAAGAGACATTCATGCTCACGTGGGGTGACGGGGTAGCGGATGTGGACATCGGCGAGTTGCTGGCGTTTCACCACCGCCACGGTAAGTTGGCCACGCTTACGGCAGTGCGCCCGCCGGCTCGCTATGGCCATCTGGCGTTCGAGGGCGACCAGATCATCAGCTTTACGGAAAAGCCGCAGACCGCCGAAGGCTGGATCAATGGGGCGTTTTTTGTGCTGGAGCCCGAGGTCTTCGATTATATCGACGGCGATCATGTCATGTTCGAGCACGATCCATTGACGAACCTCGCGCGGGACGGCCAGCTAATGGCATACCGGCACTCGTCGTTCTGGCAATGTATGGATACCTTGCGGGAGAAGCATCTCCTGCAGACTCTTTGGGATTCGGGCAATCCGCCTTGGAAATTGTGGAGCTGACAAATGCGTGTATTGGTAACAGGTGCAAAGGGCTATATCGGTTCCGTATTAATACCCATGCTGTTGAAACGAGGGCATGAGGTCGCTGCTCTGGACACCGATTATTTTTCGCGTTGTACATTTACGGGTTCGCTGGGGGAAGTGCCCACCCTGAACATGGATGTGCGTGATGCGCCGGCCTCGTGCGTAGAAGGATTCGATGCCATCATTCATTTGGCCGGGCTATCCAATGATCCGTTGGGCGATTACAATCCCAACCTCACTGGGGAGATTAACTTTCAGGCGTCCGTGCGCCTCGCCCAGCTGGCGAGAGATGCCGGCGTGCGGCGTTTTCTGTTCGCCTCGTCATGCAGCAACTACGGCGCTTCGGGGGATCAATTCCTCACCGAACAGGCCCCATTCAATCCGGTCACGCCTTATGGGGAGTCGAAAGTACGCGTTGAACAAGCCCTGCACAAGCTCGCGGATGACAGATTCAGCCCGGTTTATCTAAGGGCTTCGACCGCCTACGGGCTGTCCCCACGCATACGCTTCGATCTAGTGGTAAACAATCTTACTGCCTGGGCATTCACCACGGGGCGCGTCTATCTCAAGAGCGACGGAACGCCTTGGCGTCCCCTGGTGCACGTTGAAGATATCTGTCACGCCTATATCGCTGCGCTGCAAGCCCCCCGCGATGCGGTTCATAACCAAGCATTTAACGTTGGGATCACTACGGAAAACTACCAAATTCGTGAGCTGGCTGAAATCGTCGAAGACATCGTGCCCGGCTGCAAAGTGGATTTCGCGTCGGATGCAGGGCCTGACCGACGCTGCTACCGAGTGGACTGCAACAAGATCGCGCGAGAGCTGCACGGCTTTAAACCACAGTGGACAGTGCGCCGCGGTGTGGAACAGCTCTATCAGGCTTACCAGGCAGTCGGGCTGAAGCTGGAAGAATTTGAAGGGCCGAAATTCATGCGTATCGCCCACATAAAAAAGCTGATCAACGACGGTTTGCTAGACGCAAACCTGCGCTGGCGCTGAGCATTAACGGATAAGGAAACAAGCACTCTCATGAACCCATCAATCGATCATATCCCGTGTCGCTCGTGCGGTAACACCGGTTTACAGGCATTTCTTGATTTAGGCATCACGCCGCTGGCAGATCGCCTGCTCTCGCTCAAGCAACTCGAAGAGCCGGAGCCTAAGTTTCCACTGCAAGTGGCTTTCTGCCCGCACTGTACGCTGATGCAGATTCTTGAGACGGTGCAGGCCGAAGTTTTGTTTTGCGATGAATACCCCTACTACTCCTCGTTTTCCGATGCACTGTTGCGCCATTCGCGCGAGAACGTGCTCGATTTGATTGCGCGGCGTAACCTGAAGCCCGAGAGCTTCGTGGTCGAGCTGGCCAGCAATGATGGCTATCTTTTGCGCAACTACGTGGAACGAGGCATTTCGGTACTCGGGATCGATCCGGCCGATGGGCCGGCAAAGGCAGCAGTTAAAGCAGGTATTCCGACTCTCAATACGTTTTTCACCAAGGACCTGTCCGAAAAGCTCCGTGCCGAAGGCAAGCAGGCCGACGTTATCCACGGCAACAATGTGCTCGCCCATGTGCCGGATACCAACGGTTTCGTGGCGGGCATCGCCACGCTGCTTAAGGAAGACGGAGTGGCAGTAATCGAGGCGCCTTATGCCAAGGATCTCATCGACCATGGTGAGTTCGACACCATTTATCACGAACATTTGTGCTATTTCTCGGTCACCGCACTCGATCACCTGTTCCGCCGGCATGGCTTATTCTTGAACGAGATCAAGCGTCTCTCCATTCACGGTGGATCGCTTCGCTTGTTCGTGGAGCGGCGGGAGAACGTGGGGAGGTCGGTACGCGAACTACTTGAACTTGAGCATCGCGAGGGCGTGGATACGTTCCGGTATTACCGGGACTTTTCGCACAAAGTGCAAGACAGCAAGGAAAAACTGGTCAGCCTTTTGCGCCATCTCAAAGGCGACGGCAAGCGTATCGCGGGCTACGGGGCACCCGCCAAAGGCGCAACTCTGCTCAATTACATGGGGATCGGCCGCGATGTGATAGAGTTCGTCGTGGACCGTAACGTTCACAAGCAAGGGCGTTTTATGCCGGGACAACATATCCCCGTATTGGCGCCGGAAAAGCTGCTGGATGAAATGCCAGACTACACGTTGATGCTGCCCTGGAACTTTGCTGAAGAAATTCTCGCGCAGCAGGAAGAGTATCGGCACCGTGGCGGCAAATTCATCATTCCGATACCCCAACCGCGTGTGCTCTAACGCCGTATTGGAACACCTTGCCTTTAGCCTAGAGAGAATTGCCACTATGACAGAGTTACACACCTGCCCCGGTTGCGGGGTGAAGGGTATGCAGGTTTTTCATCGACAGGACTCGGTGCCTACCAACAGCTGCATTCTGCTGGAATCGCGCGAGGAAGCTTTTCGCTATCCGCGCGGACGCATCGAACTCGCCTTTTGCCCTGCATGTGGCTTCATCTCGAACATGGCCTTTGACGCAAAACTTACGGAGTATTCCGGGCGCTACGAAGAAACCCAGGGATTTTCAGGAACATTCAACACGTTCCACCGCAATCTCGCACAACGCATGATCGAGCGCCATAACCTGCGTGAGAAGGACATTCTCGAGATCGGCTGTGGCAAGGGCGAGTTTCTGCTGATGCTGGCTGAACTGGGCAACAACCGCGGCGTGGGTTTCGACCCGGGCGTGCACCAAGAGCGCGTGACTGGCGAAGCCGCGGAACGCGTGCACTTCATTGCAGATTTTTACTCCGAAAAATATGCCCAGTATGCGGCTGACTTCGTGTGCTGCAAGATGACGCTGGAGCATATCCATCCCACGGCTGAATTTATCGGTACCGTACGGCGCGCCGTCGGAGACCGCTGGGACACGACCGTCTTTTTCCAGATTCCTGAATCCATCCGTATTCTCCGCGACTGCGCGTTCGAAGACATTTATTACGAGCATTGCTCCTATTTCACTACTGGCTCATTAGCTCGGCTCTTCCGCAGCCAGGGCTTCGACGTGGTCGATCTCGAGACCGAATACGGTGGACAGTATTTGACCATTGAGGCCCGCCCTGCCCGTGGCACTCCGACGCTCCCCTTGGCAAAGGAGGATGATCTGTCGGAACTGGCCCACTATATGGACGAATTTCCTGGCAAATTCCTGCAGAAGCGCGAAACATGGCGGCAGCGTGTACAGGAGGCCAATGCCAAGGGCCAAAAAGTCGTTCTTTGGGGGTCCGGTTCCAAAGGGGTCTCCTTCCTCACCACCCTTGATGTGGGGGATGCCATCGAGTATGCCGTGGACATTAATCCCTATCGCCAAGGGCACTACATGCCCATGACTGGGCAAAAGATCGTAGGGCCCAAGTTCCTGACAGAATACCGCCCGGACGTCGTGATTCTAATGAACGCGATCTATCGTGAGGAGGTAAGCCGGGAACTGCAAAGGCTGGGACTTGCGCCAGATTTGTGTACGCTGTGAGGTCGCTATGGTTGCAACGGTGGCGCTAGAAAATGTCAGTAGTTCGAAGCAAAACTGCACAGTCTGTGGGGCAGGTCCTGCCGTCTCCGTCATAGCCCTTAGCCGAATGCCGATCTTTTGCAGTGTCCAGTGGCCGACACGCCATGAGGCCATCAATGCTCCCCGGGGCAACATGGAACTCAGCTTCTGTCCGGAGTGCGGGCATTTGTTCAACTCGGTTTTCGACCCCAGTGTCATGCAATATTCCGCTGCGTACGATTGCTCCCTGCACTTCTCCCCCAGCTTCAAGGGTTACGCGGAGGGGCTGGCGGATCAATTGATCGAGAAATATCAGCTTTATGGCAAGAACGTCGTTGAGATTGGCTGTGGCAAGGGAGAATTTCTCGCCATGCTGTGTGAGCGAGGGAACAACCGTGGCTTAGGGTTTGATATGAGCTACGAGGCGGGGCGTGCCCATGCCTCTGAGCGAATTACCTTCATCAAGGATTATTTTCAAGAGAAATATTTGGAAAGCGATGTTGACCTCGTTGTCTGCCGCCACGTGCTGGAACACATCCCACAGCCTACTTCATTCCTCGCCTCGGTGCGGCAGGCCTTGGGCGCAAGGACGCAGACTGCCGTATATTTCGAAGTGCCCAACGCCCTGTACACCTTGCAGGATCTCGGCATCTGGGACCTGATCTATGAACACTGCTCGTACTTCAGTCCCGCCTCCTTGCGCTCAGCATTCATCCGCAGCGGCTTTCACGTAACCGACATGGAGATCACATTCAACGGGCAATTCCTCTCCATCGAGGCGACACCGGATCCCGATGCGCCGGATCTGGACGATCTGCCGGAAATACTCCGGAAAGATGAAGAGCTACGGCGTTTGGGACAGAATGTCGCGGCCTTCCGCGAAAGCTATTTGCACAAGCTCGAAGAGTGGCACACTCGGTTGCAAAGTAGCCGCGAGAAGAACATGCGAACTATTCTCTGGGGCGCTGGCGCAAAGGGCGTGATGCTTCTCAATGCTCTAGATTCGGAGAACGTGGTAGAGTATATTGTGGATATCAATCCCCATAAGCAGGGCTTATATATTGCAGGCACGGGCCAGCAAATCGTGCCGCCCGAATTTCTCATCGATTACTATCCCGATCAAGTCATCGTGATGAATCCGATTTACCAGGAAGAGATTAAGAGTCGACTAGAAGCGCTAGATGTCAACACGGCAGTATTGTATGCATAATTAGGTATCCGCTATAGTATTTTGCTAATTTGTATGAAAGTATTGCTGGCCAATAAGTATTTTCACCGTAATGGTGGTTCAGAGGCCGTATTCTTCGACGAAAGAGCATATTTAATTTCCCAGGGTGTTACTGTCGTTGACTTCTCGATGGCCGATAGTCGTAATGATGATAGCGAATATTCTTCATTTTTCGTTGAAAACAAATCATACAGGTCTAGTAATCATCATAGCGTCCTGACTTCTCTTATTAATGGCCTTGGAATTATTCATTCTACTGAGGCGGTATCGAATCTTCAGAGACTGATAGTGCAATCTACGCCCGATATTCTTCATTGTCATAATATCTATCATCAATTAACGCCATCGATCATCGGTATTGCCAAAAAGCATAATATTCCTGTTGTTCTTACTCTGCACGATTACAAGCCGATATGCCCTACTTATCTGCGCCTTAAACATGGATCGGTTTGTTCTGACTGTATTGATGGCGATTTCTTCAATGTGATAAAAAACCGATGCGCTGATGGTTCAATTGGCAAGAGCGCCATCCTTTATGCAGAAGCAGTTATACAAAAAATTCTTGGCAATTACGAGAAAATAGATGTTGTAATAGCACCTAGCCAATTTATGGCTGACTCCGTCTCTGGCCATAGATTCCTAAAGGAGCGAGTGCATACCATACATAATGGTATCAATGTTGACCAGATTACGCGTTCAAAAACTGACCATGGGTACGTGCTGTATATTGGGCGCCTCTCAGAAGAAAAAGGCATTAGAAGATTATTGGAGGCGCATAAAAATGCAACGAACAGGTTTCCGCTTAAAATTTGTGGCACCGGACCGCTGTTTGAAGAGCTAAAGTTAAACTATCCAGGTGCTGATTTTATTGGGTATAAATCTGGCGATGCACTACAAAAAATCATCTCAGAAGCTTCCGTAGTGGCCGTGCCTTCGGAATGGTATGAAAATTGTCCTATGTCTATCTTAGAAGCAATGGCATATGGGAAACCCGTCGTCGCTTCCCGTATCGGAGGCATACCAGAACTTGTCTTTCATGGAGAAACTGGCTTTTTATTTGAACCAGGCAATGCAGACGAACTGCTCCAACACGTTGCCACTCTGATGAAACATCGAGAACTGAGAGAGTCTTTTTCACGGGCTGCAAGACAACGAGTTGAGAGGGAATTTTCATTGCAGCAGCATAACGATAAGTTACTCGCAGTTTATAACAGCATCATCTTCGAAACCTAAACCGAGAAGCAATATTATATTATGGACCTTACTATTATTTCGACATATCGTTGTAATTCTAAATGCCAGATGTGTTATATCTGGAAAAATCCAACCGACCCGAAGGAAGAAGTGAGCCTTGATACGCTCGCTAAGCTTCCATCAGGTTTCGATAATCTAAATGTTTCCGGTGGAGAACCCACTTTGCGGACCGACCTCGCAGAAATAATAGATGTCGTTTACCCAAAAGCTAGAATTACGGAAATCAGCTCCAATGGCCTACATCCTGAGCGGTTGCTTCCGATCATAAAAAAATATCCAAATATTAAGGTTCGGTTCAGCTTGGAAGGAAACGAGCTGACTAACAACCAAATTCGAGGAGAAAAAGATGGTTACAGTATTAAAGTGGCTGGGCTCCAGAAATTAAGAGAGGCGGGCGGCACAGATTTAGGCTTTGCTTTTGTGATACAAGATGAAAATGCTGGGCAACTGCTTGAAGTATATGAGCTTACACAAAAGATGGGCTTTGAGTTAGCAACTTCCACTCTACACAATGCATGGCAATTTTATAAGAATGACAACTACTTTTACGATCGTTTAAAGGTAGCGAAACAGGTTGAATCCCTCATCACAGCAATGATCAAAACCTATAACGTAAAAACTTGGTTCCGTGCTTATCTTAACTTAGGATTGATAGAAAAAATCTTGGGCCACGAGCGTTTGATTGAGTGTACGGCAGGTACTGATTTTGCATTCATTGATCCTTGGTCAGATGTCTGGGCGTGCAATGTAAGAACCGATTTACCACTAGGTAATCTTTCACGCCAACCTTGGGATGAAATTATGAACGGGGGGCTAGCTAAAAAATCAATTGACAAGGTCGCGATTTGTAAGCAAAACTGCTGGATGGTGACAACTGCTCGTACGGCCATGCGCTCAAATCTCGCCCCTCAACTCCCCAAGCTAAACCCTTTAATATGGGTTATCAAAAATAAACTCAATGTAGAATTAGGGAGAGGCATTCGTTTTGATGATTACATTGATTACAAAAAAGTAATGCCAAATCCATTAGTGCCTAGAACGTCTTATCTCGACGTTAAGGAGAAAGGCCGCCTTGTTAAGGGGCGTCAAACGCATGAGGAACGTTACCCACTAAGAAGTTTTATGAATCAATAAAACGACAGTTATCCCTATGAAGGTAATGGTGCTTGGCTTGCGTGGCTTTCCGAATATTCAAGGCGGAGTAGAAAAACATGCCGAACATCTCTTTCCATTGCTGATAAAGATGGGCTGCGAAGTAAAGGTTCTCGCACGGTCTCCATACCGGCCACCAAATATAGGGAATGAGTGGGGGGGGGTAAGATTTTGCTGGCTCTGGGCGCCGAAGAACAGGACCTTAGAGGCGATAGCGCATTCATTTGTTGGGGTCGTCTATGCTGCCATTAAACGGCCGGACGTGTTACATATTCATGCAATTGGGCCAGGCTTAATGACACCTTTGGCGAGGCTTTTCGGCTTAAAAGTTGTAATGACTCATCATGGCCCTGACTACGACCGTCAAAAATGGGGATTCTTGGGAAAGTCTGTTTTGCGCGTTGGTGAGTATTTAAGCATGCACTTGGCGAACGAGAGAATTGTTGTTAGCCAAGTCATCCGAAACTTGGTGGCTAAGCAATATGGCTGCAATTCGGTATGTATTCCGAATGGCGTCGATTTGGTAGATATCCCTCGAAGTGATGCCGCACTGCAAAGATTTGCTCTGACTCCTGGTCAATATATTTTATTGGTCAGTAGGCTTGTGCCGGAAAAGCGCCATTTCGATTTGATTGAGGCTTTTCGGCTTGCTGCTTTACCCAGCTGGAAATTGGTTTTTGTTGGCGATTCTGACCACCCCGACGCATATTCAAAGCGGTTGTTGAATAGTGGTCTCAATGTTCCGAACGTGGTATTCACAGGGTTTCAGTCCGGTATTACCCTACAAGAGCTTTACGCGCACGCGGGTCTGTTTGTGTTGCCGTCTGCACATGAAGGACTGCCTATTGCCTTGCTGGAGGCGCTAAGCTATGGACTTCCGGTTTTAGCGAGCGACATTCAAGCTAATCGAGAGGTCGGGTTATCTCTAGAACACTACTTTCCGCTTGGCAATGTAGAAGCGCTCGCTAACCAAATCCGTAATTTCGCCGGACGCTCAAATTCTGACGCGATGCGAGAAGCGCGTCGTTCTTGGGTGGATAAGCGCTATAACTGGAATGATATCGCGACGCGGACGCTTGCGGTTTATGAAAAGGTTGCGGGATAAGGATGTATTATCGATGTAACGATAGGGCTAGTGATTCTCCAAAATGACATAGACATCGCCAGCAGTAGCCATGAAAGGGAGTCAAAAAAAACATGATCTGCGATTTTCAATCGTGATACTGGTAGCTGCGTGTGCGTATTCGGGCGTAAATGCTATGGAGAAGAGCTACAGGCCTATTGAAATACGGTTCGGTCCCTTCGATGTTCTGCCCATGCTAGAGGTAGCCGAGTCGTATAACGATAATATCTTTTTCAACGATATTGCTCGAAAATCTTCAATGGTCACACAGATCCGTTCCGGTTTTCAGTTAGCCCTAGACCGTAAACTCAATCGCTATGCCTTTAATTACGCCTTTCAGAGTCAGCAATATCATGCAAGCCCGCGGGACGATTATGTCGATCAATATCTTGGTGGGCAAACACATGTCGAATTCACGAGGCGCCATCGCATGGATTTCGATGCGAGCTTCGTGGATGGGCACTATCAACGCGGTACAAATTTTAGTCAGGGTGTTGCGGGGGTTCAGTCGATCAAGCAGCCTGATACGTTCCAACAGGTTTTCGCCCAAACGCGTTACCGGTATGGGGGTGAGAGGGCGAAGGGAAATCTCGAGATGGTTGTGGGTGTAAACGATTTAACGTTCACTAATAATCGACAGCGAACGCGAGCATGGGATCGCACCGATCTTACTGTCATACCGGGGTTCTACTACCGGATTTTTCCAAATACCTACTCGCTGGTACAGATGGAGAACGTGTTTGTAGACTATAAGAATAACAATGTGCGAGGATTTGCCAATCCCGATTATACGAAACAACGCTATCTCCTGGGCGCGGCGTGGAAGCCGCTAGCGAAAACGGAAGGCAGTATTCGCTTGGGTTACTTGCGACAAGTGTTCGACGTGCCTAGGCTTCAAGGTGTGAGTGGCTTCACTTGGGACGTAAATGTACTCTGGGAGCCAAAAACATACTCCCGCTTCAGCTTTAGCATTAACAGAGATATTGGACCTACTTTAGGATTTGGTATTTCGCGTTTAATAGAAAGCTATGGAAGCAGTTGGGTTCACGACTGGAATAGTCGGGTGTCTACTCAAGTGGCAGCGGCTTATCAGAATGTTGACAATCGCGGCTCCGGGCGGCACGACGATATTCTAAGTTTTCGATTAGGCGCTAATTACAGTCTGGGACGCTGGCTTGGCATCGGAATCAACTATACCTATCTAAATCAGCAGTCCACTTTCAATGCTCTAGACTTCGGGCAAAATGTGATCATGTTTTATGTCGCGGGTAATCCTACAATGAGTAGAGCTTCGCCAACTCCCTGGCAACACTGGTATTAAATAGTTGAATCAAGAGATTACTAAAATGTTAAAGGTGTTTCCGTCCTGCTTGGTTGCCATATCGATGCTTTTTTTGAGTTGCTTTGAATCGCTGGCCGATGAGGTTTCCAGTTATAAACTTGGTCCAGGCGATACGATCCGTATTCAAGTGTTCGGCGAGCAGGAAATGAACTCGGATGTAAAACTTAGTGATGCGGGCACGGTGATTTACCCCTTTATGGGTGAAATCAAGGTTTCAGGTCTCACTATTGGCCAAGTTGCGGCACTCGTGACCGACGGATTGAAAGACCGTTATTTAATTGATCCCAAAGTCAGCATCAGTGTGCTGGAATATCGAGGATTCTTCGTTAACGGCGAGGTGGCAAAACCGGGCGCGTACCCCTATCAACCTGGGTTGACGGTGCAAAAGGCCGTGTCCCTAGCTGGTGGATTTTCCGAGCGAGCTTCGCGTTCAAGTGTCACGGTCCTCCGTGAGACGGATCCCACTCATACTCCCATTGAAGTCGATCTGAATACGGCTATCATGCCGGGAGATATTATCACCGTCGATGAGAGCTTTTTTTAGTTGAGGCGAGTTTTAAATGGATTATCCTATTGAATCTGCAGGAAGATTAGCACGTTTTCCGCATCTGGAATCGACAAGCAAGCGCTTGACGCTGCGGGGAGATGGCGATGATGAGCAAATCGACTTGCGTCGATATTGGTACGTGGTGCAAAAACACAAATGGAGTATCCTTGGACCGGCTTTTATTATTACGGTGCTAGCGGGGCTAGTGGTCTCCGTCATGAATCCGGTATACCGTTCTACGGCAACTTTGATTATCGAGGCGCAGCAACCAAAGGTGCTTTCCATCGAAGAAATATCTGGGGTAAACAGCTCCACCGAAAATTATATCCAGACCCAAATCGAAACTCTGAAATCACGAGATCTGGCGCGCCGCGTGATCAACAAACTCAAATTGTCCGAGCGTCCTGAATTTGCCGAGTGGTTGGAAGATCCACCCTTGTGGCGCAAGTCGCTCTCATGGCTACATGCGTTGGTCGACTACTGGTTAAGTGCCTTAACCAAGCAGAAGGATGCTGGATTTGCGAACGACGGAGAGCAGGATGAGGCACTCATCGCGACTTTTCTAAGTAACTTGACCGTTACGCCGAGGATGAAAACGCAGTTGGTCGATGTCAGCTTCGACTCGCGTGATCCTCAGTTGGCACGTCAAATCGTTGACTCCCTCGGCGAAGCCTTTATTAACAGAAGCGTGGAAGAACGCACAGACATAACGCGCATGGCCGCGCAATGGCTTGAGAATCACCTGCAAACGCTGAGGGATAAATATACGGAATCGGAAAAACGCTTACAGGATTATCTCGAGAAGGAGAACTTGATCGATCTTCAAGGCGTCTTGACGCTAACTGGCAAACAGATCGAGGGCAACACTACGCACTTGGGCGATGCCCAAAAGGCTCGTGTCGAGGCAGAAAGCTTGTACAACAAAGTGCGGTCCCTGAACGATAAGATCTACAACAGCGTTGAAGTAGTACCGGAAATCTTCGATGATGCGGGCGTACGAGATCTCAAACAAAAGGAGGCGGAGGTTTCCCGAAAGCTATCTGAGCTAGCGGAACGCTATGGCCCAGAACATCCTAGTATGGTAGCCGCCCGCTCAGAACTCGAATCGCTTCGTGCCTCCTTAAAAAAGCAGATCGCCAGCGTCGTCAGCGGAATCAAGAACCGTTCCGAAGTAGTGCGGGCTAATGAGTTGGCGGCACTGAGAAGCCTGGAAGTCAACAGGGGCCAGGTACAGGATATTGGCGTTAAACAAGTCCGGGTACGTGAATTGGAACGAGAGGTGGAATCGAACATACGCTTATATGAAATGTTCTTCAACCGCTTCCAGGAAACTTCGGAAGCTGCCGATCTGAATGCGGCTAATATCCACTTCGTGGACCATGCGAGCAATCCAATTTTACCGACAGAGCCTCAAAAGGCTCGGATCATCGGCGTATCGTTCGCGGGGGCGTTGTTCATGGGCGTTTTGTTGGCTTTCTTGCGGGATTATTTGGATCAAACGGTGAAAACTCCCGAAGATGTGGAAACTAAATTAGATGTTCCAGTCTTGGGAATGCTGCCTCTGATTAAAGCGAGTAAATCAGAAAGGCTGCAGGTTAAAACTTTAGCCAAGTTTGCCATTGATCAACCGCAATCCGGCTTCGCCGAAGTAGTACGCACAATTCGTACAGGTTTGATGTTATCTGGACTAGGAAGATCGCATAATGCCTGGTTGGTAAGTTCATCGGTGCCCGGGGAAGGCAAGTCAATCACCGCCATGAATTTAGCCTACTGCTGTGCCCAGACGGATATCGGAAGAGTATTGTTGATCGATGCGGATTTACGCTACCCCACGCTGGACAAATATATTGACGTCCCCCCTGGCTCACCCGGCTTGTCAGACATACTGGCCGGGGCTGCGGGGTTAGAGGCATGTACTTATCCGATCTCAGGATTTCAGCTTGATGTAATGCTGGCTGGCCATATATCCTCTAGCCCTCTAGAGATATTGTCTTCCCAAGCGTTTGCCGAATTAATGGTTGATCTGAAAAAGCGGTACAAGACTGTGCTGATCGATTCCCCGCCGATGCTCGATGTCAGTGACGCCTATCTTTTAGCTCAGCATGTCTCTGCAGTGATTTATGTCGTCAAGGCGAATGATACCGCAGTGCCGTTCATAAAAAATGGCTTGAAAAGCTTAGAGTACTTTAACATCCCGCTCGCCGGTATTGTCCTTAATCAAGCCGACGTCGATAACAATCGGTACTACAGGCATGGAAACTATAACGTGAGACTCGTTCCTCACATGTAAGCGCGTTCGCAAAACCGATTTGAACACTGTGCGGTAAGCTTGTGCCCCCATCCCCCGCCATGACCGCTGCCCATGCCTTGCCGAATCCAGTTGACCGACGCCGAGCGCTTGACCTTGGAAGA
>CADDZF010000070.1 GCA_902812445.1 Methylococcaceae bacterium | reverse complement strand
CATCGTCAAAAAGGTGTCGAGGTCAATCATTGTCATGCTCCGAGTCCCATTAAAGCTCAGAGCATCCATGGCCATGAGTGATGCCGTCGTGGAATCTATAAAATCAATTCACACCAAGCGTTTAATATTTTTATTTAAAGCGAAATACTGCTAATAGGGAGGTCAACGGTTTCACGTGAGTCGAGCTGAGGGGAGCTTCCCAACTTGCGGTCTAGCTCTGAAACGTAGAGCGATGGCGGCTAGCAGTGGCTCCGCCATCAACGCGATCAACCCAGCCGCTCATGCGGGCGCGTAGGCGCAACATAGCCTGACTTTGAATCTGGCAAACGCGCGATTCGCTGACGCCGATCACTTGGCCAATTTCGCGTAGATTGAGCTCTTCTTCATAATAGAGCGAAACAACTAGCCTTTCGCGCTCCGGCAAGCTCGAAATTGCATCGGCCAGCGCCTGGGTAAAACGTGCTCTGGTCAGTCGTTCCATTGGCATCGAAGCCGAATCAGCGCACCCTTCGAGTGCAGAATCACCGTCTTCACTCAGTTCTTCTATGCTAAAAATGCGGCAGCTGAGGGCGTCCTGCAAAATCTCATGATACTCGCTCAACGTTAGATGCAAGGCTTCTGCGACTTCGACGTCGCGTGCATCGCGGCCCGTGCGGTTTTCGATTTCCCGTATGGCTTCAGCCGCCACTCGCGCTTTCTTGTGCACCGAGCGCGGTGTCCAGTCGGAATGCCGCAGTTCATCCAGCATCGCTCCCCGGATTCTGATGCCGGCATAGGTCTCGAAACTCGCGCCCTGAGACCTGTCGTACTGCGTGGCGGCCTCAAGGAGGCCAAGCATGCCAGATTGGATCAGATCATCGATCTGCACACTAGGCGGCAAACGGCTGATCAAGTGATACGCAATACGCTTTACGAGAGGCGTGTGTTGTCTAACCAATGAATCCATGTCGAGCGCCTGCATCGACGCGTACATTGCTGCGCCTTTCATGCGATGGCTGCAATTCGGCTATTACTGTAGCTGATCATGCGTTCGACGAAGAACTCCAGCTGCCCGCCCACGCGGGCAGCAATCGGCATAGCGTCCATATTGCGAGCCATCTCCTTGAATGCCCGGGCAGATTTGCTCTGAGGATAGGCCAGAATGACCGGCGCTTGCCTCTGCACGGCTTTACGCAAGTCGTCATCCTGCGGAATGGCGCCGAGATAGTTCAGCGCTACCTCCAGATAACGATCGGCCACCTTGCACAGCTTGTTGAACAGCGCTTGACCTTGCCGCGCATCCGCCACCATGTTGGCGATAATCTGAAAGCCATAAACGCCGTAGTCTCGATTCAGGAGCTTGATGAAGGCATAAGCATCAGTCAGCGAGGTTGGCTCGTCGCACACTATAATGGCGACGTTCTGACAGGCACGGGCGAAATTCACGACGCCACTTGAAATGCCCGCAGCCGTATCGACGATAAAGACGTCGAACTCCTGATCGATCTCGCCGAACGCCCGGATTATCCCAGCCTGTTCGGCAGCAGACAGCTCGGACATTCTCTGCATACCCGAGGCCGCCGGCACAATACTCAGCCCCCCCGGACCCCGCACGATGATCTCGGCTAGGGTACGCTCTCCGCTCAGCATATGGGACAAATTGAATATGGGTTGTAACCCGAGCAATACATCGATGTTCGCCAAGCCCATATCCGCATCCATTAATGCAACCTGACGTCCCAATTCGGTAAACGCTATACCGAGATTGACGGAAATGTTGGTTTTACCAACACCGCCCTTTCCGCTCGCTATAGCCAGGACGCGCACCGGTTTTGGCTGCATCATGCGTCGAGCCCCTTCGGCCTGATCTCCCCTAAGCGCTTGCATTGATTAGCCAATCCTCATATGTAAATTCCCGTTCGTTTGATTCATCGTTCTCGAGTTGAGGATTGCCAGGTGCGAAGCAGCGACTGAACAGAAGGCCTGATCTTGCCAAGTGCAGATCTTCGGGTACCTGCTGCCCGTCGCATAGGAAGGCAAGCGGGAGCTGACATTCGATAAGTGCTGAAATTGCCGCTCCCAAGCTTGCCGCCTCGTCTAATTTAGTTAGTATGCAGCTGCTCGGGGCAAAGCCTTCAAATCCTTTGGCGGCTTCCTTCAGGCTTTGTAACTGCGCTGCGGCGGAAAGCACCAGGTATGGTTTGACCGGAATATCGCTTTGACGAAAAAGGCAAAACTGTTCCGCCAGACGCAGGTCGCGATGACCCATTCCCGCGGTGTCAATCAGGACGAGCCGTTTGTCAGAAAAACCGGCGATTATGTTCGCAAGCTCTTCGGCATTGGCTGCCACCCGCACCGGCACGTCAAGGATGCGCCCATAGGTCATCAGTTGCTCATAGGCGCCGATTCGGTAATTATCAGTCGTTACCAGAGCGATCTGTCGAGGGCCATGCCTGAGCCGGAAGCGCGCGGCCAGTTTGGCAATCGTCGTGGTTTTGCCTACGCCAGTAGGCCCAACCAGCGCGATGACGCCCCCAAAATCGAGCAAATTATCGTCCGCGATTCGCAACTGCTGAGTTAGCAAATCCTGACCAGTCTGCCAGGCAACCGAGATCGTTTCTTCACGACCTAATTGATTGGCGATTTGTAGGCATAACTTTCTAGAAAAACCGATTTCGCTGAGCCTGCGCAGCAGAGCGAGGCGGCCTGGCGACTTGATGGCCGAACTGGTCCATCCCGTCTCAGCCAGATGCACGTCGAGTATTGTTCGCATCTGATGTAATTCGCGGTGCATCGCAGACAGAGCGGTGGCACCGTCATGATCGCCAGCCGACATTGAAGTTTCCCTTGGGGATGATCCGTCATGAGCCGGCTCATTAGCTTCTCTGGCAGCCCGCAGGAATGCAGTACTGAACTGCTTCTCCGCCGTCGATTTCGTGGCTGATCTTGGTGGGATATCGTTAGGAGGACAGGCGGTTCGTACAGGCGGCTGAACCACCTTAGTAGATGGCCGGAGGCTGGACTCGGACGGCTCGTGTAGCGTGGCGGACCGGGTCTGAGAGGTATCGATATCGACGGCGCTGCGCTCAAGTACTTCGCGCGGAAGCCTGGCGAGTATCTGCTGTTCATCGAAATCCCGCGCGGCAACAATTTCGACGCCTCCGTCGATTTTACGGTTAGACAGAATGACCGCACCGGAGCCATGTTCCTCGCGCACCATGCGGATGGCCTGCTTAATATCGGGCGCAAAATACCGTTTAATTTTCATCGCAAAATCTCGGCTAGGGTCAACCAGGCTGGCCTATCGTCGCGACAACCTTGACCTGCCGATCCTCAGGAATTTCGCTATAAGACAGTACGTTCAGTCCGGAAATCGTGTGACGGACGAAGCGAGCCAGCCAAGGTCGTACAGGGGATGACACCAGCAGGATGGGCGAGCGGCCTTCCATTTCAAATTTCTGCGTCTTTTCTTCTAGCGATTTGTGCATTTGCTCTGCCAGTCCGGGCTCTATGCCCGCGCCTTCTTGTCCTGCGGATTGCAGGATTTTTTGCAATAACTGTTCCAGCTCAGGGTCTAGCGTCATGACCGTGACTTCCTTTTCCATGCCATTGATTTTCTGAAGAATAAGGCTTCCAAGCCGGGAGCGAATAAGAGCCGTTAAAGCGCCGGGGTCTTGACTCTTACCGCCGTACTCTGCCAAGGTTTCGGCGATCGTGCGAATGTCGCGGATGGGGACATTTTCCTGTAGCAGGTTTTGCAAGACCTTGACCAGCACGCTGAGCGGCAGGGTTTTAGGCACTAATTCCTCCGCCAACTTGGGCGCCGATTTACTTAAGCTAGCGAGAAGCTGTTGCGCTTCCTCATGACCGAATAATCGATATGCATGAGATTGCAATAAGTGGCTGAGGTGGGTGGCGATTACGGCGCCCGAATCGACGACCGTGTAGCCCAAAGTCTGCGCATGGTCTTTTTGCTCCGGCTCAATCCACACCGCTTCCAAACCAAACGCTGGGTCCTGGCCAGCAAGTCCTTTCAGGCTGCCGAACACTTGTCCGGGATTGATCGCCATCAGCCGCTCAGGCAACACTTCGGCTTCGCTCGCCGTCACACCGAGAAGAGAAATTCGGTAGGCGTTCGGCGCTAGATCTAAATTGTCTCGAATATGCACTGAAGGAATCAAAAAGCCGAGCTCTTGCGAAAGCTTCCTGCGCACGCCTTTGATTTTTGACATCAGCTGGCCTCCCTGGTTTTTATCGACTAGCGGGATGAGACGATAGCCGACCTCAAGACCGATCAGATCAACCGGCATCACATCGTCCCAACTGAGCTCTTTGATTTCTGGCGGCGCGATTACCGGCGGCGCCTGTCCGGCCGTCCGCTGCAGCTCGTCTGCTAGCCGTCGCCAAATTCGATAGCTTGTGCCAGCCAGGACGCTCGCTAGCAGCAAAAAAGCCACGTTGGGCATGCCTGGAATCAATCCTAGAAGACCCACTACACCGGCGCTCAACCCGAGCGGCCTTGGATCGTTAAAAAACTGATTACTGAACTGCTGACCGACGTCCTGCGTACTGCTGGAGACGCGAGTAACAATCATGGCCGATCCAACGGACAGCAACAATGAAGGCAGTTGCGCCACCAAACCGTCACCGATCGTCAACAAAGTATAGTTATGCAAGGCTTCGGCGAAACTCAATTGATGCTGCAGGATGCCGACGATCAGCCCGCCGATGATATTGATGAAGAGGATTAGAATTCCAGCCACGGCATCGCCCCGCACGAATTTACTGGAACCGTCCATGGACCCGTAAAAATCCGCCTCCTGAGCCACTTCCAGCCGACGAGCTCGGGCTTCATCCTGAGTGATCAGTCCCGCATTCAGGTCGGCGTCAATCGCCATCTGCTTGCCCGGCATGGCGTCCAAGGTAAACCGGGCGCTGACTTCCGAGACGCGCCCCGCGCCTTTGGTCACCACAACGAAGTTGATGATAACCAGAATGACGAACACGACGATGCCGACTGTATAATTTCCGCCGATGACGAACTCGCCGAACGCCTCTATCACCTTGCCGGCGGCATCGCTGCCCTGATGACCTTGCAATAACACAACGCGGGTAGAGGCGACATTAAGCCCAAGACGCAGCAGCGTGGCGACCAGCAGGACCGTTGGAAAAACGGCGAAATCCAGTGGCCGTCGGGTGTAAATGACGACCAGCAGAATGATCAGCGAAAGCGCGATGTTAAAGGTGAACAACAGATCGAGTAGGAATGGCGGCAGAGGCAGTACCACCATCATCAGCATTAAAAGAACGATGAGCGGGGCGCCCAAGCCCGAGCGGGCGAGCACCTTAGCTCGATCGATTAACATGGCCGAATTCATCTGTCTGTCTGTCAGCGAACGGCTCCAGCGTCCCGCAAGAGCGCCTTCTTTATTGTGTGTATCGGAGATATTCTTCAGGAATTCTCAGGTCGGTAGGCGGCGGTGGAACGTCCTCGCCATATTGTCGGGCAGCTTTGACTTGATAGACATACGCCAAGACCTGCGCGACGGCAAGGTAGAGTTCCGCGGGAATCTCGCGGTCGAGATCGGTGGAGTAATACAAGGCCCGCGCTAAGGCAGGCGCAGCCAACAGCGGCACACCGGTGCCAGCGGCGAGGTTGCGAATCTGAGCCGCCATCAGGTCGGCGCCTTTGGCCACTACCTGCGGCGCTCGCATGGAGGGCTGGCAATATTTCAGCGCTACGGCGAAATGCGTCGGATTAGTGACGATCACATCCGCCTTCGGCACTTCATCCATCATGCGCCTCCGCGCCATCTCCATCTGCATGCTGCGCACGCGGCTTTTCACCTCCGGCCTGCCCTCGCTTTCTTTCATCTCATCGCGCAGCGCCTGCCGTGTCATGCGAAGTTGGCGCTTGTGCTTCCACAGTTGCAACGGCGTATCCAGCGCGGCGACGGCAGCAAGTGAGCCGCACAGTATCAGTAGTGCATCCAGGATCAACCCGGCGGAACGCTGGATTGCCGGCACTGGATCCTGGCGACTCAAGCCGATAAAGTCATCGAGGTAGTACATGAATAGAGCGTAGCTGATGCCCCCGATGAGCGCCGTCTTGACTAAAGACTTGGTCAGCTCAATCGAGCCCTGGGCAGAAAAAACCCTGGTGATGCCTTTAAGCGGGTCTATTTTTTCCCATTTCGGGAACAGCGACTCGCCGCTGAACAACCAGCCGCCCAAAGCCAAAGGCGATAAAAGAGCGGCTAGTAGGGTCAGAAGTAGAAGCGGAGCCACGAGCTTGCCGGCCATTAGCAGGCTGTGCGAAAGGTGCCCGGCCATGGCCCGCACATCGAATATGGCGTCTCGATCAAGTCTCAGCTCTGCCTGCATCAGCTCTTGCATGCCGCTCATTAAGTGATCCCCAAACAAATAGGCGGCGAATGATCCACTCATGAGTACCGCAAACGTGGTCAGTTCGCGCGAGCGGGGAACCTGACCCTTTTTCCGCGCCTCGCTAAGTCGTTTGGCGCTCGGTTCTTCGGTGCGTTCCTGATCGCTCTCTTCCGCCATGGCTATGCTTTATGAACTTAACAACTGCACGATTACTCGATAGCCTTCCTGCAGGAAGCCTGCGCACAGCGCCAGCAGATTGGGCAGTGTTACTCCGATCAATACGATGCCCACAAGCAGTGTTATCGGAAATCCAACGGAAAACATATTCAGCTGCGGTGCAGCGCGGCTGGCGACGCCGAAACCCAGGTTGATGAGCAGCAGTGCGGTCATGACGGGCAGCGACAAGAGAACGCCGATGGCGAATACCCGGCCACTCCAGTTGATCACCGCCAGCAAACCGGCTACCGTCAATCCCGCATGGCCAATCGGCAGCGTCTGAAAGCTATCCATCAGCAGACCGATCATCAATAGATGCCCGTCCAGCTCCAGGAAAAGCAGAGTAGAGAACAGGAGGTAGAATTGGGAAACGACGGGCACCTGGATACCGGTTTGCGGATCGACCATCGAGGCGAAGCCGAGACCCATGTTGTAGGCGATGGTCTGGCCACCAAATAGGATCGCGGCGAATACGAGCTGCAAAACGAAGCCCATGACCATGCCGATCAGTACTTGCTGCGCGGCGAGCAACGCGCCCGGAATGCTAAACATCGGGATTTCCGGCAATGCCGGCAGGAGGGGCGAGATGATTAGCGTGATCGCGGCCGCCAAGATGGTGCGCGCGCGCATGGGAACGACGTGTCCGCTGAATACCGGTAGCGTGACGAATAGCGCGCCGATGCGAAAAAATGGCCACATGAAGCGCTCCAACAGGTTTAACAACTCGGTATCGCTGAACTGCAAGAGCGTTATTGGCCGTAACCTCAGCCGATCAGTTCCGGAATGCTGCGGATCAGGTCCTCTGTATAACGGATCAGAGCGCCCAGCATCCAGTGCCCGGCCACGAGCAACAGCACCCCGACGACGATGAGTTTTGGCACGAAACTGAGCGTCATTTCGTTGATCTGAGTGGCTGCCTGAAATATGGCGATCACAAGTCCCGCCAGCAAAATGGCCAGCAGAAAGGGCCCGCACAGCTGTGCCGTGACGATCATCGCCTGCTGGCCGATCTCGGCTATGGTAGCGGGCGTCATGCAGTGCTCCGAATATTAAGCTCAGTTGACATAAAAGCTGGCGGTGAGTGTTTCCATTACCAACGCCCAGCCATCGACCAGCACGAAAAGCATGAGCTTGAATGGCAATGAAATAATCATCGGCGAGAGCATCATCATGCCCATCGACATCAGTATGCTCGCCACCACCAAGTCGATAATCAGAAATGGCAGAAACAGTAGAAAGCCGATTTGGAACGCCGTCTTGAGCTCACTGGTGACAAAGGCGGGCAATAACAGTGAGAAGGGAGTTTGTTCGGGAGAAGCGATTTCCTGCTTGCCGGATATGCGGGCAAACAATTCAAGGTCGGCTTCTCGGGTCTGCTTGAGCATGAACTGACGGAACGGCGCTGCCGCTTTTTCCAGAGCCGCGGGAACCGCGAGCTCTTCCTTCAAATAAGGCTTGAGCGCGGTCTCGTTTACCTGTTCGAAGACCGGCAACATGATGAACAGTGTTAACAATAGCGACATGCCCAGCAGAATCTGATTGCTCGGTGTCTGGGCAGTACCCAGAGCCTGCCGCAGAATGGCCAGTACGATCATGATGCGGGTAAACGACGTCATGCTGAGCAAGAATGCCGGCAGGAGAGTCAATGCGGTCATCAGTGCCAGCACTTGGATGCTCACGGCATAGCTCTGCCCACCCTGGCCGTTGCTGGTCACGGTTAGCGCATCAAGTCCTGGCGCTGCATCGACCAGCCGGGGCAATACAGCGGCGGTCAACAGAACTGCGAATCTCAGACACTTCTCCTTCATGGACGCTTCCTCCTTAGTAGCTCGTGCAGTCGGTCGGCAAAAGCTGTCCGCTCTCGGATAGCGCTTCTCGACGCCACGATCACATCGTCGCCTTCCAGTACGCATAGCGTCTGCACACGGCCTGGCGCTACGCCGATCAGGAGTTGTTTGTTACCGACTTGGAGCAACACCGCTTTTTCCCGAGTACCCAGCGAAACGCCCGCCATGATTCTAAAATGCTGGGAATCTAGGCCCGGTATGCCGTTCAGCCTGCGCAGCGACATGGCGAGCACGAAAATAATTGCTAGTACCGCCAAAAACCCTCCTGACCATCGCAGCAGATCGACTGCGGTAAACGCTTGCGGAGTGCCACGGGCCAAATCAGCGGCAGAGTCGGCGAAAACCAGTTGCACGAAGAGCAGCCCGATGGCCAGTAAGCAGGGTCTCATCGCAGCTTCCTGACGCGTTCGGCGGGACTGATAACATCGGTCAAGCGGATGCCGAATTTTTCGTTCACCACCACCACTTCTCCATGCGCGATCAACATCCCGTTCACCAAAACGTCCATTGGCTCGCCGGCGAGCCGGTCCAGTTCGACTACCGAACCCTGATTCAACTGCAACAGATTGCGGATATTGATCTTGGTGCGGCCGATCTCCATCGACACTGTCACCGGCACGTCCAGAATAACGTCGAGATTGATATCTTCCCGTCTCGTTTCGTCGTTCTTGTCCGGCATGTTCAGCGCCTTGAATCCGGCCTTTTCTATCGAATCGGGCGCATGCTCAGCCATTTTCTTTGCAGCGTCCTGCTGCTCCGGCAAGGCGGACGCCCGCCCGTCTACAAAAGGTTGATCTTTTGAGTCCCCAGGATTTTCTACCAATCGCCTCTCCTCATGCTGCGCCACTTCCTATTCCGCAAAACCCTCCCAAGCGTTCGTTCTCGGTTCGTGGGCGGATCAGCTTATCGTGAATTTGTATCGCATAATTACCGTTTGCAACGCCCACCTTTCCCCTGAATACCGGGACATCCTCGACGACGATTAAGACCGTATCCGGCAGTTCGATCGGTATGACATCGCCCGCTTTAAGGCGCAGCATCTCGTTGACCGTCAGCGTTTTCTCGATCAGCGTGCTATGAACGGCCACTTCAGCTCCGACGATTTCGGCTTGCAAGGCAGATTTCCAGCGGCCGTCCGAATCGCCGCGGTCGCTCTGGATACCGGCATCCAACAGTTCCCTAATGGGTTCAATCATCGAATACGGCAGCGTAATCTGTAGATCGCCGCCACCGCCGTCGAGCTCGATATGTATCGTCGAAATCACCACCACTTCGCTGGGGCTAACGATGTTTGCGAACTGCGGGTTGATCTCCGAGTTCATATAATCGAAGTCTACTTTCAACACCGGATTCCAGGCTTCCTTCAAATCCTTGAAGATTAGCTCCAGTAGCAGGCGGATGATGCGCAACTCGGTCGGTGTAAATTCGCGGCCTTCGACCTTGTTGTAAAACTGGCCAGTACCGCCAAAGAAGTTATCGACCGCGGTGAACACTAGCTTCGGATCCATGACGAAAAGTGCCCTCCCTCGCAAGGGATGGATGCGTACCAGATTCAAGTTGGTCGGCACGTATAAGTTATGGACGTACTCGGAAAACTTCAGGATCTGAATGCCGGCTACCGAAATCTCGGCCGAACGCCTGATCAGATTGAAGAGGCTGATCCTGAAGTTGCGGATGAACCGGTCGTTGATCATCTCGAGGGTTGGCATGCGTCCTCGCACGATACGATCCTGGCTGGTAAAGTCGTAAGTCCGCATCGAAGCGGCATTAAGGCTTGAATCCAGCGGCGCGCCAAGCTCTCCGTCATCAACACCGTGCAGTAAGGCGTCGATCTCTTCCTGACTCAATAAGTCTTGTGCTGCCATCGTTATTGCATTACGAACCCGGTGAAAAACACTTCCTTCACGCCTTTCTGTTTCCCCTGCGTCTCGACAACCTTCTGAATCTCTTCCAGAATCCTGGCTCGCAGGGTCTCTTTTCCTTCCACTGTCTTCAGCACAGCAGGGTCCTGGCCGGCCATCAGTAGCAAAAGATTATTGCGGATCATCGGCGTGTGCCGATCGATCGTGTCGATCACCTTCTGATCACTGGCTGTCACGCTCAGCGAAAGCTGCATCAGACGCGCCTCCAGGTTCGGCTTGAAATTTACGACAAAGGCAGGATCTAAGGCGTGATAGATCACGGTTTCCACCTGTTCTCGCCGATATGCCCCGGCAGGTTCATCATTGCCGCTGCTGTTGTCCTGGTGAAAAGGAACAATACCGAGGACGTAGGAAGCGCCGCCTGTGATCGAGATCAGCACCAGCGTAGCCGCGACAATCATCCAAATCGATTTGGAAGACTTTTTTGCCTTGCCTGCATCCAGTTCGTCGTTTTTAGCCATGCACCATCCCGATTTTGACCTAAGTGTCAGCAAAACATGAGCCAAGCAATTACTTAGCTGAATACAACGACTTGCATTTGAAGGTGCGCGTGGATTAGCAAAGTTTTGTCACTACCGGAATGAGAACTAAACAAGGAGGAGTCAAAATTTGGACGCTTCCTTGCACCCGCTGGGGCGAACAGGCGATGGTTGGGTTTGGATGAGGCTATTGCGATGAATCAGCGGGTTTTACGACCGATGTCGCGAACCGATCATCGCCGCTACGAGAATTTGTAATGTCAATGGCTCGGCGGAGAGCCGCTCACGCCTTTCCATAAGGCACAGCGATAAGGAAAGCCTCTTCACAGGCCTTCCGCTTCGGGCATAATGCCTGCTGAGCCTACAACATCCATCAAGGGGACCAGCATGCAGATTTTCCGCACCAAGACGATGACGCATGAGGATTTCAGCGAAAGCGGTCTAAGACGCTGTCTGACAGCCTTCGATCTGACTCTGCTCGGTATCGGCGCCATTATCGGCACGGGCATTTTCGTGCTTACCGGCATCGCCGCCGCCACTCAGTCCGGACCGGCAGTCATTGTCTCGTTCGTCATCGCCGGCTTTGCCTGCGCGTTTGCTGCCCTGGCTTATGCCGAACTCGCTTCCAGCATAGGCGGCTGCGGAAGCGCTTATGGTTACAGCTATGCCGCTTTCGGCGAACTGGCCGCGTGGATCATCGGCTGGGACTTGATTCTAGAATACGGAATTTCGGTCTCCGCCGTGGCGAACGGCTGGTCGGGCTATTTCAATAATGCGCTCAGCGCCATGGGCTGGCCGTTACCCTACTCACTTAGCCACGCACCCGAGCTTGGTGGCTATATCAATTTACCCGCAGCGGCCATCGTGCTGGTCCTGATGTTTTTGCTCACCATTGGCGTAAAACAAAGCGCACGGCTGAATTCAGTCATGGTATTCATCAAATTACTGACGATTGCGGTCTTCGTCGCTGTCGCCGCCTTCAACGTCAACCCGGCCAACTGGGACCCTTTCATGCCTTACGGCTGGTTCAATCATAACGCTGATGGCAAGCCGGTCGGTGTATTGGCCGGGGCCTCGATTGTCTTTTTCGCCTATGTCGGATTCGACGCCGTTTCCACCGCTGGGGAGGAAGCGCATAATCCGCGCCGCGATCTGCCCATTGGCATCATTGCCTCGCTATCTATTTGTACGGTGATTTATATTCTCGTTGCCGGTCTTCTCACCGGACTCGTCCCTTATACCGAATTGAACGTCTCTTCGCCCGTTGCCCATGCACTGCAGCTCTTGGGATTCAACTGGGCCTCGGCTTTGGTGGCGACAGGCGTGATTGCGGGGCTCACCACCGTGATGCTGGTGCTGTACTACGGCCTGACCCGCATCATTTTCGCGATGTCACGTGATGGCTTGATATCGCCGGCATTCTCGGAAGTAAACCGGAAAACGCAAACGCCGGTACGCGTCATCGTGCTCTGTGGCGTACTCATGGCAGCCGTGGCCGGGCTAGTACCACTGGGACAACTGGCCGAGCTGGTCAATATCGGCACACTGGCTGCATTCGTGCTGGTGTGTTTGGGGGTGATTGTCTTACGCATCACGGAACCGGATCTGCACCGTCCTTTTAAGACACCGATTAACCCGGTTTTTCCCACGCTAGGCGTTCTGTTCTGTGGCGCGCTCATGGCGTTTTTGCCTGCCACGACCTGGTACCGGTTCATCGTCTGGCTGCTGATCGGTTTTGTAGTTTACTTTAGCTATTCGATCCGGCATAGCCGGCTGGCTTGCGAAGAGCCGTCAGGATGATGGAATGGGTTCGATGATATTGTGTGCAGAGCGGATTGGCAGCGGCGGCTCCGCCTACCAAAGCCTCCCCTGGGGTCGCAGCCTATAGGGGTTTGAACGCGATTGTTAGGGCGTAATGATGGCATAAGGCATTGCTCGCCGAAGTATCCATCCGTTGATTTACCGATCGCTGTCAGCATAGGCTTTCCAATCCCGTGCACTGTCGCCGTACACCAGAAAATCGGGATTCAGGAAGGAGGGCTTGGTATTGTACCGGAGCCGAACGCCTTCAAGATCAACAACCTGCCCACCCGCCTGCTCGACAATGCACTGGGCCGCGGCCGTATCCCATTCCGACGTAGGACCCAGGCGCGGATAAAGATCGGCTCTACCTTCTGCGACCAGACAGAACTTGAGGGAGCTGCCCATCGACAGCCATTCGCAATCGCCCAGCTTGCCGAGGTAATGCGCCAACGCGGGGGTGCGATGTGAGCGGCTGCCGACCACGGTGATCTTGCCCTGCTGCCCCTTGCGCACCCTGATCCGCCGGGGCGCTTTATCGGCGATCTGTTTGTAGGCGCCACAACCCTTTGCAGCAAAATAGCACTGCTGCATCACCGGCACGTAGACGACACCAAGGACCGGCTCGTGTTGATGAATCAGCGCGATATTCACCGTGAATTCACCATTCCGCTTGATGAACTCTTTGGTGCCATCGAGCGGGTCGACCAGCCAGAAGGTTTCCCAGCTCCGCCGCTCTTCATAAGGAATCACTTCCGATTCCTCCGAAAGCACCGGAAAGTGCGGCCGTAACTCGTTCAGCCCGGCACTCAAACATCGATGCGAAGCGAGATCGGCTGCCGTCAGAGGGGAGTCGTCGTCCTTCTGGCTAACGCTAAAATCAGAGTCGTAGATGTCGAGTATGTGATGACCGGCCCGGCGCGCCAGGGAAACAGTCGTCTGCAGCAAGTCAGGCAGCGTGATTTGATCCAGCATGGTTTTACAGGCTCCAGAAAAATCCGATTGAGTTCCGTCGCGATCTGTTTAAAGTTAAGCTGTGGCAGAACAGGCATAGAGTAACGGATGGTCGACTGGGAAAGCATCAACAGCATTTTTCTCGATATGGACGGGACGCTGCTGGACCTTTATTTCGATAATCATTTCTGGCAGGAGTTCGTGCCTTTGCGCTATGCAGAGCAGAATCAAGTGACGCTGGCGGAGGCGAAACTGTCTTTGCGGCCGCGTTTCCAGGCGATGGAAGGTCGCATGGAATGGTATTGCCTGGATTACTGGAGTCAAGCGCTGAATCTGGATATAGCGAGCCTCAAGGCAGAACTTGCCAGCCTCATTTCAGTGCTGCCTCATGTCATTGAATTTTTGGTTGCCGCCCAACAAGCGGGTAAGCGCCTGGTGCTGTTGACAAACGCCCATCCCAAGAGCCTGGAACTAAAAATGGATAAAACTTGCCTCAATCCGTTTTTTGACGCCATCATCTCCTCCCATCTCCTCGGTTTGCCTAAAGAAAATTCCTCGTTCTGGCAAGCACTGCACACGCGGGAATCGTTTTCGGACGAGCATACCCTGCTCGTGGATGACAGCCTGGCGGTTTTGCGCTCAGCGCGCCAAGCCGGTATTAAGTATGTGATTGCAGTACGCAGGCCGGATAGTCGGCAACCCGCGAAAGAGATCGACGACTTTCCCGCCATTGCCGATTTTCGCGAGCTTATGCCCGTCCGTTAATCGGTGCCGCCTTTCCGGCTTCTCAGGCGCGCTGCCGTAGCCCGGTTCTTTTTTGGCTGGCGCCACCGACAACAATCCGCATCACCTTTTCACGCAATTTTCATGCTCTCGTAGCGGGACTGTCATGTTCTCCGCGTACTGTGCGTGGCTGTCACAATTCATGAGACGGCCTTATGCCCGCGATGCCTTCAGGTGATGCCAAAACGAGCTCGAGACGCTTTATCGCTTATATCGCACCGGATACGATCACCATCCGTGCGGCCCAAGCCTTGCGCTATCGCGTATTCGCGCAAGAAATGGGTGCTCGACTACATTCGCCTTATCCTGATCTCGACGTCGATGAAATCGATGAGTACTGTGATCATCTCATCGTACAAGACTTATCATCTAACGCGATCATCGGCTGCACGCGCCTTTTGAGCCAAGCGCAGGCGGCCAAGCTCGGGCACTTTTATTCAGAAGTCGAATTCCACATCGGCAATGTCATTGGGCTGAACGGCCGCTTTCTCGAGATCGGCCGCACCTGTGTCGATCCGGCTTATCGCGGCAGCGCAGTGCTGACCAGTCTATGGAGCGGCCTTGCCGAATACGTCTGGCGGGGTGGATTTCAGTATTTGATGGGTTGCGCCAGCATACCGCCCGGGCCCAGCGGTTTTGCCGTGGACGCCGTCTATCGGCGAATCGCCGCGGAACAGTTCGGCCCGCCTTCATTGGCCGTCTATCCGAAAAATCCGGTGCCGAAATGGAAACGTTGCCATCGTGACGAAAGCGGTATCCCGCCGCTTCTGCAAGCCTATCTCAGGTTGGGCGCATGGGTTTGCGGCGAGCCGTGCTGGGACGAGGATTTTGGCGTCATGGACGTTTTTATTCTGCTCGACGTGCACCGGTTACAGCTGCGTTATGAACGGCATTTCGTCGGCGGCAAGCTCCCGGAGCGGCGTGCGCAGGTCTAGACAGCTTTATCGAAGCGGCCTGGTATGCCTGATGTTTCTGATCGGCATCCTGGCGACCGCATGCCTTTTTCCCCTCTCCCGGCGGCTCTATCCGCGACACGGGCAAAAGATCACCGACCGAGTCACACTGACCTGGCATAAAACGCTGTGCCGACTGCTCAACATACACATTTCACTGTCCGGTCAGCCCATGGATACGCCTGGGCTTTGGGTTGCTAATCATATTTCATGGCTTGATAT
>CADDZF010000069.1 GCA_902812445.1 Methylococcaceae bacterium | reverse complement strand
ACCGCCGCACCCGCCTCGAAGCGCGTCGGGCCGACCCTTGGGACTGCGGCTTCGGCGGCTTGACCTCCCGCATGCAATACACTTCCGGCGCCTTTAGCATGCCGCTGCGGCGCATCTTCGCGCCGGTCTGGGATATTCACGAAGAAATCGAAACCGAGGCCGCAGAAATTCGAGGCTATACCCGGGTTAGCGCGATTCATCACCAACTTCACATCGGCGACCGTTCCTGGCACGTGCTGTATACGCCGCTTGCCGGCTGGGTCGATGCCGCCGCCCGCCTGGTCGCGCGCATCCAGACCGGCAATACCCGCACCTATATCGGCTATTCGTTTTTCACCTTGATCGTTCTGTTGTGGGTGATCAGCTGATGGCCTGGCTGCTGGCGATTCTAGAAACCCTGCTGTTCATCGGCGGCGCGCCGCTGCTCGCCGGCTGGATCAAGTGGCTCAAGTGCCATCTGCAGAACCGCAAGGCGCCGTCCCTGCTCCAGCCTTACCGAAACCTGTTCAAACTGTTCGGCAAGCAACCGGTGATCGCCCAACACGCATCCTGGCTGTTCGACGCCGCCCCGTACGTTGTCTTCGCAGCGACGGTGCTGGCCGCCACCATCGTCCCGCTGATTGCCGTGCACCTCCCCGCTTCAGCCATGGCTGACGTCATCGTGCTGGTGGGCTTCTTTGCCTTGGCGCGCTTCTTTCTGGTGCTGGCCGGCATGGACATCGGCACCGCGTTCGGCGGCATGGGGTCCTCGCGCGAGATGACCATTTCCTCGCTGGCCGAGCCCGCCATGCTGATGGCGGTGTTCACGCTGGCGATGAGCGCCTCGACGACCAATCTGTCGACGGCCATCGACTTCATTCTCGACAATGGCCTGGTGCTGCGCCCTTCTTTTATTTTCGCCCTCGTCGCGCTCGCCATGGTAGCGGTGGCGGAAAACGGCCGGATTCCCGTCGATAACCCGGCCACCCATCTGGAGCTGACCATGATCCACGAGGCGATGATCCTCGAATACAGCGGTCGTTGGCTGGCGCTGATCGAGTGGGCCGGCCAGATCCGCCTGATGGTGTATGCGGTGTTGATCGCCAACATCTTTTTTCCGTGGGGTATCGCCGAGACGAGCCACTTCGAGGCGCTGGCCTTCGGAGGCTTGGCGATTTTTCTCAAGCTCGCGCTGCTCGCCGTCGCTTTGGCAGTCAGCGAGACCGTCATCGCCAAGATGCGCGTGTTTCGCTATCAGGAGTACTTGGGATTCGCCTATTTGTTGAGTCTTTTGGGCATGTTGAGCCACATCATTCTGGAGGCTGGAAGCTGATGGTCATCGCGCAACATACCCTGTTCGAACAGGCCACCGTATTGATGGCGGCCTTGGTGGTGTTTGCCTCGTTTCTCATGCTCGCGCAGCGCAGACTGTTTAGCCTCATCCATCTCTTCGCTGCACAAGGATTGCTGCTGGCGTTCACGACGGCACTAGTCGCCTACATCCTGAATTATCCTCACCTCTATATCTCCGCGCTGCTCACGTTGGCGCTTAAAGGCGTGTTGCTTCCCTGGATGCTGCGCGGCCTGGTGATCCGACTCGACATGCACCGCGAAGTGGATTCTCCCCTGTATCCTTCCGTCGTCATGGCCGCCGCGGCTAGTCTGCTGCTTTTCAGCTATTACGTGGCGCTGCCGATCGCCCATCTATCGACGCTCGCCACCAAAAACACCATCGCCATCAGCCTCGCCGTCGTGCTGCTCGGCATGCTGCTGATGATCTCCCGGCGCCAGGCGCTCGCCCACGTGATCGGTTTCATGTCCATCGAGAATGGCCTGTTCTTCGCCGCCGTGGTATCGACCTACGGCATGCCGATGGTGATCGAACTGGGCATCGCCTTCGATGTGCTGGTCGCGGCCGTGATCTTCGGCGTGTTCTTTTTCCATATCCATTCCAGCATCGATTCACTCGATGTGGACCGCCTCAATCGCCTGAGCGAGGTGGAAGAGTGATCGCCGTCTATCTGATCCTGTTCATTTGTCTCGCCGGCATGTTCGCGCAGGCGCTGGTGGGCCATAAGCCATCAGCCGGCCGAATTAACGCCGGATTCAATCTGGCCAATTTCATCGTTTCCCTGGCGCTGGCCTTCGAGGTGTTGCGACGCGGAGCGCTCATTTCGGCCGATCAACAATTGCACGTCGACGCGTTCAGCGTCTACCTGATCGTGCTGACCGCGTTCGTCGGCTGGACCACGGCCCTGTTTTCTGGCCCCTACATGGAAAACGAGCGGCTGCACGGCCGCGTCACCGGTCGCCGACTGCGGCTCTATTACACCATGTACCAAGGCTTCATGTTCACCATGTACCTGGTGCTGACCACCAACAACATGGGCATGCTGTGGGTGGCCATGGAAGGGGCCACGCTGGCGACCGTGCTGCTGGTGAGCCTGTACCGGACGCCGGAGTCGGTCGAGGCGGCCTGGAAGTATTTCATCCTCTGCGGCGTCGGCATTGCCCAGGCGCTGTTCGGCACGGTGCTGCTGTACTTCGCTGCCGAGCAGGTACAGGGCATGGGGGACAACGCCCTGCTATGGACGGTGCTTTACACGTATGCGCATTCGCTCGATCCCAACGTGCTGAGTATCGCTTTCGTTTTTCTCCTGGTCGGCTACGGCACCAAGATCGGACTGGTACCCTTGCACAACTGGCTGCCGGACGCTCACTCCGAGGGCCCGACGCCGATGTCGGCGATCCTGTCCGGCCTCCTGCTGAACGATGCGCTGTACGCCGTGGTGCGCTGCAAGATGCTGGTCGATCGGTCCGTAGAAACGCCAATGGCGGGTTACCTCATGATGGCCTTCGGCCTGTTGTCGTTCCTGGTTGCCGTCCTGTTCCTGCACCGCCAGACCGACATCAAGCGGCTGTTCAGCTATTCCTCGATCGAGCACATGGGATTGATGACCTTTGCCTTCGGCATGGGTGGCCCGCTGGCGACGTTCGCGGGACTGCTGCACATGATGGTGCACTCGCTGACCAAGTCGGCCATTTTCGTCACCGTCGGCCACGCCGCGCAAATCGCCAAAACCCAGCGCATGGACCAGATCCGCGGCTTGATCAACACGCATCCAGAAGTCGGCTGGGGCTTGTTGATCGGCACCATCGCCATCGCCGGCTTTCCGCCGTTCGGCGTTTTCACCAGCGAATTCCTGGTGCTGACGGCGACCATGCGCAACTACCCGTGGCTGACGCCTTTACTGCTGATCGGCATCGGTATCGCCTTCGCCGGTCTGTTCCGCCACCTTCATCCGATGGTCTACGGACCGGTCCCGGAGGGCCAAACGCCGATCCAGGCCAACCTGTGGCCTGTCATGGCGCACCTCGCTCTGGTCCTGTGGCTGGGACTTGCTATTCCAGGCGTTTTATCTGACTGGTTTGGCCAGGCGACGCAACTGATTTCCGGGAGCAGTCCTTTATGAAAAATGCTTTAAATGCTAACGCACTTCCACAACCCATTCACACCGACGGCCGCTTCCGCTGGCTGGGTGAGTTCCTGGATGAGCTGCAGAAACGCGGCGCGACCGTCGAGGAACGCCCGGCCGTAACGCTCGCTCCGGCACGCCTGGTGCATGCCGCCAGGGAGGACTGGGGGCGCTGCGCCCAAACGGCCAGCTTGAACGGCTGCCGATGGGCCGGTGTGTGGGCCGAAGATCGCGGCGATACGCTCCTCCTCACCGCCTGTCTCGAGAAACGGGGTGATTATCTCTTGCTGCGGACGTCACTGCCCGCCGAGGCGCCGGAGGTTCCTTCACAAACGTCCTACTACCCCGCGGCCGACCGTCCGGAGCGGCACACCCGCGATCTCTTCGGTGTGCACTTCACCGGACGTATCGATACGCGGCGCTGGCTGCGTCATCAGGCTTGGCGGGAAGAGCAGTATCCGCTGCAGAAATCATTTCCGGTCATGGGCACGCCGCCAGCCGAAACGGCGCCGGACGTTGATTACCCCTTTCTCCATGCCCATGGCAAAAGCGTCTATGAGATCCCGGTCGGGCCGGTGCACGCCGGTATCATCGAACCGGGCCATTTCCGCTTTCAGGCGGTCGGCGAGACGGTGCTCAACCTGGAAGAGCGTCTGGGGTATGTCCATAAGGGCATCGAAAAGATCGCCGAAGGGCGCACAGCCGATGGGCTTGCACGCCTCGCCGGCCGCGTCTCGGGCGACACCACGGTAGCTCATGCGTGGGCCGCGTGCATGGCCATGGAACGCGCCGCGGGCGTGGAGATTCCTTCCCGGGCGCTTGCCTTGCGGGCGCTTTTCGCGGAGCGGGAAAGGATCGTGAATCACCTGTGGGACATCGGCGGCGTCTGCAACGACGTCGCTTTTACCTTCGCTTACCAGCAATTCGGCCGTCTGCGTGAGCTTTGGCTGAGAAATAACGGCCGCTGGTTCGGCCATCGCCTGCTGATGGATTGCGTGGTTCCGGGGGGCGTCGCCACGGATATCGCCGCCGAGGCGGCTTCGGAGATGCTCAAGGAAGCGGGCGCGCTGCGCGGTGAACTGGAGGAACTCTTTGGAATCCTCGAGAACAATGGCTCCTTGCAAGATCGCCTGGTGACCGCCGGTGCCCTGACACCACAGGTCGCCCTGGCCTTGGGCTGCCTCGGCTATGTGGGACGCGCCAGCGGGATCGCTTACGATCTTCGCCGGGACGCCCCCTATGCGCCTTACGATAAGCTGACAGTTAGCGTCCCCTGTCTCGTGCAGGGTGATGTCGCCGCGCGCGTCAAGGTGCGGGTGGAAGAGATTCGCGTCGCGATCGACCTACTCGAGCGCCTGCTGATCGACCTCCCGCAAGGCGCTATTCGCGTGCCCTGGACAGCGCCGGCGCCGGGCGCCGAAGGGTTGGGGCTGGTCGAGGGCTGGCGTGGCGAGATCCTGAGTTTCGTACGGTTCGCCGAGAGCGGACGCATCGACCGTTACTATCCGCGCGATCCCAGCGTAATGAACTGGCCCGCCCTGGAAAAACTGATTCTTAACAATATCGTGCCGGATTTTCCGGTGTGCAACAAATCCATCAATGGTTCCTATTCGGGCCACGATTTATGAACGGATAACAGACATGCAAGGTATCCTCACCAAGATAGTCAAGGTCGGCCTCATCACTGAACGGGTCAAACCCTATACCGATGACGAACTCGAGCACACCGGGACCGCGCTGAAAGCCCACATCGACCGCCGCTTCGCCGGCAGCCTCACGATACGGCAACTGGACGCCGGTTCCTGCAACGGTTGCGAGCTGGAGATCCACGCGCTGAACAACGCCTTCTATGACATCGAGCGGTTCGGCGTCCACTTCGTCGCCTCGCCCCGCCACGCCGACGTGCTGCTCGTCACCGGGCCGGTGTCGCGCCACATGCAGGTGGCCGCGCTGAGGGTCTACACTGCCACGCCGGATCCCAAGTGGGTAGTCGCGGTCGGCACCTGCGCGGCGGACGGCGGTGAATTCGGCGTGTCCTATGCGAGCTGCGGGGCGGTGAGTAACGTCTTGCCGGTGGACGCCGTGATCCCCGGCTGTCCGCCGACGCCGCTCGCGCTGCTCAAGGGACTGCTCACGCTGATCCGGCGACGCTAACGGTCGTGCCGGGCTTTTAACGCCGGGAGAACAGAACCATGAAAGCATCCAGACTCGCCACCGTCTCAATGATGGCCCTGCTCATCCTCGCCGGAAACGCTGACGCCTCGAGTACCGAGAGTTTCGGTTTCTGGAATCAGGATCTGGCGCAGGGCCGCTTCGGTTCACCCGATTCCGGCACGCAACCGTTTCGCTGGTGGCTGGAAGGGCAAGCCCGAGTCTTCGACAATCTGGATCGCATCAATCAGGCGCTGGCACGCGCAGCGCTTGGATACGCGATAAGCGACAAGGTTACGTTCTGGCTCGGCTATAGCTGGAATCCTACCCGCATCCCCGGCAAGCCACAGGTTGACGAGCACGATCTTTTCCCGGCGCTCACCTATACGAGCGCTACCGAATATGGTACTTTTTCGGGACGCAGCATGCTGGACGTGCGCTTCACTAACACAGGGCCGGACACGGGCTACCGCTACCGGCAGCTCATACGTTTTGTGCATCCTTTTGCTTTTGAACCTCGCTTGAGCCTGGTCGGCTGGGACGAAGCCTTTCTCAACGTCAACAGCACTCGCTGGGGCGCGCGCAGTGGCCTCGATCAAAACCGGGCGTTCGGTGGCGTGGGCTGGCAGTTCAACAACAATTTCCGCACCGAACTAGGCTATTTCAACTGGTTTCTCAATACCCGTCCGGGCACGGACACCGTACGACATATGCTGGCGGTCAATTTTCTGCTTAATTTCTGACGGCGAACCGGTTTCAGTGTCCCGGACCGGCATAGCACGGTCGTTTTGACGCCACACGACCCCACTCGATGTCCATGATGCAGCCACTCAAGTCCTTTCTTCGCATTCCGCCGGCGTTATCCCCCGGCCAGGAACACAGCGATGCCGCCGCGCGGCTGCGCAACAGCAACGCGAAGAGCTTCCTCTACCGCGCCGCGCAGCTCCGCGGCTTGGCCCTGCTCGGTCTGCTGTGCTTGGTGCTGGCCATTCTGGGCGCGATGATCTGGCGCAATCTGGAGCGCTTCGAGACGGTGCGCTCGTACGTCAGTTATTCCCATCGCGTCCAGCAGGTCGGGCTCGATCTGCAGCAGGGTCTGACAGACTATTTGTCTGGCCGCGGTGAACTGGATTACAGTAAGCTGTCGGAGGTGTACCGGCAGGTCAATGACCTCATGCAGGTGGATTACCATCTAGCGCCGGATACCCCCGCACGACTGCGCCAAGTGGACGCCTTGATCGCGACCGCGCAAAGCGACGCTGAATCGTCTGACGATCGCAAAAACCGACTGCTCGCCGCACTCAGCACCATGAGCGCGCTGCTCGATGCCGAGACCACTCAGCGCGAGCGGGTGCTGGAAACCATCAGCCAGGACACGCGCATCGAGCTGGAGCTGGCCAGCGGCACGTTGGCGGCTATTCTGCTGCTCGCGGGTCTATTCATCAAGCGCCGTATCCTGGCGCCCCTGCACGACCTCAAGGAACTTCTGCTGCGCCTGGCGAAGGAGGATTTCAGGCCGATTTCTACCGAGCACCTCGACCCTCTGCTGCTGCCGGTATTCACCAGCTATAACGAAATGGTGAGGCATCTTGGCGAACTTGAAGAGGCCAAGCGCGTGCACGCGGAATCGCTGGAAGCCGAGGTGCGCGCCGCGACGCAGGCGCTGCTCGAACAGCAAAGCAGCCTGGCTCGCGCGGAGCGGCTAGCCGCGGTCGGCGAACTGGCGGCGGGGATCGCCCACGAATTACGTAATCCGCTGGCCGGCATCCGCATGAGCTGCAACAATCTGCGCAGCGAGATCGGCGATCCCGACCAGGTAGAACGGCTCAACTTGATCAGCGCCGAACTCAAGCGCATGACTCACCTCCTGAATGGCTTGCTGGCTCAGGGCAGGCATACGCCGACGCCGACCACTCGGTTTAATCTAGCCAGGCTGGTGCGCGAACTGGTCACCCTCACCCGCTATCAGATTCCACCGCAGATCGGCCTCGCTTACCACGTGCCGCAAGACCTCGAGTGCCGCCTGCCGGAGTGCGATCTACGGCAGGCGTTGCTCAATCTCCTGCTCAACGCCGCTCAGGCGCTGGACGGAAGGCCCGGCAACGTAGTGATCACGGCGCAGCGGGATCGAAACATGCTGATCGTCAGCGTCGCAGATGACGGGCCCGGCTTCTCCGACGAGATGCTGAGCGGCGGCATTCGCCCTTTCAGCACCGGCAGAAACGGCGGCACGGGGCTCGGTCTTGCCATCGTTCACCGCTTCGCGCACGAGGCGGGCGGTCAGATAAAGCTGTGCAACCGCCAACCCCACGGTGCGGAGGCAAGCTTGCGCGTACCGTGCGATGAGCGCTGACACCATGGCCAGCAGCCTGCTGATCATTGAAGACGAAGCCTTGCTCGGCACTGAGCTAACCCGCCATTATCGGAAAGCCCGCTGGGAAGTGGAATGGGTAACTAGCCTGGCACAGGCGCGCAGCATCCTGCTCGAGCGCCGTTTCGATCCATTGCTGGTGCTTTCCGACATGAGCCTGCCGGACGGCAACGCGCTGGACCTGATGGGTGAGATACACGGCCAGTACCGCTATGCGGAATGGCTGTTTCTGACCGGCTACGGCAGCGTTCCGGATTCGGTACGGGCGCTGCGGCTCGGTGCCTATGACTTTCTCGAAAAACCCTGCGATCTGGAGCGGCTGGATTTGGTCGTGCACAGCGCCATGCGCAGCGCGAGCGCGCAGCGCCGCTTGCTCGAACAGGCGCAGCAGAGCCATCGCCGGTATTCGCCGGAGGCCTATGTCGGCCACAGCGCGGCGGCGCATGACGTACGCCTCTTGTTGAGCAAGCTGACCCAGGTACCGTTCAGCGCGCTTGTCATCGGGGGCGAAACCGGCACCGGCAAGGGATTGGTGGCGCGTATCCTGCACTACTCCAGCAATCGCGGACAGCAACCCCTGGTCGAGCTGAACTGCGCCGCTTTGCCGCGCGAATTGCTGGAATCGGAATTGTTCGGCCATGAAGCGGGCGCCTTCACCAGCGCTGCCAGCCGTCATCGGGGCCTGATGGAGCAGGCGGAAGGCGGCACGCTGTTTCTGGATGAAATCGCCGAGATGCCGCTCGACCTGCAAGCCAAGCTGCTGAAAGTGATCGAAGATCGCAAGATCAGGCGGCTGGGTGGTGAAAAGGAAATCGCCATCGACGTGCAACTGCTCGCCGCCAGCAACCGTGATCTCGAGCAGATGGCGAGGAGCGGCGACTTCCGCGCTGACCTGTATCACCGGCTCAGTGTGTTCCGCCTGACCCTGCCGCCGCTGCGCGCGGTGAAAGAGGACTTGGACGAGTTGGTGCCGCTGTTCGTCGCCGAGTTCAACGCCGCCGCGGGCAAGCAGGTCAAGATCGTTCCCAAGGACGTTTGGGATAAGCTGCGCGCCCATGATTGGCCGGGCAATGTGCGTGAACTGCGCAACGTCATCGAGCGCTGCGTGCTGTTTTCCGAGGGCCCGCTGTTTTCCGGTCAGTGGCTGCAACTGCCCAGCCTCGCGCGGACGGAGGCTAACCCGGCTGTCGCAGCTCGAGGCGATTATCTGCCGATACCGCTGGACGGCAGCATGGCGCTCGATGACATGGATCGCCATATCATTCAGGTCACGCTCGAGCGCAATGACCACAACGTCGCCGCGGCGGCCAGGGCATTGGGCACCACACGCGAAACCTTGCGTTACCGGATCCGCAAGTACGGGCTCGGAGGCTCAGAGTGATCGATCGTCCGAGCAGGTCCTTAAGGGGCTTTGAGGTTCGCGTCCGGCGATGTGGTCTCCGCCTCGATCAGGATCATCCGCCGATCGGTCGGAACGAAGCCTTGCGGAAACTGGGTATGCTCGTCGTATTTCGCCCCCATTAGCAGTGCAAGTCCCAAATTTGCACCCACCAGGCTGGCGCCCCGAAGGTCGGCTTCATTGAGATGCGCCGCCTCCAGATTGGCAGATTCGAGCTTGGCACCCTGCAGCTGCGCTTCATCGAGCACGGCGCCGCGCAATGAGGCCCAGGACAGGATCGCGCGCTCCATCCTGGCTCCGGTCATGCTGGCGCCTTGTAGATCGGCGTCCGTCAGGTTGGCGTCTTCGAGGTTTACGTGCTCGAGCTTGGCGCCCTTCAATTGCGCTTCGTTCAGCAAGGCTCCCGGCAACGACGCCCAGGATAGATTCGCTCCATCCAGCCGGGTTCGGCAGCGGCGCTCGTGCCAGTTGAGGTGTCTCCCGTCCGGCTGTGGCGAGGTGCAGCGAATGGTCCACAGGCTGTCCGGCTTCGCCCGCATATCGGCCTTGGGCAGTACGGCGGCATACAAATTCGCGCGTTGCAGATCGCGTCCCTGCAGACTCAGGCCGGAGACTTGCTCCAGGGCAGCGTTGCGCTTCGCCACATCGTCGCTCTTGAGCGCATTGCGCACCGCCGGCGGCAGGTTTTCGGCCGTCAGCACTTTTTCTTTCAGGTCCAAGGTCATCATCGGACCGTACCAGTGATCCGGCTGGGTGACCAACCACGAGAACAGAAAGCCCGCGGAACAAAAAATGCCCAGCCTGAGCAAGGTCACGCGCAGTCGTCGTCCGGGCGGCGGCACTGCCGAAGCGGCATAGTTTGCCAGATTCGGCCACATGGCGACCACCAGGAGGATCTCCATCGGCAACTCCAGCCGCTGCAGCCAGGTGATCCAGGTATCGTCGTGATAAGGCAGGAATCGAAGCTGTGCCCACAGCAGCAAACCCAGCGGTATCACGCCGAACGGTATCCAGACGCCGGCATTGAACAGTTTGTTCCGGATGGCCGCTTTTTCCGGCCAGGCCAGAAAAAGCGCATAGAGAAAATTCACCACTCTCTCGTACAGTTCTTCGCGCCGATATGGTGGAATGGCCTCCGCCCACGCGCGAAAGCGGATCAGCTTGCGTACCAATAGCCGGAATTGCAGCAACAGATAAAAGTGCAATGCGATGATGAGCCACGGCGCCACGGCATAAAAACCGACGACGGGAATCGGTATGTTGAGGAGCGGCAAGGTAACCGGCGTATTCTTCAAGAGCATCTCATCGGTCGTCGAGGCGATGATGACGCCAATGTAGACGTCGACCGAGAGAAACGTGGTCAGAAATGCGCTGACGCTTCGCGCAGAGTCGTTGGCCGCCTCCAGCACGCGGGTGGCGTATTCCTGCCGAGCTTCGCCCGTCACCTCGGCAACCGGTTCGGTAAGCGCGCTTTCTTGCTGCTCTGGCGAGTGATCATGCTGCGCTGTCATGGACTCATGCCTGGTTTCGGGCCGGATGTGGTTGTTAGGCTGCTGCATACAATGCGTGGCGGTCGGAGCGCGATTTGCGGTTTGAACCGCCATTCGTCACGATAGCAAGGCTGGATTTGTTTTAAAAGCGGACAGTTGCTCGCTCCTGTGATTGATTCTTGCTGGGGGAAACTTGATTGGCCGACCGATAAGACCGTGGCCGCTCGCGATGAAGTCAATTATTATTCCGGCCCGAAAATACCCTCCTGGTATTTCGGGCCATCGCCAAGGCCGGTACACGCCCAGCCTTGGCTCACACGGCTTGGCGCCGCGCCGGGCATCCCTGACCCGGATTAACCCGGCCTATTTAGGGGCCGGGTTAATAGAATCCTCGCTGAGCGGCTGAGCCGTAGCAACGGATGTCGCTTGCAAAAATTATGAACCGGTTGGTAAAGCTGAGATAATCAGAGAACGCCTCCGAAGCATGGAAATCTAATCGCAATGGGTAACGGGTAATAAGCCATGTCCGAGCTCACCGAATCACCTGCCTGGCAAGCGCTGCTGCAACACCATCGCGAAATTGCCGACCTGCACATGCGCGAGCTGTTCGAACGCGACCCGCAACGGTTCGAGCGCTTTTCGCTACGGCTGGATGATATCGTGTTCGATTATTCAAAAAATCGAATTACCGCGAAAACCGTCTCGCTGCTGCTGGATCTCGCCCGCCAGTGCGACTTGAGCCGGAAAATAAGCGCCATGTTCAACGGCGAGAAGATCAATGTCACCGAAGATCGCGCTGCCCTGCATGTCGCCCTACGCAACCGATCCAATCGACCGTTGTGGGTCGATGGCAAGGACGTGATGCCGGATGTCAACCGGGTCCTTGCAAAAATGCGCCGCTTCAGCGAGGCGGTGAGATCGGGCGAGTGGCGCGGGTTCAGCGGGAAAGTCATCACGGATGTGATCAACATCGGCATCGGCGGCTCGGACCTTGGCCCCAAGATGGTCTGCACCGCGCTCACACCCTACGCCAAACCCGGACTTCGCACCCATTTCGTGTCCAATGTCGATGAATCCGATCTGTTGGAGACGGTACAGGATCTGGATCCCGAGACGACGCTATTCCTGATCGCGTCGAAAACGTTTACCACTCAGGAAACCATGACCAATGCCCGCTCGGCGCGTCGTTGGTTTATGGCCAAGGCGGGCGAGGAGGCGGCCGTCGCCAAGCACTTCGTGGCGATCTCCACGAACGCCAAAAAAGTGGCCGATTTTGGCATCGACCCTGCCAACATGTTCGAATTCTGGGATTGGGTAGGCGGCCGCTATTCACTGTGGTCCGCGATCGGATTGCCCATCGCCATCAGCATCGGGATGGATGACTTCGAAGAACTCTTGAGCGGTGCTCACGCGGTGGACGAGCATTTTCGCAGCACGCCGTTCGAAGCCAACATACCCGTCATCATGGGGCTCATCGGTATCTGGTACAACAATTTCTTCGGCGCGCAGACCCAGGCGATCCTGCCTTATAACCGCTATCTCGACTTCTTCGCCGATTACCTGCAGCAGAGCGACATGGAGAGCAACGGCAAGACCGTGGACATCCATGGCAGGTGCGTCGATTATAGCACCGGCCCCATCGTCTGGGGCCAGCCGGGCACCAACGGGCAGCACGCGTTTTACCAGCTGATTCACCAGGGCAGCAAGCTGATCCCTTGCGATTTCCTGGTGGCAGCGCAAAGCTACCACGCACTCGGCGAGCATCACGCCATTCTGCTGTCGAACTATTTCGCGCAGACGGAGGCCCTGATGAGGGGCCGCACGCTGCAAGAATCCAGACAAGAGCTCAAGGCGAAAGGCTATGCCGGCGAAAAGCTGGAGCGGCTGGCGGCGGCAAAAACCTTCGAGGGAAACAAGCCATCCAATTCCTTTCTGTATCGCAGGCAGACGCCGCAAACCGTGGGCGCTCTGGTCGCGCTCTACGAGCATAAGATTTTCACTCAAGGCGCCATCTGGAATATCAATTCCTTCGATCAGATGGGCGTCGAACTCGGCAAACAGTTGGCCAAAAATATCTTCCAGGAACTGGAAACCGGCGCGTGCGCGACCGCCCATGACGGCTCGACCCGGGGATTGATCGACTATTACAAGGACCTGCGCGCAGCACCGTTGAAAGAGACGCCGAATATTCGGGTGTTCGCCAATCCGCGAGCGCTCGCCGAAGCAGCGGCTACGGACCTGGTCTCGTGCGCGCTCGCCGCAATTGCGGCACAAGGTCGCTTCAGCCTGGTATTATCGGGTGGCAGTACACCGCGTCTTTTGTATTCCCTATTGGCCGAGGAGCCATTCAAAGGCCGGCTCGAATGGAGCAAAATCCACGTGTTTTTCGCCGACGAGCGCTTCGTTGCCAAAGATCATCCCGAAAACACGTCGGCCATGGCGCGGAAATACCTGCTCGACCGCGTAGCTCTCCCTGCCGAGCACGTTCATGCGATACCGACGATGGAGCAGACGCCCGAGCAATCGGCGCGGCATTACGCTGCCACGTTGCGAAGCTTTTTCGGCACGCACACGCCGCGTTTCGATCTGATCCTGCTCGGCCTGGGGCCCGATGGCCATACGGCGTCGCTGTTTCCCGGCAGAGAACCGTCCTTTGTCAGCGAAGAAGGCTGGGTCGGCGTGGTGACCGACGCACCCAAGGCCCCACCGGTACGTATCACGCTCACCTTGAAAGCGATCAACGCGGCGGCCAATATCCTGTTCCTGGTAACTGGTAGCGATAAGGCCGAGACCCTGACAACCGTGCTGGGAGATGATAAGTCGGCCAAGGACAAACTACCGGCACAAAAGGTGCTGCCCGTTTCGGGCAGGCTGCTGTGGCTGATCGATACGGCCGCGGCGAGCTGGCTAAAGATTTGAAATTCAATCGGAGGAGAAGGCTCATGCAGCTCGGCATGATCGGATTGGGCAGAATGGGCGCCAACATGGTGCGCCGGCTGATGACTGGCGGCCACGAGTGCGTAGTGTGGGACATTTCGCCGGCGGCGGTTCAGCAGCTGGCAGGCGAAGGCGCGGCGGGTGCGGTCGACCTCGATGAGTTCATAGGCCAATTACAGCAGCCGCGTACCGTCTGGCTCATGATACCCGCTGGCCTGGTCGATGAGATGATCGACCGGCTCTCGCCCCTGCTGGAACGCGGCGATACGCTGATCGATGGCGGCAACTCCTATTATCGGGACTCCATCGATCGTGCCAGGCGCCTCGCCGAGCAAGGCGTGCAGCATCTGGATATCGGCACCAGCGGTGGCGTATTCGGCCTGGAACGCGGCTATTGTCTGATGATAGGCGGCGATGCGGCCACCGTTCACCACTTGGAGCCGCTGTTCGCGACACTGGCGCCGGGCTTCGATCTGGCGCCGCGAACGGCGGGGCGGGAAAAAACGGTCGGAACCGCCGAGCGCGGTTATCTACACTGTGGACCCAGCGGTGCGGGCCATTTCGTCAAAATGATCCACAACGGCATCGAATATGGTCTCATGGCGGCGTATGCGGAAGGTTTCAATATCCTGAAAAACGCCGGTATCGGCAAAAAGACGCAACAGCACGATGCGGAGACCGCTCCCCTGCGCGGGCCGGAATACTATCCGTTCGACTTCAATCTTCCGGATATTGCCGAACTGTGGCGGCGCGGCAGCGTGGTGTCCTCCTGGCTGCTCGATCTGACTGCGGCGGCTCTCGTGCAGTCACCGGAACTCAAGGAATTTTCGGGACGGGTGTCCGATTCGGGCGAAGGCCGTTGGACTGCGCTGGCCGCTATCGAGGAAGGCGTGCCGGCGCACGTGCTGACGGCGTCCCTGTACGACCGCTTCGCCTCCCGCGGCAACAGCGAGTTTTCCGATAAGCTTTTGTCGGCCATGCGCTATCAGTTCGGCGGACACGTCGAGAAGAAGTCCTGAACGCTCCGCCTAGCCGTTAGCGTTTTATCGGCTGACTGGCCTTCGTATCACCGCTTGCCGGCACCTCTTCGTAGATTCCGGTGAGCTTGCGCTTGAATTCGTTGGTGATGGATTGGGCGTTCACCCGGCTCTCCAGCGCGCGCGGCGTAATCAGGACGACCAGCTCGGTTTTATCCCGGTTACGCGTATTGGTGCCGAACAGAGGCCCGATCAAGGGTATTCTGCTGAGTATCGGTATACCCGTGTTGGTGCGGCTGCCGGTATCCCGGATCAAGCCGCCCAAAACCAGGGTATCACCGCTCTGCACGGCCACCGAACTTTCGATGGTTCGCTGGTGGATTTGAAAGGCATCGGTATTGGCGACCCTGACGGAGACAGGTTCGCTGACTTCCTGGGAGACCTCCATGATGACGAGTCCGCCGGCGTTCACCCGTGGCTTGATTTTCAGCGTCACGCCCGTCTCCTGGAATTGCAGCGTGCTGGTCGCGAACGGGCTGATCGCGTTCGCACTCCCCGTGCCCGTAGAGACCCCGCTGGTGAGCGGCACCGAGGTGCTGGTGGGAGTCGGCACTTTATCGCCCACGTTGATGCGGGCCTCCTGGTTGTTCAGCACCATCAGCGAAGGCGAGGAAATGACATTTGCCTTGTTTTCCGTCGCCAGCGCGTTCAGTACCACGCGAACATCGCCGGCATTATTGACCAGAGAATAGGAAAAACCGCCACGGGAAGCGGCCGACAACGCATTCGCCGCGGCATTTCCCAGAAAGGAGCCTTCCCGCAAATTGGCAACCTTTCCCG
>CADDZF010000068.1 GCA_902812445.1 Methylococcaceae bacterium | reverse complement strand
GATATGGACGATGCCGCGATTACCAGCGCAATCATCGCCATGGCCAACAGTTTGCGCCTGGATGTGATCGCAGAAGGCGTCGAGAACAAGAGCCAAGCCGACCTGCTGAAGCAGATGCGCTGTCTTCTGATGCAAGGTTTTTATTTCAGCAGGCCTTTACCCGCCGAAGCGATACCGCAATTCATCGCCGCCCAAGGAGTGCATCTGCGCGGCCGTAGGCATACAAATTTGTAGTTTTCCGCGTTTGGTTTCACGGCTTGGGATTGAGCAAAAGTCGTCTTTCCTGTGTCCAATTTGCACATGAGACATCCGTTCATCCATTTGTACTATTAGAAATGGCGCGCACCCATGGCCGATAACAAGCAGCTGCCGCGAAAGTCCAGCGAAAGTGAACTTCGGGCGTTCCTGCAACAATTAGCAGACTCCAAAGCCATCAAACCGGCCCATAAAAAGGGACGCTTGATTTTTGCCATCGACGCGACCGCCAGTCGACAGCCGACCTGGAACGAGACCTGCATAATTCAGGACCAGATGTTTGAGACGACGGCGTCGCTAGGGGGGCTCGACGTTCAACTTTGTTATTATCGCGGTTATCAGGAGTTTAAAGTCAGCGCCTGGTTCGATACTGCCGCTGACCTACGCCGAACGATGCAAGCGGTCCATTGCCTCGGCGGTTATACGCAAATCGGCAAAGTGCTTCAGCACGCCAAAGAGGAAGCCCGCGGCAAAAAAGTGAATGCCCTGGTCTTCGTCGGCGACTGCATGGAGGAAAGCGCTGACCTTTTGTGCGGTCTCGCGGGAGAACTGGGACTGATCGGTCTTCCAGTATTCCTTTTCCAGGAAGGACGCGACAGGCTCGCTGAGCTCGCGTTTCGCCAGATCGCCAAACTCAGTAATGGCGCGTACTGTCGGTTCGATGTCAATAGCGCGGTACAACTGCGTGAACTGCTGGGCGCTGTTGCGGTTTATGCAGCGGGCGGAAAAAGCGCATTGGAACGTTTCAGCCGGCTACGTGGCGGCATCAGCCTTAGACTTGCCCACCAAATCAAGCAAAGCTGACATTGATACGCCTGATTTTACTGATCGGACTGTTTCTCGTGCTGTACGTCGGAGTACGCAACTATTTGCGCACTGCGCCCGTCGCTATCGCGCAAAATCTCCGCACCAGCATACTGCTGATCGCTATTCTGGTCCTGTTGTTCCTTTCAGCAACCGGTCGGTTGGCACCGCTGCTTGCGCTGCTCGGAGCTGGCATTGCTTTCCTGCTCCGATTGATGCCTTACCTCATCCGTTATCTGCCCCTATTTCAGCAGCTTTGGTCACGCCGGACAGCATCAGCCGGTCCCTATACGACCGGACGATCCGATCGTTCCACCGTGAATGCGCGTTTCGTGCGCATGCATCTTGATCATCTGACAGGAGAAGTGAGCGGTGAGGTGCTTAAGGGTGCGTTTGCCGGTAAAAGGCTGAAAGAATTGAGCCTGGACGAACTGGTGAATCTGTATGCCGAATGCAAAGCCAGTGACAATCAGTCTGCAGCGCTGGTACAGGCCTATCTGGATCGCGTTTACGGGGAAGCCTGGCATACCGCGAGCGATTCGAACCGGCGTAGGCCGGACGAAGGCAGAATGAAACGGGAAGAAGCCTTGGAGGTATTGGGATTATCGCCTCAGGCGAGTAAACGGGAGATTATCGAGGCACACCGGCGGCTTATTCAGAAGCTTCATCCGGACCGGGGTGGTTCAGACTACCTAGCGGCAAAAATTAATCAGGCCAAAACAATATTATTGAGCCGTTGATCCAGCGCTGCACGGCGGCGGATGATGGTTTCGATGCACGAAGGCCATTAGCTCATTAACCCGTGGCAGGCAGCCGAAAACCTATACCGGTAGCTGTCTGCGGCCTTGCAGCGGACAACGCTACCCGGCATCTCCACGTTGTGCTTATCCTCCATTGTGGCGCCTGTTGACGGCTCAATGTCTGGGCCTACATTTCTCGCCACTCCTTCGACTGACCGGCTCCCAACGGCGCTTGGATCGTCTCGATAAACTCCAAAATCTCCTCAATTTTGCGCCAAAAACCGTGCCATTTATGGGACATTGGCGAATAAAAGTTTGGTTTATCGATGCTCATGGGTTATTATCCCGATCGAGCCTTCAAAAAACCACAGAGGTGATGAATGACTAATTTAAAATTAGTAGCTAAATCAATCCTTTCAGTTTGTCTGGCTTTTGCTTGCTCATCAGGGTATGGCAAATCGGCGAATGATGGGTTGTATGAAGACACTCAGTTCGGCATCGCATCTTATTACAGCGATAAGTACCAAGGTCGGCGAACTGCGAACGGTGAGCGGTATGACAAGGACGCCCTGACGACCGTTCATCAGCATCTTCCTTTCGGCACTCGCGTGCGAGTGACCAATTTACGCAACGACAAAAGCGTGATCGTTAAGGTCAATGATCGCATGGATCCCCGAAATCGGAGACTCTTAGACCTTTCCAAACGTGCTGCTAAAGAGCTTGCATTCCTGCAAGCAGGTTTGGCAAGGGTTAAGATCGAAGTAATCAACTAGGATGTTTTTTCATAAGTCGATCGGCCGTGAAGGCATATTCGCGGCCGATGCGATCAAGGACAAAGCCGGCGGCTATGGCTCGAGCAGCCGGCTACAGGGACTTTAGCAATAAGATCAGGTTATAAAGCCGCAACTAGCGGCCATAGCGGCGCAGGGAACGAATCTCCACCAACGTGCCGTTCTCAAAGCGCAGCCATTGCATGAAGCGGCGCGGGCCGAAATTATAGGTCCATTCCTCGATATTGACCGGGACCACTTTTTCCAGATCGATGCCGGGCTGGGTAATGCCGGAACCCCGCACCCGAATGCTGTGATACTCGACGCGCGCGTCTCTGTAATCCGGCTCACCGCAGCGCTCCAACACTTCCGACGTACGATAACCCTCCCTGACTAGCTGATTGCCGCAGCGCAGAGCAAAAGCCGGCTGTATACCGAGTACGGCGAGAAAGCAGAAAAGTAACAAGCGTTTTTTCATGTCAACGGTCATCGAGTAGCCCCTACATCAGCGTGCTGGTCCTAACTCAGTCAGACCATTTATCGCTGGACAAGTGACATTACTAACGAAAATTCTCGCGCTCAGGAGTTTTTTACGGGCTGACGATTTTTGTAGCGAATGGAAGACCACAGCGATAGCAGGATGAACAGCATGCCGATGGATGCCGTGAGGATCTCGGACACATGGATGACGATATCGGCCAGCATCAGCAACGCCAGGGAGCCTATAGCGTAGTGCGCGCCATGCTCGAGAAACAGGTATTCTTCCAACGTTCCTTTATCGACAAAGAATACCGTGAGACTGCGTACAAACATGGCGCCGATGGCGAGCCCCACCATAATGATGACGACATCCTTGGTGATAGCGAAGGCCCCGATGACCCCGTCAAAGGAAAACGAGACGTCCAGCACTTCCAGATAAACGAAAGACATGAATCCACCTTTGGGTACCGTTTTTCCGACTTGACCGGTCTGGTCGAACAAGCCGGAAAGGCTCTTCACCAGCACGAACACGATAACGCCCGCGAGGCCGGCAAGCAGCGCACTCAGTCGTTCCGGGTACGGCAGGTAATGCTGGGCGAACAAGAGCACACAGAGGGCGAAAATGATCTCGATGGACTCGAGCTTACCCAGCTGTGACAATCTCCGCTCCAGCCAGACCAACCAATGCAGCGTTTTGTCCTTGCGAAAGAAAAACGCCAGAAACACCAACAGCAAGTACATGCCGCCGAAGGCCGAAATCTGCACGTGCGCTGAAGTGACGTGCGAGGCATAGGCGTCGGGATCTTTGAACGCCAGCTCGGTAGTCTCTTGTAATCCGAGGCCGGTTATCGCCGCGACGATCAAAACCGGAAACAGAAAGCGTACCCCGAAGACGGCAAATACCATACCCCAGGTAAGGAATCGCCGGCGCCATTTTTCGTCCATTGTTTGCAAGATTGCGGCATTGACGATGGCGTTATCGAAGGACAAGCTGATTTCCAGGACGCTCAGAATGGCGGTAAAAAACAACCCGGCAGGGCCGCTCCAAAAGTAGGCTGCCGCCAAACCGGCGAGGGCGATGAGGATCGAATAGCGAAAGGTTCGCACGTGGCTTTTTCTCCAGTCGTTCTTGTAAATGGACGGTGTAGCTTCTGATTGTCGCGCCAAGCATGGCGGCGGCGCAGGGAGAATCGAGCAGCACATGCCGGATCCCTGCACAAGATGATTCAGTCAGGCCTGAGCCGGTGGTCTAGGGGTCGCTGCACACCTGTCGCAATCGGTCACGGCGCCAGCGTCTCGATCAACTGCTCGACGAACGTGATTCTATCCTGCAGCGTCGCAAAGCTGTGCATGAAACGCAGCTTGTGCGGCCCATCGAGTTTATAGTGGTGGGGCTTGCTCTGGATAAGCTGGACAAGCTTGAGCGGGTCGATCTTCGGCCGCTCCTGGAACAGTAGCCTGCCACCTGTGGCGGCGGCCTCGATTTTGCTGATGCCAAGTCTGCTCGCCTGGAGTTTGATTTCCGCTAGAGCGAACAGATTCTTGGCCGCATCCGGCAAAAGGCCGAAGCGGTCGATCATTTCGACCTGCAGCTCGCGCAACTCCTCCGCACTGCCGGCGTTGGCAATGCGCTTGTAGAGCACCAGGCGGGCGTGAATATCGGGCAGATAATCGTCGGGTATGAGAGCAGAGCAACTCAGATCGATTTCGGCGCCCGTATCCGCAGGCGCTTCCAGTTCGGGCTGTTTACCTGACTTCAGCGCGCTGACGGCGCGCTCGAGCAGTTCCGTGTAAAGGGTAAAGCCGATTTCCGCAATTTCGCCGCTCTGCTCATCGCCGAGCAGCTCGCCGGCGCCGCGAATCTCGAGGTCGTGCGAGGACAGCATGAAGCCCGCGCCGAGCTCCCCCGCGGCTTCAACGGCTTCCAGACGCTTGATCGCATCGGCTTGTAGCTGTTTTCTCGGCAGCACCAGGAAATAGGCATAGGCCCGATGGTGAGATCTCCCGACGCGTCCGCGCAATTGGTGTAACTGGGCGAGTCCAAGCTGATCCGCGCGGTGAATGATGATCGTATTGGCGCTCGGCACGTCGATGCCGCTCTCGATGATCGTAGTGCACAGCAAGACGTTGAAGCGCTGATGGTAGAAGTCCAGCATGATGTGCTCGAGTTCGCGTTCCGGCATTCGTCCGTGAGCGATGCGCAGGTGCGCCTCGGGGACCAGTGTTGCAAGATCGCGGGCGGTTTTTTCCATGGTGTCGATTTTGTTATACAGGAAATAGACCTGGCCGCCGCGCCGGATTTCGCGCAGGATGGCTTCCTGCACCAGCACATCGTTCCACTGGGTAACGAAGGTCTTGATCGCGTGGCGGTTGGGCGGCGGCGTGGCGATGATCGACATATCGCGCAGGCCCGACATCGCCATGTTCAGGGTACGCGGAATCGGCGTCGCGGTCAGTGTCAGCACGTCGAGTTCGCTGCGCAGCTTCTTGAAGTGTTCTTTCTGGCTGACGCCGAAACGATGCTCTTCATCGATGATGATCAAACCCAGGTTTTTGAACCGGATACTTTTCTGCACCAGCTTGTGGGTTCCGATCAGAATATCCACCTTGCCGTGCTGCAAGTCGTCGATGAGCTGCTCTTGCTGTTTCCTGCCGACGAAGCGGGAGATGACCTCGACACGGATCGGCCAGTCGGCGAAACGGTCGCTGAAATTCTGGAAGTGCTGCTGGGCCAGCAGGGTCGTCGGGACCAGGACGGCCACCTGCTTGCCGTTGTGTGCCGCGATGAAGGCGGCGCGCATGGCTACTTCGGTCTTGCCGAAGCCGACATCGCCGCAGATGACGCGGTCCATCGGCCGCGGCGAGGCCATATCGTGCATGACGTCCTGGATGGCCGCTTCCTGATCGGGCGTTTCCTCGAACGGAAAGGCGGCGGCAAACGCGGCGTACTCTTCGCCGCTCGTCCGGTAGGCGTGGCCCTGTTTGGCGGCGCGCCTCGCGTAGATATCGAGGAGTTCGGCGGCGACATCGCGCGCCCGCTCCATGGCCCGGCGTTTCGCCTTCTGCCATTGATCGCTGCCCAGCTTATGCAGGGGCGCGCTGTCCGGGCTGGCGCCGGCATACTGGCTGATCAGATGGAGCGATGACACCGGGACATATAATTTGTCCCGATTGGCGTATTCCAGCATGAGAAACTCGGCGTCCACGCCGCCGATGTGAAGGCGCTGCAAACCTAGATAGCGCCCGACCCCATGCTCCTGGTGCACCACCGGCGAGCCGACGGCAAGTTCATCCAGATTGCGCAGCGCATTCTCGAGCTTGCGGTTGGCGCTGCTGCGCCTGCGCCTTCTTTGCTGGACCTTTTCGTAGATAACCTGGCTTTCCGTGATGATGGCGATTGCCGGCTGTGCTATCCACACCCCTTGATCCAGCGGCGCCACCAGCATCGAAAGCGGCTTGGTGGTGGCCTGGAACTCCCGCCAGTCGTGCAGTACCTGGGGCCTCAGGCCGTATTTTTGCAAGGTGCCCAACAGCGACTCGCGATGACCGGCCGTTTCCGCGACAAACAGCGCCTTGCCGTCGAGGCGGCCGAGAAATTCGTGCAGCGCTTGCGCAGGCCGTTTCTGATTGAGCCGCAGGGCGACGTCAGGCAGGGGCAGGCAGTTGCATCGAATGACGTTTGCCGTGCCGGGTGGCGTCTCGTCAAGCAGTTGAATGCGGGCGTGCGCTTCGAGCCGGGCGGCAAGCTCGGCGGGGCATTGGTAGAGTAGTTCGGGCGCCAGCGGCGGGCGGTCGATAGCGTTCTGGTGCTGTTCGAAGCGGCTCGTCACGTCCTGATAGAACGCCTGGGCAGAGGCATCCAGTGCATTCGGCAATACCAGTACGGCGTGCGCGGGCAGATAATCGAACAAGGTCTCCGTATTCTCTACGAATAACGGCAGATAATATTCAATACCGCCGGGTGCCAAGCCTTTGCTGATATCCTGATACAGCGGATTGGACTGCGCGAGGTTTGCAAAATGCGTGCGAAAGGCCCGCCTGAATTGCTTGATGGACTCTTCCGTGAACGGAAATTCGCGAGCGGGAAATAGCTCGATGCCGTCGACTTTGGTCAGCGAAAGCTGCGTTTCCACATCGAAGGTGCGGATGGATTCGACTTCATCGTCGAATAATTCGATGCGGTAAGGGACTTGGCTGCCTATTGGAAAAATATCGATGATCGATCCGCGGATCGCGAATTCACCATGCTGCAGCACCTGTGAAACGCACTGGTAGCCGACCCGTTCCAGCCGTTGCCGAGTGTCCTCGAGGCTCAGACAGCTGCCTAATCGAAGCACGAAGGTATTGGCGAGAATATGTTCGCGCGGCGCCAGCTTCTGCATCATCGTGGCGACTGGCGCGACGAGGACCCCGTGTTTGAGTTGCGGCAGCTGCGATAATGCCTTGAGCCGCTCGGAAACGATCTCAGGCAGCGGCGAGAAAACGTCGTAGGGCAAAGTTTCCCAATCCGGGAAAGACAATACCGGCGCCGCTCCGGCGAGAAAAAATTCGAGTTCATATTGCCACCGCAAGGTGGCTTGCATATCCGGGGTGATGACGACGTAGATTCGCTTGTCCCTGCCTACCGCGGAGGCTACTGCCATCGCGGCGCCACAGCCGCTCAAATCGCTCCAGGTGAGGATTTCCCCCGTCCTTTCGGGCGCTGGCGCTACGAGGGGATGAGTTATCAGATCGTTGGGACTGACGCAATCCATCATGCTTGAACGGTGTAATGAAACCTTTTGTAATTCCCGGGTCAAACCGTCGTGATGTCGACCAATAATTATTCTGCTAGGAATTCAACCGGAGTTATGCTTGAGTATTTCAAGCCGCAACGGAAACTGATTCAACTCATCGCGCAAAACGCAACGTCCCGAACGGGCACTCGTTTGAAAGAACGGGTACTGATTATCCTTTGACCTAACAAAATATCCCTTCCAATAAACGATTGTACTGTCCAGAGTCTTGAAAAGAATTGAAATCATAATAATATACACACGGGAAGTTTTTTAATCGATACGTCTTCATGTCTTTATCGGGGGTTATCCATGAATAATAACTTTACTGAGCTTTCGGAAATGGAATTGGAAAAAGTCATTGAGACTGCAAAAAAAGCGCTAAGGGAAAAAAAGGACAGCAAGCGTAAAGAGACGATTGCGAAAATAAAAGCGCTCGCCACATCGATAGGCATCGACGTGAAAATATCTGAGCCGGCCACAGAGCCAGCAAAGAAAGACGGCAAAGTACCCATAAAATATCAAAACCCGAATAACCTGTCGCAGACGTGGACCGGTCGCGGCATGAAGCCGAAGTGGTTGCAGAAGCTGCTTGACGAGGGTCATCAGCTGGAAAACTTCGAGATCAAACGGTGAGGTTATTCAGAGATGAACCGCTTACTATCGGACAATGCAGAGGATTATGCAGCGAAACCGGTTACTCAATCGAGATAACGCGTCAATAATCCCGCGTACTCATCGATCCGTCTGTCTCTCAGGTAAGGCCACATACGTCGGACATTCTCCGTATCCGTACGATCGATTTCGGCAATCAATACTGTGTTCTCTTCCGCGCCCGCCTGACCCATGACTTCTCCTTGCGGTCCGGCAATAAAACTGTTTCCCCAGAATTGAATGCCGCTGCTTGCGCGGCTTGGATCCGCCTCGAACCCGATACGGTTGCAGCTCACGACGGGTATGCCGTTAGCGACTGCGTGAGCGCGTTGAATGATTAGCCAGGCTTGCAATTGGCGCTGCCGCTCGAGTTCATCATCGGCGGGATTCCAGCCGATGGCAGTGGGATAACATAACAGCTCCGCGCCGGCTAGCGCCATCAATCGAGCCGCTTCCGGATACCATTGATCCCAGCAAACCAAAACCCCCAACTTGCCTAGCGACGTTTCAATAGGCCTGAAACCGGTATCGCCTGGCGTGAAATAAAACTTTTCGTAATAGCCCGGATCATCCGGGATATGCATTTTGCGATACTTGCCTGCGAGCGTGCCGTCCTTCTCCAGCACGATGGCGGTATTGTGATACAGCCCGGCGGCGCGTCGCTCGAACAGCGAGGCAATGATGACGACACTCAAGTCGCGCGCCAGTTGGCCTAGCGCCTCGCTAGTCGGCCCGGGTATGGTTTCGGCCAGATCGAAGTGCATGCTGTCTTCGGTCTGGCAGAAATAAGGCCCAAGGTGCAGTTCAGGCAGCAGCACCAGCTCGGCGCCGCCTGCGGCAGCATCGCGAATGCCCTGTATCGATGCGGTTAGATTGGCTTCCCGCTCGGCGTTGCAGGCGTGTTGCGCGAGCGCGATCTTTAGCGTGCGATTCATCGTTAGACGGCCAATTGAACAGCTTGGGGAAATTGCATGGTCATGCAGTGCAGGCTGCCAAATTGATGAATCAAGGACGTGCAGGGAATGCTCGCAACCCGTCGATCGGGAAAGCATGCGGCCAGCCGGTCGAGCGCTGTATGATCGGCTGGATCGCCATAAACGGGGACCAAAACCGCCCCATTGATCACCAAAAAATTCGTATACGTGGCCGGCAGCCGGCTGCCATCGTCATCGTAAATCGGCCGGGGTATCGGCAAGGGAACCAGCCGATAGGGTTTCCCTTCTCTGGACCTGAACGCCTCCAGTTCCGCCTGCATTGCCTTGAGCTCCTCAAAGTGAGAATCGGTAGGATCGTCGCATTGGGTATAGACGATGGTATCGCCAGGGCAGAAGCGCGCCAGCGTGTCGACGTGCGCATCGGTGTCATCGCCCTCGACATGGCCGTGAGACAGCCACAAGATGCGCTCGCTGCCTAATACGGCGGCGAGCCGCGAGGCAATTTCGCCGGGCGTCAGAGAAGGATTCCGGTTTGCATTCAGCAGGCACTGGCGGGTGGTGAGCAGCGTGCCCCGGCCGTCAGTCTCGATGCTGCCGCCTTCCAGAACCAGATCGACGCACTGCAGCGGCAGTGGCTCGAAAATGCCGCTAGTAGAAAGGTTCCGGGCCAGTTCGGCGTCCGCCTGATAACGATACTTGCCGCCCCAACCGTTGAAGCGAAAGTCCACCAGTGCTGCGCCTCGCGGCGTCATGATGGTGATCGGCGCAGTGTCGCGCACCCAGACGTCGTTATAAGGCAGCATCACGCAGCACACGCGATCAAAATCGGTCCGATACCCCGCAAGACGGCTCTGGATATGCTTGAGGTGTCGCGCGTCCTGGCCGATGATGAGCGCCGTTTCGCTCCGGGTGATTTCGCGGACGAGAAGACAATAGGTTTCCTCCACGGCGTCCAGCCAGGAGCCGAAATCGCCCGATCGATCAGGCCAGGCCACCAGGACCGCCGTCTGTAGGGCCCACTCGGGTGGCAAACAGGGAAAGTTGTCCCAAGTCATCGGCACTCCTCAGGCGACCTTGGTAAAGGGATGGATTGTGCGTACCGTCATTGAGCCCAGCGCAGCATTTCCTCGGCGTGCGCCAAAGTCTGTTTAGTGATCTTGATACCGCCCAGCATGCGGGCGATTTCGTGCTGCCGTTCTAAAGGCCCCAGCACTCTGACTCGAGACACCGTCCTGTCGGCACTGCTCAGTTTTTCCACGACGAGATGATGGTGAGCTTGCGCCGCCACCTGCGGAAGGTGAGTCACGCACAATACCTGGCGGTCCTGTCCGAGTGCGCGGAGCTTCTGGCCGACAATTTCGGCGACACGCCCGCCGATTCCGGCGTCCACTTCATCGAAAATCAGTGTCGGCACCGTCTTCGCATGCATCGCGACTACCTGAATGGCCAGACTGATGCGCGATAGCTCGCCCCCCGAGGCGACTTTGCCCAAAGGCCTTGGCGGTAGGCCGGGATTGGCGCTGATTCTAAATTCGACCTGGTCCAACCCGGAAGGTTTCGGCTCCTGCGCGGTCGCTGTGGCGAGATCGATAATGAACTCGCCCTGCGGCATGCCGAGTGCCCGGATGGTTTCCGATATCCGCGCTTGCACGCTCCCGGCGGCGGTCTTGCGCAACGCCGAAAGCTGCGCGGCGACATGGTGATAATCTGCGGTAATGCGCTCGAGCGCGGCATTCAACTCGGCAATTTTTCCCGAGCTGTGTTCGATGCCGTTCAACTCCAACCGCAACTGCTCGAGATGGCGTGGCAGCTCTTGCGGGCTGATCTGATGTTTGCGTGCCAGTTGGTGAATCACGCCAAGCCGCTGTTCAAGCCACTCCAGGCGCGCTGGGTCGATTTCCAGCTTGTCCACCAAACGCCGCAGCAAATAGCCCGCTTCCTTGACTTCAATCTGCATCTCGCTCAACAGGCCGGTGATTTCCTTGACTTCCGGCGCGTACCGGGCGAGGTCGGAAAGTGCGTGCAGCGCGGCGACTAAAAGCGCATTGACCGAGTGCTGCTCGCCCTCGTAGAGCTGTTCCAGCTGGCTTTGGGCAACGCTGAGAATTTTTTCCACATTGGCCTGCCGAGTATGCTCCTCGTTCAGCGCCGCGTAATCGAGCGATGCGATATCGTGCAGCTCCAGTTCCTCGATCTGGTAGCGCAACAGGTCTTGCCGAGCGCTCAAGCCCTTGGCCGAATCGATCAGGGTCGCCAGCTCATCGCGAACGGCTTGCCACTGTCGGTAAAGCTCGCCTGTCTGTTCCAGCAGCGATGGGTTTTCCAGTGATTCGTCCAGCAGCCTGCGCTGCTCGCCGCGGTGCAGGAGGTGCAGATGGGCGTGCTGGCCGTGGATCTCGACCAGGTTCTCGCTCAACTCCTGCAGGGCCTGCAAGGTAGCGGGCCGGTTGTTGATGAATGCCTTGGAACGTCCGTCCTGACCGATGACTCGCCGCACGATGCAGGTGTCGTCTTCGGCCAGTTCGCTTTGTTCCAGCCAGGAGCGCGCTTCCGGCGCATCGCCGAGGTCGAATTCCAGGCTGATGTCAGCGCGACTGCAACCGGGACGAACGTAGCCGGAGTCGGCGCGTCCCCCCAACGCCAGACCCAGCGCCGTCAGAAGAATCGATTTGCCAGCGCCGGTCTCGCCGGTGAGGACGGTAAATCCCTTTGCGAATGCTAGATTGAGCGATTCGACCACCGCCAAATCGCGGATATTCAAGCTGGCCAGCATGCTTCATCCGCTGTTGTAGCTACTGCTCCAATTGAGCTTCACGCGCAGGATTTCGAAGAAATCGTAGCCCAAGGGGTGCAGAATGCGGACCCGTTTCGGTTCTTTTCTGATTTGAATCCGATCCGAGATCAAAATGTCTGGAAGCGCGACGTTATCACACGTCACTTGAGCATTGTGCTGCTTGGTAAGGCCGAAGGCGATCTCGATGAGGCTGTCGTCCTCGATAACGATGGGCCGGTTGCTCAAGGTGTGCGGATTGATGGGAACCAGCACCAGCGCTTTCAGCTTGGGGTGCAGGATGGGGCCGCCCCCCGACAACGCATAAGCGGTCGATCCGGTCGGCGTCGAGACAATCAGACCATCGGACCGCTGCTTGTTGAGAAATACGCCGTTGATGCTCGTGATGACCTCGATCATGCTGGTGGTAATCCAGCTGTGCACGACGACTTCGTTGACCGCGGTCTGCTCATGGATGACTGCGCCGTCACGAATGATACTTGCGCGCAATAGCAGGCGCTCCTCGGCCAGAAAGCGGCCTTGTAGGATTTCCTCCAGCTTAACGATGGCTTCGGTCGGTGAAATGTCGACCAGAAAGCCGAGCCGGCCCAGGTTGATGCCGAGCAGAGGAATATCGTGCGCCGCCAGCGACCGCGCAGCGGTCAGCAGCGTGCCATCGCCGCCCACCGTGATCGCGAGGTCGCAATGCGTTGCAGGTTGCGCCATATCGAAAGCCTGCGGAGTTGCGTTGGCGATCAGGTGCACGCTGTTGAGGTCCACCAGCACCCGGCAATTGCGCTTTATTAGATAATCGTAAAGGGCCGTCAGCGTTTCTGCGATGAAATCGGCATCCGGTTTTCCGATCAGGGCGATGATCTTAAACTGCGAAGTCATGGAGCGGTTGCCGTACAGGGCTCGGTGCCATCAATTCTGACCTGGGGATAGCCCGCGTGACGTGCGCGACGCTTGGCGCTCCCGCGTCCGAGCCAAGCCTTAGAGGCTGGATTGTAAGTAGTTTTCCAGGCCGATCTTGCCGATTAACTCGAGCTGCGTTTCCAGCCAGTCGATATGTTCTTCCTCATTGTCGAGGATGTCTTCGAGCAGCTCGCGGGACGGGTAATCGCTCGCGTTCTCGCAATAGGCGATGGCTTCGCGCAGCAACGCGGCGGCCTGCAGCTCCAGTTGCAAGTCGGAATCCAGCATTTCTTGAGTATTCTCGCCGATGCGCAGCCGGCCGATGTCCTGCAGATTGGGCAGTCCTTCCAGAAAGAGGATACGCTCGATCAGTCGGTCAGCGTGCTTCATCTCTTCTACCGACTCCTTATATTCAAACTCGTTCAGCTTGTGCAGCCCCCAACTTTTGAACATGCGAGCGTGCAAAAAGTATTGGTTGATGCCGGTCAGCTCGTTGACCAACGCTCGGTTCAGATATTCGAGGACTTTACTGTCGCCTTTCATGGGGGGTATCTCCTTGACTACGGGTTGCGGACGGCAAGAGCTTGAAGCTCAATTGGGTCTCCGTTTGAAAGGTTGTTATAGTATGAGCTTCTTGACACATTATCTAGGGGTTGCTAGCTTTAGCAGCCAAGCTAGTAGAGTGCTAATCGTGATTTGCCCGTTTGAGGATAATCGTGTCTAACCGTCCGGCATTGAGTGATCGTGCCCAGTACCTTTTGAAGGTGCTGGTGGAACGTTACATTGAAGAAGGCCAGCCCGTCGGATCCCGTGCCTTGGCCCGTGCGGTGGGATTTAACTTGAGTCCGGCGACCATCCGCAACGTCATGGCCGATCTGGAAGACCTCGGCCTCGTGGTTTCGCCGCATACCTCTGCGGGGCGAGTACCTACGGTCAGCGGCTATCGGTTTTTCATCGATTCCCTGTTGACGGTAAAGCCGCTGCAGCAAAACCTCATTAATCAGCTCGAGCAGGATCTCGGCAGTTATGAAAGCGCGGACCAGTTGTTGGAAACCGCCTCGAAACTGCTGTCCGAAATCACCCACCTGGCCGGTTTAGTCACTTTGCCGCGACGCGCGACTACCGCGTTCCGGCATATCGAGTTTCTGCCCATTTCGCAGGACCGCGTATTGGTCATCCTGGTCACCAATGAGCACGAGGTACACAACAAGATTATTCGCCCGGCGCGAAGATTTAGCGCAGCGGAGTTGCAGACGGCGGCCAATTATCTCAACGCGGTTTATGTCAACAAGGGCTTGACGAGCATCCGCGAAAGCCTATTGCGAGAGCTGCAGGAAACCCGTGACCAAATGAACCAGGAGGCAATCAACGCCGCCGAAATGGCCGAACTGGCTTTCCGGGAGAAAAATGAGGATAGCAAGGGCTTCATCCTGGCCGGGGAAACCAATTTGATGGACTTCTCGGAGCTCGCCAACATGGAGCGCCTGCGCGCCTTGTTTGACGCACTTCACCAGAAGCAGGACATCCTTTATCTGCTGGACCGCTGTTTGGAGACGTCCGGCATACGCATCTTCATTGGAGAGGAATCCGGCTATCAAGTGTTTGATCAATGCAGCCTGGTAACGACCTCCTATTCAATCAATAATCGCATGGCCGGCGTATTGGGCGTAATCGGCCCCACTCGAATGGCGTATGAGCGCATCATTCCGGTGGTTGATCTGACTGCGAAATTGCTAGGTGCCGCCTTGAATCATCGTTCATCGTCCCCAAGTTAAACCGAAGAGATCGATAAACGTTGCCCGAATCTTCCGCCTCCTCGAACCAGCGTGACAGAGGCGGGGAGTCGGCCCATTTCAGACTACTATGAGGAGGCGGTAGATATGAGTGATGACGTAGAGCTAGAAGAGTCCATCCAAGATAAGCCGACAGAACGACCCGCGACCGGTGAGATCATTGAAGTACCGGAACAAGAAACCGAGCTGCAAAAACAGGCGGAGTCCGTCGAGCAATTGAGACGACAGCTAGCCGATGCCACGCAAAAGACTTTCGAAAACTGGGAAAAGTTTTTGCGATCGCAAGCCGAGATCGAAAACCTCCGCCGGCGCTCTGAAAAAGAGCTGCAGAATGCGCACAAATACGCCCTGGAAAAATTCGCCAGGGAGCTGGTCAACGTAGTCGACAGCCTGGAGTTGGGCATACAGGCGGCGGCCGGTAATGCTCCCGAGGTGGCCAAGCTGCGCGAGGGAAGTGAGTTGACGCTCAAACAATTCCTCTCCGTGCTGGAGAAGTTCGGCATTGCACCGATCGATCCAGTTGGTGAGAAGTTCAATCCCGAGCGGCACCAGGCGATGGCCGTGCAGCCGACCTCGGAAGCCGAGCCGAATACGGTGATGAGAGTGGTCCAGAAAGGCTATCTTTTGAATGACCGCCTGCTGCGTCCCGCGATGGTCATCATTGCGCAGGCAGATCAAGCGCCCAAGCACATCGATGAACAAGCTTGAAATTGGCAACGGCTGCCCCATATCAAACCTAGGTT
>CADDZF010000067.1 GCA_902812445.1 Methylococcaceae bacterium | reverse complement strand
GGCAGCTACACGGGCCGGGCAGTACTGGGGGTGGCGCTGTGCTCGGAAACGAACGATCCCTGGCGCTCCGCCCAGGCGGTACTGCTGGCCTGCGCCCGGCAGGTCGAGCACTGGTTGAAAAATGCCTTGTATCTGATCGCCTTTGAATATCTCGGCTGGCTCGGGCTTTTTTTTCTTCTGCTGACACCCGTTCACGCGCTGGCCGCCGCCTTGCCGTTCTCGGTAGGGCTCTGGCCGTACCTATTCGCCGTACTTTTCGCCTGGTCGATCAAGGCAGCATTCCTGGAGCCGATAGCAGTCGCCGCCATGATGCAGATTTATAGCCGGTTGGCGGCGGCGGGCGCTGCCGCCCCGGCGCCTGAGGAACTTCCGGGCGACATCGCTGAGAAGCTCAAGGCGCTCGAGGAAGCAGCGAAGGCTCACAGCTAACCATTCCATAGCCCGCCGATCGGCTTTGACTTCTGGAGTCCCATCGCCGGGCCTGCGAGCATCAGTGCCCACCTTTGAGGACACCGGCTGCGCCGTTCACGAAATAACCGAGCCCGTTGGCGATGCGTTTGGCGAGGAGAAACCATCGTGCTGAACCAGTTTGCCTGTCGTAGGGTCAGAACGTAAAATAACCCGATTTTATGGCAGGAGTAGTTCATGCGTATTGATCAAGAAGCGCTTACCTTCGACGATGTTCTCTTGGTTCCTGCGCATTCGACCGTGCTGCCGCGCGATGTAAGTCTCAAAACCCAACTGACCCGCGAGATTTCGCTGAATATTCCGCTGCTGTCGGCCGCGATGGATACGGTGACCGAATCGCGGCTGGCGATTACGATGGCGCAGGTAGGCGGCATCGGCATCATCCACAAGAACATGCCGGTAGAGCGCCAGGTTCACGAAGTCAGCAGCGTGAAAAAATACGAAAGCGGAGTCATCAAGGAGCCGATCACCGTATCGCCCGACGTCACGATTCGGGATGTCATGAAACTGACGCGATCGTGGAAGATATCCGGCGTACCGGTGGTAGACCGGGGTGAACTGGTGGGTATCGTGACGAGCCGCGATTTGCGTTTTGAGACGGAACTGGACGAGCCGGTGACCAAAGTGATGACACCGAAGGAGCGTCTGATCACCGTGAAGGAAGGGGCCAGCCAGTCCGAGGCGATCCACCTGCTGCACGCGCACCGCATCGAAAAAGTGCTGGTGGTCAATGAAGAGTTTCAGCTGCGCGGGCTCATTACGGTGAAGGACATCCAGAAAGCCAAGGATTATCCGCGGGCCTGCAAGGACGCGCAGGAGCGCTTGCGCGTCGGCGCGGCCGTCGGCACCGGGACTGGCACCGATGAACACGTCGCGGCCCTGGCGGACGCGGGTGTCGATGTGATCGTCGTGGACACCGCCCACGGCCATTCCCAAGGCGTGCTCGACCGCGTGAGCTGGATCAAGCGTAATTTCGCCAACGTTCAGGTCATCGGCGGCAACATCGCGACCGCCAGCGCGGCCAAGGCCTTGGTAAAAGCGGGCGCCGATGCCGTGAAAGTCGGCATCGGACCGGGCTCCATTTGCACCACGCGAGTGATCGCGGGCGTCGGCATACCACAGGTCACGGCGATATCCAACGTGGCGGAAGCGCTGGCGGATTATGAGATACCCGTCATTGCCGACGGCGGCGTGCGTTACTCGGGCGACATTGCCAAGGCGCTGGCGGCCGGCGCCTATTCGGTCATGCTGGGAAGTCTTTTTGCCGGCTCCGAGGAAGCGCCGGGTGAAGTCGAACTGTACCAGGGGCGTTCGTACAAATCCTATCGCGGCATGGGCTCTTTGGCTGCCATGGGGCAGCCGCAGGGCTCCAGCGACCGCTATTTTCAGGAAGACATGGAAGCGGAGAAGCTGGTGCCCGAAGGCATCGAGGGTCGCGTGCCGTACAAAGGGAGCGTCATCGCGATCGTCCATCAACTGGTCGGCGGCATTCGCGCCAGCATGGGTTATACCGGCTGTCGAACCATCGAGGAAACGCGCCACAAGGCGCGCTTCGTCCGCGTGACCTCCGCCGGCATGCGGGAAAGCCACGTGCACGACGTAGCGATCACCAAAGAAGCCCCCAACTACCGGCTGGATTGACCCGAAACAGCCATGACGGAGCGATCCGCGGATATCCATTCGGACAGGATTCTCATACTCGATTTCGGCTCTCAATACACCCAGTTGATCGCCCGCCGAGTGCGCGAAATCGGCGTGTACTCCGAAGTCCACGCGTTCGATTATCCCGATGAAGCCATCCGCCGGTTCGCCCCCCGCGGCATCATCCTGTCGGGCGGTCCGGAGACGGTCACGCTGCTGGACACGCCGAGAGCGCCGCAAGCGGTTTTCACGCTGGGCGTTCCGCTGCTGGGAATCTGTTATGGCATGCAAACGATGGCAGAGCAACTCGGCGGCGCCGTAGAAGCATCCAGCCGGCGCGAATTCGGCTACGCCAGCGTGTGCGCCCACGGCCATTCAGCCCTGCTGCGCGATATCGAAGACCGCACCACGCCGGATGGTTATGGCATGCTAGACGTGTGGATGAGCCACGGCGACCACGTAACCCGCTTGCCCACAGGCTTCAAGCCCATCGCCAGCACCGAGAGTGCCCCCATTGCCGGCATCGCGGACGAGACGCGCCGATTCTACGGCTTGCAGTTCCATCCCGAAGTCACTCACACGCGTCAGGGCAAGCGCCTGCTCGAGCGCTTCGTGTGCGACATCTGCGGCTGTCAGGCGCTGTGGACGGCGCGGCACATCATCGACGACAGCATCCGCCAACTGCGCGAGCGCATCGGGCGCGATGAAGTCGTGCTCGGATTGTCGGGCGGTGTCGATTCATCGGTTGTCGCCGCACTATTGCACAGGGCCGTCGGCGCTCAGCTTTGCTGCGTGTTCGTCGACACCGGCCTTTTGCGCTTGCACGAAGGCGATCAGGTCATGGCGAGGTTCGCCGAGCACATGGGCATCAAGGTCATCCGCATCAACGCCGAAGAGCGCTTTCTTGCAGCGCTGAGCGGCGTCGTCGATCCGGAAGAGAAACGCAAGCGCATCGGCGGCTTGTTCGTGAACATCTTCGATCATGCAGCGGCCCGCCTGGCGGGCGCCCGCTGGCTGGCTCAGGGCACGATTTACCCGGACGTGATCGAATCGGCCGGCGCCAAGACCGGCAAGGCGCATTTGATCAAATCGCACCATAATGTCGGCGGTCTGCCGAAAGACATGAAGCTCGGCCTCATCGAGCCGTTGCGCGAACTGTTCAAGGATGAAGTGCGGCAGATCGGCCTCGAACTGGGCCTGCCGTCCGAAATGGTCTATCGTCACCCGTTCCCCGGTCCGGGGCTGGGTGTGCGCATCCTCGGCGAAGTCAAAAAGCCATACGCCGACCTGCTGCGGTCGGCCGACGCCATTTTCATCGAAGAGCTGCGCCAGCACGGTCTGTACCAAAAGGTCAGCCAGGCATTCGCCGTGTTCTTGCCGGTGCGCTCGGTCGGCGTCATGGGTGACGGCCGCCGTTATGATTACGTGATCGCCCTGCGCGCCGTGGAAACGCTCGATTTCATGACCGCCCGCTGGGCCCACTTGCCGTACGATTTTCTCGATCTGGTCTCGCGCCGCATCATCAATGAAGTTCCCGGCATTTCGCGGGTGACCTACGATATCTCCGGCAAGCCGCCGGCGACGATCGAGTGGGAATGACGCCTTTTCCGCGCGTTCCCATCGTGCCGGCGGATGAAGACTGGATGCGCACCGCCCTTGAACTGGCTCAGCGGGCGGAGGAAGCGGGCGAGGTTCCGGTGGGGGCCGTGCTGGTCAGGGGCGATGAGCGCATCGGTCAGGGCTGGAATCGGCCGATTGGCTCGCACGATCCGACCGCTCACGCCGAGATCGTGGCCCTGCGCGAAGCGGGACGCCGGATGGCCAATTATCGCCTGGTGGAGACGACGCTCTACGTGACCCTGGAGCCTTGCATCATGTGTGTGGGCGCGATCATGCACGCCCGGATCAAGCGGCTGGTGTTCGGCGCCCCTGACGCCCGCTGCGGGGCCGTTGCCAGCGCCGTGCACTTGGCGGACGCCGATTTTCTGAATCATGCGCTGCAATATACCGGCGGCGTACTCGAGGAATCGTGCAGCGCGCTGCTGAGGCGATTCTTTCGGCAGAAACGGTGACAATCCAGGCAGCAGCCTGCGGCCTCAGCGGACGGCTTCGCGCCGATGGTGGGCATCCTTTCAGTGCCGGGGGTTCGAGGTCAGGGGAAATCCGGGTATCAGCCCTGGATTAAGCTGCCTCGATGATAATCCCGACGGAGGTGGCGATGTAGTTTCCATCCGAGCGCAATTTCAGGTGCGGCATCTGCTTGTACGGGCGTTCGTCAACGTAGAGGTCCGGGAACGCCGTCCCGGACTCCAGGTCGAGTTCCGCCATCCGGTGGCCGGCCGCGCGAGCTCTGGCCGATAGTTCTTCTAGATCCCGCCGCCGCCACAACACCGCCCACCCGGTTTCCACCGTCCCGATGTCGGACAGGACGTTGAACTCGGTCGTGTGAACGGCCACCCCGCCCGGTTTCAAGCACCGCATCATGTTCATCACGGCCTGTTTCGAAAGTTCCAGCGAGCCGACGTGTTCGACCGCGCACGACGACCACAGGAAGTCGAAGCCGGTCAAATCGTCCGGGATGTGATTCATGTCCACGAACCGGAAGGACGCCCGGGCCGCCAACTCCTCGGGGGTGCAGATTCCACGCTTGTTCATCGCCTCAAGCCCAGTGGCGTACTGGCCGGTGCCCGCCCAATTCCCCTCATCCACTGCACCCTTCGCAGAGAGGTCAAGGTCGGTCCCAAGTACCTCGCACCCGTGGCTCACGAACAGGGACGCCAGCGGTTCCGTGCCGACCGCGAACCCCAGCCCCCGCATCCCGGGCCGTAGCTTGCCGCGCTCGGCGAGTGCCTGGGCGATGTAGCAGTATTCCCAGAGCTTGCGGTGGTACTGGAACGTCTCCTTCATCCGAGCGCACCATTGCCGGAACTCCGCGGATTCGAGTTGCTCCGCCCGGCAGACCTGGGATTTCAGCATAAAATCCTCATTCGGTTGCGATTCACCAGAGCGCAATTCGTCGCGGGGGTAAACCCTCGAGCGTCCGGGCTCGAACTCCCGGGCGAGCTGTGCGCGCAACGCGACGATGCGCTCGTCCTCGGCGGGGAATCCGTCGCCGCTTGCCAGTGCGCGATGAAGGTATTGGCGCACGTTGCGATGCTCGCTGCCACCCCACTCGAGGCACCGGGCCACTATCTCTTCCGGTGACCAGGACACGATCTCTGCCCGACACTTCTCCTCCCAAGCGGGCGGCAGGGCGATAACATCGAGCCACGCCTCGGGCTGCAGTGCGCCCGGTTCACAGTACACAAGGCGCTCTCCTTCCATGCGACAGGTGATGTAGCCCCGTTCCTCGAGCCATGCTCGAACATCCTGGATCGAATAGCCGAAGATCTCGAAGGTCATGCCGTTGGATTCATAGATCAGGACCGGCGCGCGGGGGCCCGTCAGCAGCGCGCCGAGGCTTTCCAGCGCGGGCAACTCCGACCCTTCGATATCGAGCTTGACCAGGGCGACGTCGCTCCAGCCGGCCGCAGCCAGCAGCTCATCGCCCCGGCGCCGAGGAACACGCAAGGTACCGGCGGTATCCGGCGCCTGCGCAACCATTCCCCACAGGCCGTTCTCGTGGAATTCCGCTTCGCCCTCCGCGCTGTCGACGACACACCATTCCACGCGCAGATTCTCGAGAGCGTTGCGATGGGCGGACAGGCGAACGGCGCCAACATGCAGTGGAGAAGCATCTACGGCGAGTACTTGCCGGCGCAGCACGGCCGCCGGCACCGACAGCGTGCCGACGTGACATCCGAGGTCGACGACGCGGTCTCCCGGCTGGATAAACCGAAGGAGCCAATCGGTGAGATACCGGTTCGGTTGCTCGTTCTTCGCATATGCGTTGACCACCGGATCGCTCGAGCCGATCGGGAGTGCGATCTCGAAGGTGTGCGCTTCCGGTAGCGTAATTGGATAAAACGAATACTGTGTGCTGGATTGCATGGTTCTCCTTATCTTGCCGTCTCACATTCCGGGTTCTCTAGACATGAACTTATCAAACGGTGGAAAATTTAGCGACGGGTATTGATCGCCGGCCACCAATTTTCCCTGATAATGCTGGGTAAATAGCTCTTCCTGGTATAGGAAGAGTCATGATTTCGCTATCTTCTTGCCGAATCGAGAGGATTACAACGCCAGCCCGAGTCTCATCGAAAGCACCCAGTGGTATCAGTGACCATAAAGGTGCTTTCGTTCCGCATCGGTTTCTGCGTTACGGCGGCTGCTACCGGAGGTAGCGTTGGCAGGTTTGCAACGGACAATCGAACACCGCCGCATCGCGCAGCGAGCGGAGTAGGGTTACGAATTCGGCGTGGGCCCACACCAGCGGCATGACCGAACCGGTGGGCTTACCGTTGAAGAGGTTTTTTTCGGGAATATCCTCTGCATCCCAGATCTGCTCGGGCAGCAAACCGTGTTCGCTCAACGTGACCAGAGTGCCCAGAAGCTTTTTCGCCTCGGTCAGATTTCCGCGCAAAAGTTCGTAGTGCGCCCGCTCGCCGGTTAGCACGGGCCAGCCGCGACCGATGCCCGTGCCGGTGAATGGCGCGCCCGAAGCATCTTCGCCGTAGCCATCGTGGCTGAAGCGGCGCCACACGGTGCCGGATTTGGTTTCACGGCGTAAAGTCGCGTCGATGACGCGCACAGTGTTGAGGATCCGGGGGTCATCGGCGCGGCGGAGTCCGTAGCGCACGAGGGCCAGCGCGTCGGGGCTGACGATCTCGGCGGCGGGGAAGCTGGCGTGGCCCGAGGAGTTATTTTTCAATTGCACGTGCAAGCGTTTCAAATCCTCCGGAGCTCTCGTATCGGGTGGTGCGAGGCGCACATAGTAACCCTCCACGCCGGTTTCGCGGGCGAGGGGCGTGTCGGTTACGTAAAGCCAGCGCTCGATGGAGGCGTTCCACTCGTCGGCGCTGGAGCGAAAATGCTGTACCAGGTCCGGCTGGTTGCGTTCCTCGGCGCAATCCGCTGCACCGAGCAACGCTGCGATCATCGTGGCAAGCGTGTAAGGTGTGTAACCGGGATTTTCCTCCCAGCGATCCTGCTGGGTGACCGGACCCTGGCGGAGCAGGAACTCCGCGGCGCGGCGCACGGATTCCCACGGATCTACCAGGCCTATCTGGGCGTACCGGCGCAGCGCCATGACCAGGAGGATGAAGCTCGCGGTCTGGTCGCTCTGGTTGGCGCTGCGGTAGCTCTCCCCGTTGATCCACATATTTTGCGGCCAGTTTCCTTCGGGCTCCTGAGTGCACATCAGATAAAACATCACCTGCTGCGCGTCGGCGACGCGGCCGGCCGCAAGGAGGGCGATTGCCGCGTGAACCTGGTCGCGCGGCCACACCAGGTGGTAGCCGCCGATGTCCTGATCGCCGCGTTCTGAGCCCCAAGGAATCCCCAGGCTGGCGATGATCCCGCCGTGGAAGAGTTTGCTCTCGTGTGTGCGCAACACGGAGAGGCTGGAGCGGTAGAGCGAGTCACTCTCGTCAGAGTGGAAGGCGAGTGGCAGGCAAGCCTTCTGAAACGCGCGCCAGCTTTCCACGAATTCGCGTTCGGTGTCGGCGAAGTCGGAGAGCAACGCCGCGTGCGCGACGTGTCCGGCCTCCGGGGCGGTCGTGCCAAAGCCGATCGCGACAACGCATTTGCCGCCGCAGGCCGCAAGATCGATCTCACCGGTGAGCGCGATATTGCCGGCCTTGGCCTCGGCGTATTCCTCGGTCAGCGCCCCTTTTGCATGCACTTGACGCCAGCCGTCGCTCACCCCTACGTAACCGCAACTGCGGGCCCTCCAGCCAGCCGAGCAGGCGATCGCGAGGGCCACTTGGTCGCGATGCGCGCAGAGCAGCGGAGTACCCTTGAAATCACCCGCCCAGCCGTAGTTGTCGGCACCTCGGTTGGCGAGATGCGGCGCGGCCAGGAGGAAGAGCCGGTAATCTTCAAGGGCGCCTTCGACTGGCTCGAATTTCACGTACATGACCAGGGCGGGACGGCATGGGTCGGTGATGATCGTTTTACTGATCCGATAGCGGCCGTGCTCGCAGGTGTTGACGAGGCGATAAGCCGGTATGCCTGGATCTGACGTCATGACTTCATGGCGGGTGTTACGTTTTTCCTCAGAGAAAAAGCCTTGGTCGGCCGCAACCAGGAGGCCGACATCGCGGGTGTTGGCTTGGTCGAGGCGGGGAAAATAAATCTCGTTGACGATGCCCTGCGCGAGGGTGAACCAGACCGGGCTCTCGCAGGAGAGCGCGGTGCCGACGCCGCATTTTCGGCTGGAAGTCCAACGAGGGCGAATACCGGGCTGTCCTGGAGGCGATGCGAGGTTCATAGGGGTAATGCGTTAGAATGCGATGCGGATTGTTTCCGGGATTGGGAAAGAGCGGATTGAAAGTCGCTTTGAAACCTTCGCCGTTGCGCTCTTTAAGCTCCATCTCGTCGATATAAAAGCGCATGGTCGGCAATACGATTTCCGGGGCAAACGGCAATGAGGCTACAACCGCCCAAGGAGGCGTCAGCGTGCCGTCGTCAGGCCCATAGGGCACGCCGCGATCTATATAACCGAAGAACTGGCGTTCGATACCGTCGATTTTCAGTATTTTCGGCCCCGGCCCGTTACGGGCGGTGATGCCCCAGCCCTGGGCGCCGTAATACGGGTAGCGCAGGTGATTGTCGGTCGCGTAGCGCTGTTGTAATAGCGTGGCGCGGCGGTTGTTTTCAAAGTAGTCAATTTTCTTGTCGCGCATAAACGCATCATAAATGCCGCGAAAATCTATCCAGATATGCAACAGCTGATGCATAAACAACGGCCCGCCATAAACCATTTCCAGACCGTATGCGCTCTTCTAGGCATAGCTGGAAAGCCAGGCCCGATAGGCTTATTTAGGTAACGGATAGGTGGGCGATCCCAGGCCGAGCACGTACAAGATCAGCGCTTCGCAATAACCTTCCCAGCGCCAGGGCAAAAAGCCGGATTCCGGCTTCCAACCGTGGCTTACCGTTAATTCTCCATTCTGTGCCCACTGCCAATCGGCGCGCCGGTATAGGGCATCGGCAAGTTCGCGTAGCCTTGTTTCATCGTCGTTGTCAGCATCGAAATATTGCGCGGCGGCGAGCATACCCGCCAATAACAGTGCCGAGTCGATCGTGGATAGTTCCGATTTTCAGGCTCGCCGGCCGGTATTCATATTGAGAAAGTTGTAATAAAAGCCTTTATACCCGGTTGCATCGGGAGCTTCGCTGTGCGGACTGTTTTGGAAAAATTCCAGCGTCGCCAGGATGCGCCGGATCGCTTCGACACGGGTTATGGAGCCGCGCTCAATCCCAATCGGATAAGCGGTCAGCGTTAAACCGATCGCGGCGATACTGACAGGCTGCCCGGGCTGATTGCCGTCGGCGACCATGCCGTTGGCGGGATTGATCTCGCGAATAAAAATAAAATAGTTAAAGGTTTCCCGCTGAACCTCGTCGAGCCTTTGTTCGTCGGTTTGATCGGCGGTGCTCATAGTGATACCGATTCCGCTTGGGGCATATGATTCGGCTTAAACTGCACATTGAGCGCCGCAACCGATTGTGGGGGTAAGTTGAATTCCAGCGTGATCACATCGCCTGCATATTTCCACAATTGCGCGCTCGGTTTGAGCTCTGAAGCTACGTGCAGCTGTTGGAGCTGTTCTGCTGAAAGATAATCCGGCTCGCCCATAGCCAGCCAGGCGCTTTTCGCATTCGCATTGTCCGCATCAATGCGGCTGATTTCGGCGGCGGTAGGGGGTTCGGTATGGATGAGCCGAACCTGTACTTGCTGGTCGGCAATCGGATGATGCGGCAAGCTCGAATTGACCGCCAGCACGATTATCTCTTTATCGCCGCGCACCGCCCAGACGTCGACCGTTGCATGACTGCCTTCGACCGCTAACTGTTCGGTTCCCAGCCGGTGCAGCAGCTGGTAAGCGCAGTAAGACGGTTTGGCAATGCCGTGGATATTGAGCAGGCCGAAGCCGCCGTGAAAAGGCACTGAAGAAAAATAATTTTCTTCAAAAATATCGGAGAATGTCCAGTAGCTGTAACCTTGCACCAGGCCGACCGCTTCCATATTGGTCTTGGTGACAAACGCCGCCGCGTAAGGCTCGTCATGCAAGCTATCGAAAGGATTGGATGACGAACACCATTCCGTGTAATAGACCGGCTTTCCTTGCGCGCGCTGACAGCTTCCCCAGGCTTGCTCACGCAGCGCGCTACGGTGGCTCTTCGCTAATTGCGTCGCGGTGTCGTCGCCGGGCTGGCCGAACGCATCGGTCGGGTAATGGTGCGTGCTGACAAAGTCCGCAGGTAGATTATTAGCCGTGCAGAAACCGAGAAAATCGGCTATCCAGGCGTTTTGCGCAGTGGCCGGGCCGCCGACTTTTAGCTGGTTGTCGACCGCTTTGATGGCGATTACGGTGGCTTGGTAAAGCTTGAAATAATCTTCTTGTTCCGCAGTCCAGAAAGCCTTCAGGTTCGGTTCGTTCCAGACTTCGAAGAACCATTGCCGAACCTCTTCCAAGCCGTAGCGGTCAACCCAGTGGCTAACCAGCTTTTTAATCAGCGTTTGCCAGTGCGCATAATCTTTTGGCGGCGTGACATTGCCTTTGTATTTAAATACCGTTGTAGAGCCGGAAGCCAAAGTGCTCGGCATGAATGACAACTCGACAAACGGCTTCATGCCGATTGACAGCAGGAAGTCGAAAATCTGGTCGCTGTTGAAAAATGAATAGATAAGCTTGTCCTGCTGGCAGGTCAGCGTCCCCAAATCATCGTCGAGAATGCCGTGAAAGCGGACATGGCGAAAGCCTAATTCTTCGTGCGCTTTCTTAAGCTGCGCCTGCCAGTCGGCGCGTAACGTCAGCCGCGCATGGCCGCTGCCGACCGTATGCTCCCAGACATGCGGCATCGCGGTGGTTGCCGCAGCAAGATCGCAACTAAAATTAGCGCTCATGGCAGGCTGCCCGTCGATGCCGGATAAGCTACCGTGGTCATCAGCGCGAGCGCCGACTGGCGGGAATCGAGCCGCGTATGCTGGACGACGATGGGTATATCCGCTTCGATGACGCTGGCATAATCGGTATTATGCGGAACGGGCTCCGGATCCATGAGTTCATTGAAGCGGACGTGTTTAGTACGCGATGCATTGACGACAAAGTGATACGGTCCCACCGGTTCCCGATCGGAAAAATAGAGCGTGACCTCGACATGGGCATTTTGAGCATTACAATTCAGGATGCACATCGCATCGTGGCTGACCAGTTCCCGGCTGCTGCCGGTGCTGTCCGGCGGAATATAACCGTCGGCAATAACCCAGCGTTTGTGACCGATATTCATATTTATCACTCCTTTGTTTAAGCTATTAGCTTACTTTGAACTCGCTCCTACGTAGCGCACCACTGCCATTAAGTTAAGCCAAAACGGTTTATGGTGGAGTGCAGGCTTCGCCTGCCAAAACCCTGGGCTCCATGCCTTCACAGTAGAGCAAGCAAAGCTTGCACTCCAATATGCCTACTTTAAGTTCATGGCCTTGATTTAGGGGTAAAAAGTAACCGTTCAAAGTATCTGCTACCTCTCGGTATTCTTTAACCTGATGCTATTGCTACGCAATCGCCAGCAAGCCCATAGCCCGGCAGCCAGCAAAGCTAATGTGACCGGCTCCCGGTAAAGAGTAAGCCAAAGTTGCGCCGTGCCGGGCTTGGCGCATTTATCGAAGCGCCCATGAGCAGCAAAATCGCCTTCTACAGGTTGCCACAGATTATTTGGATTTGAAGGATCGGCCGGCTCTCCGCTTTGCTGGCCTTCATAACCGGTACGTGCCAGGTAACGGTCAATGAAGCCGGGAATAAGTTTGTTCGCCCAGATGACTTTCCAGGTCGACCAGCCCACATAAACTTCGCGGCGCTTGTGGTGGCTTGCCCAGAAAATGGCCTTGGCCGCCATCTCCGGTTCGAAAATAGGCGGTACCGGCTGCGGCCGTGTCGGCATCTGGTTCTTGCCCCAGTCGAACTGCGGAGTATTAAGAGCTGGCATATGCACCATCGTTATCCGAATTTTGCTTCGATCATGCAACAGTTCGCTACGCAGCGCATCGGTAAAGCCGCGTATTGCAAACTTCGCGCCGCAGTAGGGCGCTTGCAGCGGGATAGATCGATAGGCGAGTGCCGAGCCGACCTGAATGATAACGCCGTTATCATTGGCCCTCATGCGCTTGAGCGCGGCCATCGTGCCGTAGACGGCGCCCAGATACGTGACCTCGGTCGCGCGCTTGTAATCCTTCGCCGCAATATCGTGAAATGGCGAATAGATCGTGGCCATGGCATTGTTGATCCAGATATCGATCGGGCCGAGTGCTGCTTCTATACGCACGGCCGCCGCTTCGACCTGATCCGCATCGGCGACATCCGCTAGCGCTATTACAGCTTCACTGCCTAAATCGCGCACTTCATTGGCCGCGTGTTCGAGCCGAGCCTGATCGCGGCCGATCAATCCGAGGCGGGCACCGTTCTTGGCGAATTGCCGCACTGTCGCGCGACCCACTCCGGCACCGGCGCCGGTAATGACAACAATGGGGGTTTCCCGGTTTGTGCGCCTATTTCTTTTCATGTTCATGAAGAAGTCTCCCGGCTTATTTTTTTTTATAAATACAGTGAGGTACCCTCGTTCCCATGCTCTGAGATTGTCTTTATACATAAGCAGACGTAGGCCGGAATAAGCGCGCTGCGTGGAAACGAGGTAAATCAACCCTGCTGATTCTCCTGCAACGCCATCCGAATAACTTCCGCACTATGCAAACTGTGCTGCCCAGTCATTTGCGCGATTTGTTCGCGGCAACTGTAACCGTCCGCCACTATCAAGGCATCAGGCGGTGCGGCGCGCACCGCCGGCATTAACACCAGCTCGCCTATCTGCCTAGACACATCATATTTATCTTTTTCGAAGCCGAATGATCCGGCCATGCCGCAACACCCCGAATCAAGCTGTTGAAAGTCCAGACCAAGATTTTTCAGCACGATGTCTTCATTATCCATTTTAATAATGGCTTTTTGATGGCAATGCCCGTGCACAATGGCTTTGCGCTCGAGCTTCGGAAACTTGAAATCCGGCGCTTTCTTTAACAAAAACTCGCTAAAGAAGTAGGTTTGCCTGCTCAATTTTTGCGCGACTTCATCTTTGGGAAAAAGATTCACCATTTCATCTCGGAATACGGCAACGCAAGCCGGTTCCAGGCCGACCATAGGAACACCGCTGTCAATCGCTTGGCGCATATTGGCAAGAATCTGCTGCAATTGGCGCTTGGCCCGATCCAGCATGCCGAAGTCGTATAGCGGGCGACCGCAACAAATATGCTGCTCGGGAAGGCGTACTTGAAAGCCGGCCGCTTCCAGCACCTCAACCGCGGCCTTGGCGGTTTCAGGATGAAAATGGTTGTTGAACGTATCCGGCCAAAGAATAACCGGCGGCTTATCCTGATAGCGAGGCGCGCGCTCTTTAAACCAATGCCGGAATGTTTCCGGCGCAAACTGGGGAATGCTGCGTTGCGGCGCCATGCCGGAGACGGTCTTCATCAGGTCGCTGAAACCGGGCATCTTTGCCAGCCAGTTAACCAGGCCCGGCGCCAAGGCGGCCAGTTTTGCCCAGCGGTTGATCCAGCCAAATGCATAAGCCTGGCGCGGTCGGCGCTTGTGCTGATAGTAGTGCGCCAGAAACTCGGCCTTGTAAGTCGCCATATCGACATTGACCGGGCAGTCGCCCTTGCAACCTTTACAGGCCAGGCACAGATCGAGCGATTCTTTCATGGCCTCGCTTTGCCAGAGGTCCTGGATGCATTCGCCGCGCAGGGTCTCGAACAACAACCGTGCCCGGCCGCGTGTCGAATGCTTTTCTTCGCGGGTTACTCTATAGCTTGGACACATAGTCTGGGAATGATGCTGACGGCAATTGCCAATGCCGACGCAACGCAAGATGACTTTGCTGAATTGGCCTTTGTCTTTCGGATACTGAAAATGCGTAGCCGGATGAACTTGCTTGTAACTCGTTCCAAGACGCAGGTTTTCAGTCGGCAGATAAGCATCGACGATCTTGCCGGGATTCATTTTTCCGTCCGGGTCCCAAATTGATTTGAACTCCCGGAACGCCTGCACTAATTCGTCGCCGAACATAAGCGGCAAAAACTCGGCTTTTGACTGGCCGTCGCCATGCTCCCCGGATAGCGAACCGCCGTAACGAACAACCAGATTTGCCGCTTCGTTTAAAAATGAATGGAAAGTTTGTATCCCGGCGTCCGTTTCAAGATCGAAATCAATCCGGGTATGGATGCAACCTTCGCCAAAATGTCCATAGAGATCACAGCCGTAGCCGAATTTTTCCAGCAGTTTGCGAAAATCGCGCAGATAATCGCCCACTTTAGCGGGCGGCACTGCCGCATCTTCCCAGCCTTCCCAGGTGATTTTTTTGTTGGGTACATGAGCGGTTGCCCCTAAGCCGGACTCGCGCACTTTCCAGATCATTTTTTCTTCTTTGGGATTGTCGAATAATCTCATCGTGGGTGCATTGCCCGCTTGCTTTAGCGCTTCCATGCAGGCGGTTGCCAAGGCGTCGGACTCGGTTTTATTATTGCCGCCGAATTCGGCGAGCAGCCAGCCGCTGCCTTCCGGCAACAACTGGATATCTTCAGGATGCAGGTTGATGGCTTTCATATCGGCTACCAAGCGGTCGTCAATGCCTTCGAGGCCGATAGGCTTATGCTTTAGAATTTCGGGAACATGATCGCCGGCGCTGAACACATCCGGATAGCCGAGCACCAGCAGCGACCGTGATGGAGGGCTGTCGACCAGCCGTAACGTGGCCTCCAAAATGACAACGCAAGTGCCTTCGGTGCCGACCAAAGCGCGGGCGACATTAAAGCCGTTTTCCGGCAGCAGCTCGTCCAGGTTATAGCCGGAGACGCGGCGCGGGATTTTCGGATAGCGGGCGCGTATCCGCTCGGCTTGTTGATCGCACAATGCTTTTAGTCCGGCATAGATTTCGCCACGACGTCCGCCTTCGGCAATAATCTGTTCAAACTCACTTATATTGGTGTGGCGGACTTTCAGTCGGGTGCCGTCATAGAGCAGCACATCGAGTTCGATGACATTATCGACGGTTTTACCGCCCATCACCGAATGCACGCCGCAGGAGTTGTTGCCAATCATGCCGCCGAGCGTGTTATGCGTGTGCGTCGACGGATCAGGCGCAAAGGTTAAGTGATATTTTTCGGCGGCATCGCGTAAATCGTCAAGCACGCAGCCGGGTTCGACTCTGGCGGTTTTTTTATCGGGGTTGAGGTCAAGAATGCGATTGAGGTATTTGGACATGTCCATGACGACGGCGACATTGCAGCACTGGCCCGCCAAACTGGTGCCGCCGCCGCGCGACAGCACCGGCGCGCCGTGCTTGCGGCAGGCGGCGACTGTCGCTATCACATCGTCGACCGATTTCGGCACGACCACGCCGATAGGTACCTGGC
>CADDZF010000066.1 GCA_902812445.1 Methylococcaceae bacterium | reverse complement strand
TATCGGTTTTGTCGCGCCGCTTCACCACGATGGAATCCTTTTCTCGCACGCATCCCCTTGCCCCGGCGGATAAGCGAGCCGATCTCCGGGGCAGCCTTGGCCTTGAGCTGCGGCCGTAGCGTCCTTTCCGGTCCCGCGTCCAAGGTTCATAGCGTCTTCAAAAACTCGACCAAAGCCTTCTTGTCGCCATCGCTCAAACCCGTTTCCTCGCTAAAGTAGTCCGTACCGAAATAATGACCCCGGTTGACGACGAAATCGGGGCACTTGCTGATCGCCAGCATAGGCTCGACGACGTTAGCGAACACGCGGCGTGCTTCCTCGTCGGTGGCGTCCCGCCCGAGCGCCTTGAAATCGCTCTTGATCCTGCGCAGCACGCCCAGCAGTTTCCAGCGTTGTTCGAGGTCCAGGTTGGAGATCAGATTGATCGGCGTCCCCTGCGGAATCGGTCCGATCTCGATGCCTTCTTCCCCGAACAGCCACGGTTTCAGGCGGTGCAGTGGGCCCGATAGGGTTTGCAGGAAGTCAGGCAAATAGCCCTTGGGGACTCTCAGATAACTCCGGTCGCTGGTCAGGTCAATCAGGCCGGGAAGCTTTTGGCCGGAAGCCGTCTCGAATTGCCGGTCACCTTTGCGCTTCTCCGGCCACAGCAATTCCCGGACTGCGCTGTCGAAGGATTTCATCCGGTCCTCCACCGATCCGCTCCAGTAAAAATCGCCCAGCGTGTTATTCAGCAGGAACGGCGCGGTGGACCAGAGACTGATGAGCGATGCGGGACGGGTATAACCGCGGCCGCCGGCTGGCATGGCATAGCTTCTTGGCTCGCCGGTGAGGGGATGGTGAACCAGGACCGTTCCGACCGAGGGCAGGCTCTTGTAGGACTGCGATGAGAAGTTGTCCCAGATGTCGCCGGCGAGCGCATTGGTGGCGAGAGAAGCGCAGGCATTGGTTTCCAGCAGCGTGACCGGCACCCGTAGCTCGTTGGAGAGGAAGTTGTCCACCAGGAAATCATCGGCCAGGACGATCTGCGTCATCGCTTCCTTGAAGCGGCTGGTTTTGGTCCAGGTCCAGTAATTGTTCCAGCACCGAAGGTAATCCGGGCCGACGCAGCCCTGATTCGGGAAGAAGCCGAATGCTTCCTCCGGCAGTTTGCTGGAGTGACAGCGCGCGCAGCGCTCGGCGAACACGATTTTTCCCCGTTTCAGCGTCTGCTTGTTTTGGGTCAGATAGGCTTGTCCGCCGGGCGCGTCCTTCAAGTAGTCGGGCCTCGCGGTAGCCAGGAAAAATAGCGCTCCATCCGGCGTCTGCGCCTCGGTCGCGTTCCAATAACTCGAATTCCTGTCCGCGGCGGCAATGGGGAAAGGCGTGAAACTCGAGCCGCCGACCAGCGGCCGAAAATGCTCCAGCCATTCCTCGCTGAACAGGCCGACGTTGACGAAAACGCGGTTCAACGCGCCCAAAGCGCCCACCGAATCTGATCCGTCTTTCAAGACTCGCGGCGTCCAGACGGTGTCGGGCGGTCTGAAGAAGCGCGTCAGCGGGCTTCCCGGCGCCACGTATTGATTGAGCTGCGCGTTGTTGCGCTCACTGCCGGCCAAAGTCTCCTTGCCCAACCGCTTCGCGATCGCCATGCGGGCGCCGAAGTTATAGACGGCATTCATGGTGCGCGGGTTGTTGATGTAATCGGTGGAGACGAACGACGTATCCAGGGCGCCAGGACGCGAGGTATGGAACAGCTGGTACGGGAAACTCGATGCATCCACGTCCCAGACGAAGATGCGGTCGACCCAAAAATACTGCGCGCCGGGATTCGAATTGAGATTCGCCCATTCGGGATTTTCCGGGTCCTTGGGCGGATTGACCGGATTCGGCCCGACATGGCAGAAGCCGCAGGACATACCGACGCGGTAGGGTTTCACCAGGCTCTTGTCGTTGTAATAACTCGGATCTTCATAATAGCGAACCGGATCCCAGCGCTTGGCGGCCGCCTCGTCGAAATCGGGATTTGGAAACAGCCGCAAGCCGACTATGCCGGTGGCATAGCCGTAATAAGACCCGACCGGGACGGTTTTGCCCCGGGCGCCGATTTTCACGCCGGGATACTTTTTCTCGTTCTCGAACGGATCGGGCCGGCAATCGTTCCGGCGGACATCCAGCCACAGACCGTAGCGGTCCTGCCGAGGACCTTCGGTCTTCTCGAAGCAGGGTTCGTTGACCAGACCGAGATAGCGCCAGCGATTATCCCGGCTGTATCTCAGGCTGGGATGGTTCGACAGGGTCTTCAAAAAATCGAGGGTGCCTTTGCTTTCTTTCGAGAGCAGGTCCCATAACCGGTCATTGCCGCCGGTCCAGACGATCCAGTTGTTGCGGCCTTTGACCGTGGCATCCACCGCCGCTTGCGGCGAAATGCCCGGAACGTAGGGATCGAGCGCGGCGGCGACCGCCTGCGGGTCATGGGTCAGGCGGTAATCCATGTCGCGGAAATAATCCTCGTCCGCCGCGGGAAAGCTTGCAGCCGTGCGTCCCGCGCAGCGGGCTTCGTCCAGGACCTTGCCGGATCCCTTGCCGCAGGTGGTTCGAAGCGGCAGCGTGCTGCACGCCAAGGCCAATAGACCGCTGCCGAGGATGATAACGGCAAGACGCGACGTGGTTATTTTCATGCTGCCCTCCCAAAAACTCGCACAGAAAAACTGCAACGACTGGCCCGTTAGCAAGCGGCATGCCGATCATGCACAAGTACTAAGCTGTTGATTCTGTGGGCTCGACGCTCAGGATCAGGACTGCCTGCTGGGACGCCGATGACCCAGGCGTTCATTTGCCTTGCGCGCGCTCGGCCGGGAAAGTAAGGGCGATCGGGCGCCAGCGGAGTAAATCGGGCCGGGTCAAATAGAGCCCGCTTTGGCAAGCGCTCCGGCAGGCGCCGCGGCGTCTTAAGGCGACCGAGAAACTGAAAAAAGCGGTGAGAATGGGTCCAAATTTCTCATCCGGCCGCTTTTCAGGCACAATAATTGCGGCGGTCGATGCCGTGCTTTTTCAAAAGCCTGCCCAGGGCCCGCCGTTCCTTGCCCGCCAGCCGCGCCGCCATGCTCACGTTGCCGCACGCCTGGGCCATGATTTGGCTCAGATAATTGCGCTCGAATTCCTCGATGGCTCGGATCTTGGCGCGATGGAACCGATCCTTGCAGCCCCCATCCTCCATGCCGCCAGAGGGGAGCGTCGAATAGTCGTCGGTGGGTGGATCGATATGGAGCTCGTCCCCGTCGCTGAGCAGAACTTCGCGGAAGATCAAATTCTCGAGCTCGCGCACATTACCGGGCCAGGCATAGTCTTCGAACCAGGCCAGCGTATCGGGATGGAGGCGTTTTTCGGGTAAGCGGAAACGCTCACTGGCGATTTTCAGGAAATGCAAAGCCAGCAGTTCGGGATCGCCCGCGCGCGTGCGCAGCGGCGGCAGCTCCAGATACATCAGCTTGATACGGTACAGTAAATCCATGCGGAACTCGCCCGTCCGGGCCAGCTTGAGCAAGTTGCGGTTACTGGCGGCTATGATGCGCACATCGGCGATCAGCGGGGCGGGCGCCCCGAGAGGACGATATTCCTGATCCTGCAGGAACCGTAGCAAGGTGAGTTGGCCTTTGGAGGAGAGCGCATCGATCTCGTCGAGGAATAAAGTGCCTCGATGGGCGATCTTGACCAGTCCGGGCTGGTCCGTCCGGGCGTCGGTGTAGGCGCCTCGGTGATGTCCGAAAAGTTCGTTTTCGATCAGCGAATCCGGCACCGCCCCGCAGTTGATCGCAACGAATGGCCTGTCTCGCCGATGTCCCTGATAATGAATGGCCCGGGCCGCCAATTCCTTTCCCGTCCCGGTTTCCCCTTCGATAAGGACGGCGGCTTCAAAGCGAGCAGTCCGCTCGATGAGACGCCGTGCTTCCAGGAATGCCAGAGAATTACCAATCATCTCCCCTCCTCTGGGCGCTGCCTCCATTTCTGGCGGAAACCGCCAGAGCGAATGAGTTCGAGCCCTTCGAGAATTCGTGAATCGAACCAGACTTCTTTTTCTGAAAAAACTTTAACTCAGAAGCTTTGAAAAGTCCCGTTTTCCGAGTTTCAGGTATAGTGAAAAAATTACTAGACAATGACCGGCGCGAATGATCCGGGGCAACATCTCATCGGCGAACCCGACCCAGCGAGCGGCGCAGCCTTCAATCCTGTGCCGAAAGCATCAACAGCGGGCCTTCAACGCTGACGTCCTTTGACCGGCACCATCGGCCATGCGCATCTACCATGTGCACCGTAGTCAAACGCTGGCCGTTCCGTTGGATCGGGCCTGGAGATACTTTGCCACGCCGCATAACCTCGAAACGATGACGCCCGCTTTTCTGCGATTCGACATCACGTCCGATGTGCCGGATCAGCTGTATGCCGGACTGATCATCACCTACCGAATCGCCGCGGTGGCGGGCGTTCCGCTGACTTGGGTGTCCGAAATCAAGGACGTGCGGGCGCCTTTTCAGTTCGTCTATGAACAGCGGCTGGGCCCTTTCGCGTTCTGGCATCATTTGCTGCGCTTGACCGAGTCGGAAGATGGCACCCGGCTGGAGGATATCGTGTATTATGTGATGCCTTTCGGCTGGCTGGGACAGTTCGCGCACCGCCTGTTCGTCCGGGCGCGGCTGAATGCGATCTTCGATTTTCGCCGAGATTATCTCGCGCGATTGTGGCCACCAAACGTCGTCTCAACACAGCATGATTAAAGCGGGCATTGTGGGCGGTACCGGTTATACGGGAGTTGAGCTGTTGCGCATACTCGCCCTGCATCCAGAGGTGGAAATCGCAGCGGTTACTTCGCGCGCTGATGCGGGCAAGCGGGTGGATGCGCTCTACCCCAATCTTCGGGCTTACATCGATGCGGTGTTCTGCGAGCCGGATGAGAGCAGGCTCGCGGAGTGCGATGTGGTGTTCTTCGCAACGCCCAACGGAATCGCGATGAGAATGGCCGAGCGCTTGCTGGCAAGCCACGTTCGGGTGATCGATCTGGCGGCTGACTTCCGGCTGAAAGACGCCACCGTGTGGGAACGATGGTATGGCGAAGCGCACGCCTGTCCGCAGTTGCTGGGCGAAGCGGTGTACGGCTTGCCCGAAGTGAACCGGGCGGCGATTCAGACCGCTCGCCTGATAGCCTGTCCCGGCTGTTATCCGACCTCGGTTCAGCTCGGTTTCCTGCCTCTCATCGAGGCAGGGCTCATCACTGTGGACAATCTGATCGCCGACGTCAAGTCGGGCGCCAGCGGAGCGGGCCGCAAAGCCGCGACCCATCTCCTGATGAGCGAAACGGGCGAAAGCGTGAAGGCGTATGCCGTCGAGGGACACCGGCACCGTCCCGAAATTGTCCAGGGACTGGAATCAGTCGCCGGCGCGCCGGTCAGACTCACCTTTGTGCCACACCTGGTGCCCATGATCCGCGGCATCCACGCGACCCTGTACGCCGAGCTCAAAAACAGCGCGGCTGATCTGCAGCAAGTCTATGAATCGCGCTACCGCGCTGAGCGCTTCGTCGACGTGCTGCCTCAAGGCACCCATCCCGACACGCGCAACGTGCGCGGCAGCAATCGCTGCCAGATCGCCGTACACCGGCCCAATGGCGGCAACAGCGTGGTCGTCTTGTCCGTCATCGATAATCTGGTCAAAGGCGCGGCGGGCCAGGCGGTGCAGAACATGAACCTGATGTTCGGGCTGGATGAGGCGACGGCGCTCGAGACCATCGCGCTGTACCCGTAAAGGGACCTTGCATGGCCGACCCGCCGAACGCTATCGAAGCGCTTTCCACCGTCCGCGATTTCATCCGCTGGGGTGCGAGCCGCTTCGTCGAGGCCGGACTGTTTTGCGGCCACGGCACGGCGAACGCGCTGGATGAAGCCGCAGCGCTGGTGCTGTATACCCTGCATTTGCCGTACGACCTGCCGGCCGACTATTTTGCCTGCGCGCTGACCGCTGCCGAACGCGAAAGGGTCGCCCACCTCATCGAGCAGCGGATCAGCCTGCGCAAGCCGGCGGCCTACCTGACGCATGAGGCGTCGTTCGCGGGCCTCTCGTTCTACGTGGACGAACGGGTGCTGGTGCCGCGCTCGCCCATCGCCGAGCTCATCGAGCAGCGCTTCAGTCCCTGGCTCGATTCGGTACACGTCACCGATATCCTCGATCTTTGCACCGGCAGCGGCTGCATCGCGATCGCCTGCGCCTATGCGTTTCCCGAGGCTGCCGTTGATGCGGCGGATATTTCCAGGGACGCTTTGGAAGTGGCGGAAATCAATATCAAAAGGCATGGTGTGGAAAACTGCGTGCGCGCCGTTGAATCGAATCTGTATGACCATCTGGGCCAGCGCCGGTATGATCTGATCGTCAGCAACCCGCCTTACGTAAATGCAACGGAATGGCAGGCCTTGCCCGCCGAGTATCACGCCGAGCCGAAGCTCGGGTTGGAAGCGGGGGAAACCGGCTTGGACTGCATACACCGTATCTTGCGGGATGCCGCCGATCATCTGAAGCCGGAAGGCATCTTGGTGGTCGAGGTCGGCAGCAGCGCGAAAGCTCTGCAGGCAGCTTACCCGGACGTGGCGTTTTACTGGTTGGATTTCGAGCGCGGCGGCGAGGGCGTTTTTCTGCTGACGTCCGAGCAAGTGTCCGCCTTCGGTAGGATCTGGCGAGAGCAAACCGACTGACGGTCTCTGATTTTCAACTCACGAAATGACACCATGTCCGGAAACACGATCGGAAAACTGTTTACCGTCACCTCCTTCGGCGAAAGCCACGGGCCTGCGATCGGTTGCATCGTCGATGGCTGTCCGCCCGGCATGACATTATCGGAAGCCGATATCCAGTTCGAGCTGGAACGCCGCCGGCCGGGAAAATCGCGCCATACGACGCAACGCCGGGAGCCGGATGAGGTGAAGATTCTTTCCGGTGTTTTCGAGGGGAAAACCACCGGCACACCCATCGGCCTCCTGATCGAGAACACCGACCAGCGCTCCAAGGATTATTCGGACATCGCCGACCGCTTCCGCCCGGGACATGCCGATTACACCTATCAGCAGAAATACGGCTATCGCGACTATCGCGGCGGCGGGCGTTCCTCGGCGCGGGAAACCGCCATGCGCGTCGCCGCCGGGGCGATCGCCAAGAAATACCTGCGCGAACGCCTCGGCATCGAAATTCGCGGCTATTTAAAACAATTGGGGCCGATTGCAATCGAGCGGCTGATCTGGGAAGAAGTCGAAAATAATCCCTTTTTCTGTCCCGATCCGGCCAGGGTTCCCGAGCTGGAGGCTTATATGGACGCCCTCCGCAAGGAAGGCGACTCCGTCGGCGCCCGCATCAACGTCGTGGCGCGAGGTGTTCCGCCCGGTCTGGGCGAGCCGGTTTTCGACCGCCTCGACGCCGAGCTTGCCTATGCCCTGATGAGCATCAACGCGGTCAAGGCCGTTGAGATCGGCGGCGGCTTCGCCTGCGTGGAAGCCAGAGGCAGCGAATTTCGCGACGAGATTACGCCGGCCGGTTTTCTAAGTAACCACGCCGGCGGCATTCTGGGCGGGATTTCCAGCGGCCAGGACATTACCGCCAGCATCGCTTTGAAGCCGACCTCGAGCCTGCGCCTGCCGGGACGGACGATCAATCTGCAAAACGATGCGGTGGAAGTCGTCACTACCGGCCGCCACGATCCGTGCGTCGGCATCCGCGCAACGCCGATCATCGAGGCGATGATGGCGATCGTGCTGATGGATCATTACCTGCGTCACCGGGGGCAGAATCAGGATGTGATAACGGCGCTGCACCCGGTGCCGGCGGACGTTGGCTAACCGCAGCCCGGCAGAGGTGAGCGCCAAATCCGTCCGGCGGACGGCGCCGACGGTTCCGTATTTCCGGCTGTCTGGCTTTTATCTATTTTATTTCGCTGCCCTCGGCGCTTTCGTGCCTTACTGGGGACTTTATCTGCAAGCACAAGGCTACAGCCCTGCCGAAATTGGCGAATTGATGGCGATACTGGCAGCCACCAAACTGATCGGTCCAAATGTATGGGGCTGGATCGCCGACCGTAGCGGCAAGAGCCTTTTCATCATTCGCCTGGCCGCCCTTCTGACCGCCGCTACCTTCCTCGGCGTCTTCTGGCTGTCGGGTTATGTCGCGCTGGCGCTGATCACTCTAGTGTTCAGCTTTTTCTGGAACGCATCGCTCCCTTCCTTCGAAGCGGTCACGCTCAATCACCTGCGCCAGCAAGCCCATCGCTACAGCCACATACGCATGTGGGGTTCGCTCGGCTTTGTCGCCAGCGTACTGGCGGTCGGTAATGCCCTGGATGTCATGGACATCGATCGCTTGCCTCTCGTGATCAGCGCGCTCCTGGTTGGCATCTGGCTATTCAGTCAGACGGTCCCGGAGGCGCCGAAGCGGCCACCTGCCATGGCACAGCCGCCCATGCTGCGCGTGCTGGGAAGACCTGCCATGGTTGCCTTCTTTCTGGTGTTCATGCTGATCCAGGCCGCTCATGGACCGTATTACACATTTTTTTCCATTTACCTCCAGCAGAACGGCTACAGCAGCGGCGAGACCGGACAGTTATGGGCCTTGGGGGTCGTGGCGGAAATCGTGATATTCGCGCTCATACAGCGTTTGCTCAGACGTTATAGCCTGCGCGCCATTCTGTTGATCAGCATAGCGCTCGGGACGGTGCGCTGGAGCCTGCTCGCCTGCTGCCTGCATCCGGTGGGATTATTGGTCCTCGCCCAGTTGCTCCACGCGGCCAGCTTCGGCTCATCCCATGTGGTTGCGATCCAGTTGGTGCATCGCTATTTTCAGGGCAGCAACCAGGCCCGCGGGCAGGCGCTTTACAATAGCCTGAGCTTTGGTCTGGGCGGCATGCTGGGTAGCCTTTACAGCGGCTATTTCTGGCAGCAGCATGGCCCGGCGTTCGTCTATGCGGCCTCGGCGGCTCTCAGTTCGCTGGCGCTTCTCATTGCCTGGGGTTGGGTCGAGAGTGAGGGGCGCGCCGTCGATCGAAGCCGCAGCGCCTGAGTCCGATACAGCGAGCGGCCAGTGCGCCGTTCAGGCATAGGGAGGGTAGGATTTCTCCTCGATGATCGTAGATCCCAGAAGCACGTTGACCTCGCGCTTGAGACGGGCTCGCGCATCGTTGTGCAGGTAAACGGAGCGAGCCAGGTCGATGAACCGCTCGTCGAACCGCTGCTTGCGCTCGCAGTCACGGAGGGCGTCTTCGATCTCCCAGAGTCTCTCATTCACTGCCTTTAGCTGGCAGGTGAGATTGCGCAGCTCCTTCGAGGAAGGGATCGAGCGCCCCTGAGCATCGCGAAGGATGGCAAGCTCGTTCATGACGTTGGCCTGCTTCTCCGGGTCCTCGATGCGGTCTCGCTTGACTTCGAGAATCGTGATCTTGTCGATGAGTTCGCCGGGTGCGATTTCGATTACAATCGAAATCGCCAGGTCTGTTCGATGGCTGCCTTTCGCTCTGGAACATTGCTGCAATCTCTCCATGGAAAGCTCGATCTAAAGACCTAAGACATAGGGAGCATCGCACTCGCGAGCGTGGATCGTGGTCGGAAGCTCCTGATGGTAGGCGCCCGATGGAATGAGACCACAGCCGCCGTAGCGTCTCATCACCCTGGTCTGAGCCAGCACGTCCTCGCCGCAGTGTTCATCAGGCAGGTCTTTCCAGAACGAGAAGCCGCCACAATCGCGCAGTTTCGCCGCATCGTAGAGTACGCAAGCTCCGACCCATGCGACCCGGTATTTGCGCTGTGAGCGAGCGCTCAGGCCCAGCCTCCTCTGCAGGTGCCAGAGATTGGCAGCGCTATGCAGGACATGGCGGTTCCACTCGCGAGAGCCCGGCCGGATCTCCTCGGGTTCCACCGGGCCTTCCCAGAAATCGATGCACTGCTGGTGTGGGCGGATATCCTGGGCGTAGCTCAATCCGACAACGGCGCTGCCGACGAAGCCGCAGGCTTCTTCGATCATGGCGTCGAGCATGCGCTCGAGAAGATCCGGCTCAACGAGGATGTCATCGTCGAGAAAGAGACAGTAAGGAGCCTTGACCTGATCGAGCAGGAACTGGCGCTGTTCGGCAAGGCCACGGCGCGGCACATGATGGTGAAGCTCGACCTCGTGCCCGTGGGCTCTCAAGAGGCGCAGCGGCGTTTGCACCACGGGAGCGTTCAGCGCTGAGCCATCGTCCGATTGATCAGAGATCACGACGCGAACGTCACGGAGGGTTTGCGCGCAAAGGCTGGTAAGTGTGACGGCCAGTGCCTGCGGCCGGTTGTAAGTTGGAATCAGTATGTCCAGTTGGCAAGGTGCTTTGGCGACATTCTCATCCAGAGCCGCAGGCGATGCCTGAATGCCGGCCGGTACAGCATGGCGCCCAGCGAGGCCCAAGGCGCGGCGGGCCTCATCAAGGACCGCCTCGACACCGGCCGAGCGAAGCGGGCTGTGGACCACGCGGTGAAGATCGCGGTTGATGGGCGCCCACCGATCAGGATCGGTGGTCGAAAAGATGACGACGCTCGGAACTTGGAGGGCAGCGGCGAGGTGGGAAACGCCGGTATCGTTGCAGACCAGCAGACGCGACTTTTCGAGCACTGCCGCGAGCACTCCTACCGGAAGATCATAAGTGCTTGTATCCAGGCACGCGCTCCGCGCGCTCATTTTAGCGCGCACTTGGCTGGTGAGATCCGCTTCTTCCGCCGATCCGGTCAACACGATGCGATAGCCTTGCTCTGCCAGGTTGTCCGCGACGGCGGCGAAATCGTCTGGCGCCCAGCATTTCGCACGATTGCGAGCGCCCGGATGGATACAGACGTATGGGGCATTGAGCGCCTGGACGAGATCGGAAAAGCCCGATAGAGCGACACGGTCTTCCTCGGAAAGCGGAAATTGAAGCGCTTCGCCCTGAGAGGGAATCCCTATCGCCTCAAGCAGGCGGAGGCATCTTTTGACCTCATTTTCGCGCTCGCGCCAGGGAAGGAAGGTCCTCACATCAGGAACCGGGCGACCCGGGAAAAAATAGCCGGCACTCAATCGAGGTCGAAAGCACGAGACGACTGAATTGGACAAATTGCCATTGCCATGCATCTGCAGAGCAAGATCGACGTTCCGCGCCTGAAGATCTGCCAGAAAAGCCGGAAGGGCGCTGAGCTGCGGTATTCGCTCGGGAAACCCGGGGAAACCCGGAAATTCGATGAATCCGTCGATATACCGCGCAAAGCGTTCGACAAACTGCCTCGCCCACGGAAGACCGATCAGCTCGATCCTCGCCTCGGGAAAACCAGCTCGAAGGGCACGAAACGCCGGCACAGCGCAGAGAAGATCGCCCAGGTGGAGCGCGCGCAACACGGCAATGCGCTTCGGCGGACTTTCGAAGAATGCCGGCCGACCCGTTACTTCTGCCTGTGATATCGTCATAGGTCACCTTTTTCTTCACCGTGCCTTTCAGCGTTGGAGCGAGCCTGCAGCAGTTGGTTCAGCGCTTCGATCGCCCTTTCGGGAAGGATGTCCGAAATGATGGAGGAGCTGTGCTGGCACTGGCTGGGAACGAGATCGCCCTGGCAGTCGGGGCAGTGCATTCTCCAGGATACGAGTGGAGTGAAGCCTTGGCGCGAGAGCGGGCCATAGGTGAGCAGGTTGTAGCACCAGAAAAAGCCAAGACAGGGCGTTTCCGCCGCCACCGCCATATGAACCGGGCCCGAGTCGTTCGAGGCAACGACTGCCGCCCTGGCTATCAGACCGTAAAGGCCGGACAGGGAGAGATCGGGGCCCGCCCAGATCGCTCGCGGCCTCGGGCGACTCGTCATACTGCCAATAAGGTCTTCGACGACGTCAGATTCAGAGGCAATGGCATTCACCACCACGCGTAGTCCGCGGTCGGCAATCGCATCGGCCAGCCGGGCGAAAAATGGCGCGGGCCAGCGACGCCGTTGATCGGTAGATCCGGGATGAAGAAGCGCGAACGGCGTAGCGGGCGGTACGACTTCGTCGGCCTCGGCGAGATCGCTCGGCGTTGCCTGCAGTCGAGGCACCAATGAAACCGGCCGGGCGCCTATGAGACTGACAAGATCCAGATAGCGAGCGACTTCCGGTTGGAAGACATCATAAGGAATCCAGCGATCGAGGGGCTCAGCATCAGGCGTGCGGCTGCCGACTGTCAGCTTGGCGCCGATGGATGAGATGAATGGATTCGAGTGTCGCCCGCCACCATGGCATTGGAACGCGATATCGAAACGCTCCTCCCGCATCGAGCGGAAAAACGGCCCCGGCTCCGGTACTTCGGCGAGTTCGCCGTCGGAAGGTTGAAACAACCCTTCATGCGCGGGAATGACGGCAACGCGGTCAATCGGCGAAGGGCGGCCGCTGAGAAAGCGCGCGTGCCACGGACGACCCAGAAGGACGATCTCGCAGGCGGGATAAGCCGCGCGGATCGCTTCGAGCGCGGGCAGAATGAAGAAAAAGTCGCCGACCGAATTGGCTCTCAGAACCGCGATTTTTGTTATGCCGGCTAGCCGGTCGTGACATGCGTCCATGGCTGAGATGCCCGCGGGGTGCTCAATTCACGAATCGGCGGTCGTCGATGGAGCATCGGCGTTACAGCAAGGGAACATCGCCATATGAGAAAATACTCTCCTCATCCGCGTTACCTTCCGGAAAGGCCGTGATTGTGTTGCAATGGCGACGCTCTGTCCATGGGTTTTACGCAACGCCGCCGGCTCGATGCCTGCTGCGCTGGATGGACGATAAGTCCTCTCGGCTCCCCACAAACCGGCCTCACGCCAACGCCTGTTCAACGCCATCGGAACATTGTTCTTAACGGCTACGCCGCCAGTTGCTGCCACTTGGGCCGCAACTATACCGCTCACGCCGACAGCATTGTATGATCGCCGGAACCTGTATCGCTTAGCCGACATGAACATTCTGTTCGTTGATTATCAGTTCCCGATGTTCGATCGTTCCTCTGCCGACCTGAGGATGTACTCCATCGTAAAGATACTTTTGCAACAAGGACATCGATGCATCTACTACGCATCCGATATTCCGCTCCAAGAACACAAGCTCGGTAGGCCGGAGGTAGAGCGTTACCGCACCGCCCTGCATGACGCTGGGGCCGGGACGCTGGCAAGAAAAGGCTTCGAAGAGACGTTGAGCGGCGCGGCATATGATGCAATTTTCTTTAAATATTTTTTTCCCGCAGAAAAACGTATTGAATACGTGCGAATCTGGCAGCCCCGCGCGAGAATCATCATCGACAGCGTGGACCTTGTCTATGAGCGCTTGCTAGCCAAGGCTCGGCTGACCGAAAGGCCGCAGGATTACCAGGCGGCCGCGGCGATGAAGCGGCGAGAGCTGGCAACTTATGCATCTGCCGACTTGGTGATAACCGTAACGCCGGATGAAGCCGAAATCCTGTCGCGCGAGCTCCCGAAAATGCCGCTGGGCGTCATTCCGAATGTCCATGAAATCCCTCAAGCCAAGCGAGCCGAGACGCCGTATCCTAGCCTGCTTTTTATCGGTGCTTTTACGCATGAACCCAACGTGGATGCAGTTCTATATTTTGCCCATGAGGCCTGGCCGAAAATTCTGGCAGAGCTTCCCGATGCCCAATGGACCATCGTGGGGGGCAGCCCGCCACCCGAGATCGTGGCACTGGCGGCGCAAAATATCGAAGTAACCGGCCATGTTCCCGATACGCTACCGTATCTGCTAAGCAGATGGCTTTCCATCGCTCCCTTACGCTTCGGAGCCGGCATGAAAGGCAAGGTAGGTGAGAGTATGGCGGCCGGCACGCCGGTCGTCACTACGTCGTTTGGAGCCCAAGGGTTTGGCTTGACACCCGGCAAGCACCTGATGTTGGCAGACGATCCGCCGAGTTTCGCCGCTCAGGTTATTCATCTTCTCAAGAATCAGGAGCTCCGTCAGCAAATCGGACGAGAAGGCCAGCGCTTTATCGAGCAGCGTTATAGTCCGAGAGCGGTAAGTCGTTTGCTCACGACCTTGCTGAGCCGATTAACTGCCTTGGAGCCGAATAATCGCGTCAATTTTCTCAAGCTCAGGCGGGCAGCCCGCCTCGCCAGACTATCGCTGGCGAGGCACCTTCTTTGGCGTTTACGGTTCAAGCACTAAGGCGCCACTGCCGGCGCCAAGGTCGCCCGGTCCGCCCAAGACACGAAAATGAAAATATTGATCCTGATGAACATGTATCCCCCGCATTCCGACGGGGGCTATCCGCTGCTGTGCCAGGAGACCGTCGAGGCGCTCGAAAAACGTGGGCACGAGATCCTCGTGCTGACCAGCAACAAGGGTTTGGCCGGCAGGCGTAGCGAAGGATCGCGCGTATGGCGGGTGTTCGAGTATTGTCCCGATAACAAGGGTAACGAGCTTTTGTCAGCCGACCCGATAGGTTTGTGGCGGTGGTATCGCCGGGAATGGATTGAACTCGGCCTTCTGCAAAAAGCGCTGCGCAGCTTTCGGCCACAGCTGATTTTCGTCTGGGCTACGAAGGGCATGAGTTATTCTTTGGCCATCCGGCTGTTACGCGAATCCTTGCCTGCCTTTGCCTATGTGTGCGGCTACTGGCTCGCTGATCACAACAAGCTCTCTCACTCGCGTAAGCAGTATCAGTTCTGGCAATGGGGACCTACCGGAGGCGTCTTGGCATGGGGCAAACGCTTATTGGGGAAGCTGCTTGAATCCAGGGGAATCGCGTTGGATTTCGAGCCACTGCTGTTCGATCGGGTTGCTTTCAACAGTGAAGAGGTCATTGCTGAACTCGGCTCCTCAGCCTCTAAAGCTGCGCCCATGAAAATTTATGACAGCGCGCCGCTGGAACACTTCAGGAACCTAAAACCTTCCAATATTGCCCGCCCCAGGCGCGTTCTGTTTGTCGGACGTATCCATCCGTCCAAGGACCCCATCACTCTGGTTGAGGCGTGCTCCTTGCTTCAAGCAGAGCCGAACACCGCCGATCTGGAACTGACGCTGGCGGGATGGCGGCACGATGAGACTTACGTCGCAGCACTGCGCCAAGCGGTGGTTTCTGCACCCTACCCGGAACGGATGTCTTTACAAGACCCCGTCCCATTCGAGGCGATGCCAGATCTGTTTGCCGCCCATGACATCCTCGTGGTGCCTTCACGCGTGGATCCGCTGCCTCGCGTGGCCGCCGAGGGCATGGCGTCGGGACTGCCGATCGTGGTCAGCGATCACGCCGGCATCAGCCGATTGCTTAGCGATCGCAAAGAAGCTCTGATCTTTGCTGCAGGCGATGCAGCGATGCTGGCGCAATGCCTTAGCGAAATCATGAGGGATGGTGAGCTCGCCCTATCTCTGTCTCGACAAGGCCGTGCGCGCGCCTTCGAGTATTTTTCAACCCAGCGCATGGTGGACGAAATAGAAGCCTTTCTGAAAGAGGGCGTGACGAACTTCGCCAGCCAAGGACCGGATGAGCGGCGGTTCGAAAAAGAAGCTCAAGTATGATCTGGTTAAAAAGGCCATTGACCGCTCACGCCGCAATATAGCCACCCTTTCGCCGCACAGATCCCTAGCGATGGAGAGTAAAGCGCGGTCCTCGCTGACCGAAGTGAACCGGTCCCCGTTCAGTGGACGCCACGAAGCCACGATGAGCGTTATCCGCGGACGGCCGGTTCCGGTCGCTTGTGACGAACCGGAAACCGGCCCTCGGTGGGTAACACGGTGCTTCGCAGGCGC
>CADDZF010000065.1 GCA_902812445.1 Methylococcaceae bacterium | reverse complement strand
TCGTCAAAAAGGTGTCGAGGTCAATCATTGTCATGCTCCGAGTCCCATTAAAGCTCAGAGCATCCATGGCCATGAGTGATGCCGTCGTGGAATCTATAAAATCAATTCACACCAAGCGTTTAAGAACACATTTCCCAGATGTCCGAGGGACAGAGGGCCAAGGCCTTCCGGCTCGAAGGTCTTTGCATCGCCTCTGGCCCACGGCGGCATTGTCGATGAGACCGCGGGCCGCGGCAGACCAAAACCGGCCCCTTCGCGCCGAGCCTTTAGCCGGACGAGCGGTTCTGGTCGCTTCCGCGAACTGCGCTTGCGCCAGCCGCCTCGCTCGCCCGGATATCCGCCCCGCGGTTGCGGCCACTGGCGAGCATGAAGCGCAGGCCGGAACGTGCAGCGAAGGCATCCTTGACTCGCGCAAACAGGCCTTCTGCCCGTTGCTTGCCTTCGATGAGGCAAAAGCCCGTAGGCCCCCAGGAACTTTGCCCGAGCCCGACCGCGCCTTCTCGCTCCAGCCAGGCGAGCGCATCGCGCACCCCGAGGCTGGTGAAGCGCCCGCCTTGAGCAGGCGCGAAGTAATCGCCCACCGAGCGCTGCAACTCGGTAATCACCTCACCGAAGCGTCGCACGTCATGTTCCGCCAGCGCCGGCAGAGCCTGCATCAGCAGCAAGTGACACAGACGGGCGGTTTCCTGGACGGCAAAAGGCGGCAGGGACTTGAACGCGGCGATCTCCTCCTGGCCGTACAGTCCGTGGCGAGCTTGATCAAAGATGACGATGAAACGCCAATCGGTTGGCATCTCCATGCGCACGATGACCGGCGGCGTCATCGTGCGCTCGCCCCTGCCGCCATCGACGATAAAGCCTCCCTGTTCGAACACGGCGATGCCGATACCCGAACGCGCACCGCGATTCGCCAAACGGGCAATCTCGCGCACCGTTAGATCGAGCCGATGAAATCGGCTGAGTCCCACACCCAGCGCCAGCGCCATCTGGGTGCCGGATCCCAGACCGACGTGCTCCGGAATGGCCTCTTCGATGTTGATCGAAACGCTGGCCGGAACCTGTAACGCCTGACTCAGTTGGCGCGCAGAATCGATCACCCGCTTGGCGCCCGGCCCTGCAACGGTAAGCTGGCGGGCGGCGCGCAGGGTGAGCCGGGTCGCCATTTCGTTCAGTGCCACGCCGACGCTGCCGAAACGCCGGCCGAGCGATGCGCCGGGGTCGATGAAACCCATGTGTAGACGCGCTGGCGCGGTGACGGACACGAATGGTTCGATTTGCGGAAGCTCGGACACGGGTGGGTCTACCGGGAAACGAACATGACTGCTTGCTGAATAGCCTGCCGCCGTCACGCCCCTGAATGGGCGTCGCGCCAGCCAACGTGCAATGCTATGGTATCGTGCCGGTGTTGTCGACCCCGGATCGTCCCGCTCATCCAACCCGCTGTTCCGGGCAGCGACCTTTCAGCACAAGCATCCTCTTGCGCTTGCCCGGCAGGCGTCAACTCGGTTGAAAAACCAGCAGGAATTCCCTATGCTGCGTGGATTGCAGAACGGTTGATCCTTCCGGCCGCTGCAGCGGGATGGCGTCCCCTGTATCAAGTGTCAAGGCCGCAAGACCCTAACGACTCGGTGAGGGAAAGGCATGAGCGAAAGCATCGAAAGCAAGATCTGGGAGAACGTTCCCAGCCCATTTTGCGGTATTGCCTCGGACGATCTCAAAATCGCAGTCGAGGGGTCCCGACTCAAAGTGCTCGAACACGGCGATGCCGTCACCCTACCGGCGTTCGAGCAGGCCATCACCGATACCAGCCCGCGGATCGCCGGCAAGCCGGCCTCGCTGGCAGAAGCGGTCGCTCAGGCGTCCAGCCTGCTGCAAAACGCCCACCTGCCCCTGTTTAGCGGCTTCGGCACCGACGTCAACGACACCCGCGCGGCGCTTGCGCTGGCCGATCGCTGCGGCGGCGTATTTGACCAGTCCAGGGCCGAAGCCGGCATGCGTAATCTCCTGGCGCTACAGGACTCGGGCTGGATAGCCACCACGCTGGGTGAACTGAAGAACCGGGTCGATTTGCTCCTGGTCGTGGGAAGCGACATCGAGAGCCAGTTCCCGCGCTTTTACGAGCGTTTCATCTGGAACAAGGAAACCCTGTTCGGTCAGGACCCTCGCCAGCGTGAAGTCATCTGTCTGGGCAAGGCCCCCGGCGGCAACGCCGCCACATCGCCCGAAGGCCGCACCCCGCACGTGCTTCCCTGCGCCGCGGCAGCGCTTCCCGACGTCATCGCTGCGCTGTCCGCTCTGGTGAAAGGGCATCGATTACAGATCGACGATATCGCCGGCATCGCGGTCGGCGAACTGGAAAGCCTGATCGCCAAACTCAAGCAGAGCCGCTACAGCGTCGTCACCTGGGTCGCCGGACAGCTCGATTTTCCGCACGCTGAACTGGCCGTGCAGCAACTCTGCCAATTCATCATGGCGCTGAATCAGGAAACCCGCTGCTCCGCGCTTCCCTTGGGCGGCCAGAATGGCGACCGTACCGCCAGCCAGGTGTGTGCGTGGATCACCGGGTATCCGACTCGGGTCAGCTTCAACCGTGGCTATCCTGAATACGATCCTTACCATTTTTCAACGCTGCGCCTGCTTGCCGGTGGCGAAGCCGACCTGCTTGTCTGGGTCTCCAGCCTGTCAATCAGTCCGCCCCCCGCGAGTTCCCCGCCTACTATCGCCATCGGCCGTTCCGGCATGCAGTTCAAGCGCGAGCCCGAAGTCTATGTTCCGGTAGGCGTGCCCGGCATAGATCACGTAGGCCAAATGTACCGCTGCGATAACGTTGTCGCAATGCCGCTGCGCAAGCTGCGCGATTCCGGCTTGCCCAGCGCGGCGGAGGTGCTGAGCGCGATCGAGCAGTCGCTCTTATAAAGATCGGTCTCGGGAGAGAGTAGAATGTTGACCAAACTCAGCGGTGGCACGGTCTACGATCCGGCTAACGCAATCAACGGCCAGGTGCGCGACGTGTATATCCGCGACGGCCGCATCATCGATGCACCCGGTAAAGCGCGGCCCGATAAGGAATACGACCTACGCGGCAAAGTCGTCATGGCCGGCGCCATCGATCTGCATTCCCATATCGGCGGCGGCAAAGTCACCATCGGCCGCACGCTCATGCCGGAAGACCACCGTGGCGATTCAGTGCCGCGCCAGGGCTTGATGCGCTCGGGCTGCGGCCATGCGGCGCCGACCACGCTGACGACCGGTTACCGCTACCTGCAGATGGGCTACACCACGGTGTTCGAGCCCGCCGTGCTGCCGAGCAATGCCCGTCAGGCGCACATGGAAATGGCCGATACGCCGCTGGTGGATACCGGCGGCTATGCCATGCTGGGGAGTGATGACTATTTGCTGCGCATGCTGATGGCCGGCAAGGAGCAGAAAGCCATCAACGATTACGTGGCCTGGACTCTCAACGCCAGTCAGTGCATCGGCATCAAGGTAGTCAATCCGGGCGGCATCAGCGCTTTCAAGTTCAACCAGCGCAAGCTCGACCTGGACGAGCAGCACGCCTATTACGGAGTGACACCACGCCGGATCCTGCTGAGTCTCGCGCGCGCCCTGCAGGATCTCGGGGTGCCATTTCCGCTACACGTGCACGGCTGCAACCTGGGCGTGCCGGGCAACGTGACCACGTCGCTCAATACCATCATCGGCATCGAAGGCCTGCCGCTGCACCTGACGCATATACAGTTCCACAGCTACGGCACGGAAGGTGACCGCAAGTTCTCATCCGGCGCGGCGGAGATCGCCGAAGCGGTCAACCTGCGCAAGAACATCACCGTCGACGTAGGCCAGGTGCTGTTCGGTCAGACGGTGACCGCCTCCGGCGATTCCATGCGCCAGTACGCCAACGCCGCGCACGCGCACCCGAACAAATGGGTGTGCATGGACATCGAGTGCGACGCAGGCTGCGGCGTCGTGCCGTTCAAATACAAGGACAAAAACTTCGTCAACGCGCTGCAATGGGCGATTGGCCTCGAACTCTTTCTGCTGGTGAGCGATCCCTGGCGGGTCTTCCTCACCACCGACCATCCCAACGGCGCGCCGTTCACCACCTATCCGCACCTGATCCGCCTGTTGATGGACAAGAGCTTCCGCAACGACATGCTGGCGACCATTCATCCGGATGCCGCGGCGATGAGCACGCTCTCGTCCATCGACCGCGAATATTCGCTCTATGAGATCGCCATCATGACCCGCGCCGGCGCCGCCAGGCTGCTCGGGCTGAAAGATCGCGGCCATCTGGGCGTCGGCGCCGGGGCCGACATTACGGTTTATAGCGACCAAGTGGACAAGGAAAAAATGTTCGCCCAACCCGATTACGTATTCAAGGACGGTGAATTGGTGGCGCGCAACGGCGAAATCCTGAAAATCGTCTGGGGCAATGTGCACACCGTAAAGCCAGATTTCGACCGCGCCATCGAGAAGGACCTGAAAGAGTATTTCGACCGCTACCAAACCATGAGGCTGGAGAACTTTATCGTGCACGACGAAGAGATTGAATGGGACGGTCGCAACAAGCTTCTGGTCCACCCCTGTGGCGAGGCATGATACAGCCGCACGGGATAGCGGAAGGCAGGGAGGACATGATTGCTGGAAGCCGCTGCCAGCGGGCGTGCGCGGGCTTTAGCGTGTTTAACCGCAACGCCATAAGTATTCGCATCGTGCCGGACCGAACGCTGATCACGCTCGCTTGCAGCGGTCATCGTGATTAGCCCGGCGTGGAGAACCACATGATCATTAACGGCGTTCAGATCGATAACACTTTCGCCGAAGCGTTTCCCATGCGAGCCACCCGCGTCATCATTACCGCGCAGAACATCAAATGGGCGTATCACGCTGCGCGGGCCATGAGCGGATTTGCCACGTCGGTCATCGCCTGCGGCTGCGAGGCAAGCATCGAAAGAGAACTCGATGCCAAAGAATCGCCTGACGGCCGCCCAGGAATCGCCGTCATGATTTTCGCCATGGGCGGCAAGGGTCTTGCGAAACAGCTGGAAACCCGTGCCGGCCAGTGCGTACTGACGTCGCCTACCGCCGCGCTGTTCGCAGGAATGCGCGATGGTGAACCGATCCCCCTAGGTAAAAACCTCCGCTACTTCGGCGACGGGTTCCAGATCTCCAAGCGCATCAACGGTAAGCGCTACTGGCGTGTACCGGTCATGGACGGTGAGTTCCTGACCGAAGAAACTACCGGCATGGTCAAAGCCATCGGCGGCGGTAACTTTCTCATTCTGGCGGAATCCCAGCCGCAAGCCCTCGCCGCCTCCGAAGCGGCCATCGAGGCCATGCACAAGATTCCCAACGTTATCATGCCGTTTCCAGGCGGCGTGGTGCGTTCGGGCTCCAAGGTCGGTTCCAAATACAAGGCGCTCAGCGCATCCACCAACGACGCGTTTTGCCCCACCCTGAAAGGCCAGACCCGAACCGAGCTTTCGCCGGACATCGAATCAGTCATGGAAATCGTCATCGATGGTCTCAGCGAAGCGGACATCCGGACGGCCATGCGCGTCGGCATTGCGGCTGCCTGCGGCCGGGGCGCCGAAAACGGCATCCGGCGTATCAGTGCAGGCAATTACGGCGGGAAACTGGGTCCTTTCTTGTTTCACTTGCAGGAGATCATGGCATGACCGCGTTGATTTTTACGCTCGCCACTGAGCTGCGCCAGCGGGTCGACCTATCGCCGCTCACACCCGACAGTCTGGCAGGCAAGTCCATCGAGGAAATCGGCGCCACCCTGCTTCAAACCGGCAATCGCCAGCGACGCGCCGATGAGATATTCGTCATCGAAGGCAATGACACTAGCCATATCAAAGTGCAAAACAGCACTGCCAAGCTCGACTATATCGGTAAAGGCATGACGCACGGCGACCTGTACGTCGCGGGCGATGCCGGCTCCTATGCCGGCATGTCGATGAAAGGCGGCAATCTGCGCATACTGGGCGATGTCGGCGCCTACGCCGCCTGCGAGATGAAAAACGGCCAGATCCATGTTCAAGGCGACGCCGGCGATTTTCTCGGCGCCGCTTTGCCCGGCAACAAAAAAGGCATGCAGGGCGGTATCGTCATCGTCAAAGGGAATGCAGCCGATCGGGTGGGCGATCGCATGCGCCGCGGCGCGATTTTGATCGAAGGCGACGCCGGTTGCTATCTCGGTGCGCGCATGACTGCCGGCACGGTCGCCGTATTGGGCAGCGTGGGCGAACACATCGGCTACGCCATGCAGCGGGGTACCCTGTTGCTGCTGCAAGCGCCGTCTTCCATACCGGTCACCTTCAACGATTGCGGTACCCACACACTGGGTTTTTTGCCTCTCCTGCTGCGGGGGTTTCAGGAGTTTGAGACCCGCTTCGGCGCACTGGCGGGTTCGATCAAGCGAGTGCAGCGTTACGCGGGAGATATGGCGAATCTGGGCAAGGGCGAGATGCTGATAGCGGTTTAACAAACCGATCACTACCGCGGGCGGGATGACGGACTGAGCCAAATAAAGCTTTGTTGCGAGAACCACATAACCCGAGATCGATATCAGCGTCATCGAACCCTTGCCAATGCTCCAGGCAACAAAGCTTAATGGCGATACGCTTTCCCTATACTTTCCCTATCATTGTTTTGGTTCCAGCGTTCATTGTGGATTATTACACGATAAATATCGTATCAATGCGCACGCGTTTTCCGATCTCAGGGCAACATCGCACCTCAACGATTCGTGGTATTTCTCATTTCGTGGTATTTCTCATTTGTTTCTGGCCTTCTTGAGCGCCGGGGTTCGCCATTTGCCTCTCTGTTTCTTGTTTTAGTTCCTGGTAACCGGTAACGGGCACGCTCTGCATTTCTCTTCCCTTGAACAAGATGACCCCGACGATCACTAGCACGATGATGCCACCGATGATAAACCAGAAATTATCTCTTTCTTTTTCCATTTTTCTACCTCTTCATGGTGAGTGGACGGTTTAACGGACAGGTCCTTAAGGTAACTGCATACGGCCGTGGATGACTGGCTCCCTATGCCTTTTCCGAGAATCAAAACCCATTCCCATGTGTTTTTTAAACATACTGTTTCTCAATGTCAAGTCCTTTGGGTTCTTAACTTGCATCGCCGTAACGCCGGTTTTCGGGAAGGATCCTGCGGTTCGATTTGCTTGACAAGCTCGATCAGCGAAGGGTAGACCGCGAACGCCAGTTGCGTGGCCTCATCCTGAGACCGGCTTTGCTTACAGACCAGGATGGGGATCGTGCCTGCCCTTGATGCCGCGACAATGCCCGTCGCGGAATCGTCCACAGCGAGGCATCGTGACGGCTGAACCTGCAGGCGTCGGGCAGCTTCCAGAAAAACATCCGGAGCGGGCTTCCCCATGGCGACCTGATCACGCGAAATGACGACCGGAAATTCACGATCGATGCGCGCCAACGACAGGCACAACATCGCGTGAGCCCGATCGCTATTGGTGGCCAGGCCAAAAGGAATATGGCGGCATTTCAACCAATCGAGCAGAGCCAAAAGGCCCGCTTTGACGGCGATCCCGCGTTCTTGGACTTGCGCCCGCCAGTACTGGGCGCTCAATGTCTGAAACTGCTCGAGCGCAGCACTGGTACCGAGGATGGGCTTCAGTTCGCCGCGGACATCGTCGGCGTGACGGCCCGACAACTTCAGACAAAACTCATCGCTCAGATGTAACCCCATCTCGAGCGCCGCACGCTGCCACGCCTGCCAATAGCCCGGCTCGGTGTCGAGGACGAGACCATCCATATCCAGGATGACCGCTTCAAAAGCGGCGACCTGCGTTACCGCCTGCTTTACCAGCGACATCGGCGCGAGGGGCCGTCTGGACGTTTTCACTCCGGCTTTTGCCTCAACATGATCCGAGAGCGGAACAGCATGGCGCAGAAGGCCGCCAGCGCATCACCGGACAGTTCGATGATGAGCCGTATGACCCCGGAGTGATTCGCTGCCAGGGATGCGCCCAGGAGCGGCTTCAGGATTCCCTTGACCCACAGGTACTTCACGCCATAAAAAATGATCACGCCCCCGATGATCCATTGCCAGGGATTCAAATCGAGCTTGACGGCCGTGTTGTAGAACCAGACCGCGACTAGAATAGCCAGAACGCCACCGATTGCAGCCATTGCGCCTCCTCATCTGCCAGAAACGGCTTATTGTTGTCGGAAGGTGCAATGTAGCAAATAATCCCCCTGATTGCCTATCGACCCTTCGGGCGGACTTCGACATCACTCTGATGATTTTGCATGAGCGTCATCAGGCGGCCGAGCCGCACGAGCCCTTCGATCCGTAGAATCGTATTAACCGGGCTCATAAATACCGCTCGTCCGGAGCTTCGCGAAGGTCAGCTTGCGACAGGCACGAGCGGCATGGAACCCGTGAATTTTGGGCGCTCTCGATCACCCAATAATGAAGGGCGCTGCCGCCGGATACCGCGCCGCGGTCAGTCACGCAAGACCTTGATGTATTCTCCGGGCGCTTCGCGGCTGGAGCCCACCACGATGCGCAGACTGCCGGATGCGGCTGCTTCCAGTATTCCGGACACCTCCACCGTTTCACCCGTGAACGCCTGGCCAGCGTAGGTGTGGGTAAAGCTGACCGCTTCGGTGATCGCTTCACCCTCGAGGCGATAGTGTGCTGGGTAATCGAAGGCATGGCGATCATCGATCACTTTGGCGCGAACGACCGCTTTTTCAAGCTTGCGGAAGCGGTTCTGCTCGCTAGAGAACGGCTCGGTCACTGGGATGATGTCGAATTTAACGCCTGCCAGCGCGCCTTTATTCCATTTGCGCTGTTCATGCCACAAAAATTCTTCGAAATCGAGACTACAGCCACGCCGGTCGTAGGTAGCCCGCCAGAGCGCTTCATCGAGCGCATCGATTGCGCCCATCCCGGTCAAATGCTCGACGATACGCCGCGCCCGGGAGAAGGACTCGCGTCCGTATACGACCAGATCAATATCCGAACCCGCCCCTTGCACGCCGAGCAGCAGCGAGCCGCTCACTCCTAAGCACTCCGGGCACAGCCCCGCCGCAGCGAATTTTTCGCGCAGGTCGATCAGCGTGTTCTCCAGGGAATCGCGCCGGACGGCCGTTGACAACTGCTGCAAGCGCCGGCGTGGCTGATGGTGCTGCTCGATGTCCGCGAGCGGCACGGCGTGCAGATGGGCATCCAGCACCGGCGAATGATAAAGATAACGCGGGTAGCGCGAGCGCAAGAGCGCATCAGCTTCGCTGGTTGCCACTTTGCGAGGCGCCGTTCGTCCCGGCGCATAGCGCAGAAAACACAGCACGCGGCCTTGCTCGATGGCGCTGTGGACCACGGCAAAAACCAGGCCCTCCCGCGTTTCGATGAAATCGCGAGGCAGAAAAGTCATGCCGTGAATTCAAAAAACATCCGGGTAGAGCGCATCGCTGCCGTCCATGTTGGCGGTCTCGCGGTAATTCATCGGTACCCGCCCGGGCTGCAGCAGCGCGCCGTCGATCACCTGACCGACCACGATCGCGTGATCCCCTGCCGGGCATTCATGCTGTAACTGCAAATCGAAGAACGCCGGAGCATCATCAAGCACGGGCGCACCCGTTTTCCCCGTCCGCCACGCTGCACGGGCCAGCTTGTCTGCACCGGCCGGGCCGCCGAAAAGGCGGGCCAATTCGAGCTGATCCTCCGCAAGGACGTTCACCGAAAAACAGCCGCCTCGCTTCAGCATGGCATACGATGCGTGATGCACGTTGATACTGACGGCGAGCAACAAGGGCTCGAATGCCGCCTGCATCACCCACGCGGCGGTAAAGGCGTTGCGCCGCTCGCCATCGGCGACGCCGACTACGTAGACGCCGTGTGTCAATTGCTGGAACAACGCGGACATGGTTTTAGTCATGTGATCTAACTCCCCTCTCGTACAGATTGGCACCGTTCTCCCGAATGGATGAGGGCCGGGCGACCTTTCCTAACTTATCTGCAGAACCACTTTCCCGGTCGAATGCCCCTCCTCGATCAGCCTATGCGCGGTAATCGCATCGCGCAAGGGAAGCAGCCGATTTACGTGGACCTTGAGCTTTCCCTGCTTCATCCAGACGCCGCATTGCTGCAATATTTCGACGTGATGTTCTCTGGCCTTGATGAGATTGCGCAACATCGGCGTTAACATCAGCTCGAACCCGAGTCGCAGGTTCCGGGTGCGCGCTTCCCTGAAGTCGAAATTTGCGCCAGGATCGAGCAGCGTCACCAGATTGCCGTAGTGGGCAGTCACCTCGACACTCTGCTTGAACACCTGCGGCCCCACGGTATCGAGCACCACGTCGATACCCTGGCCGCGGGTGAGGAGGTTTACCGTCTTGACGAAATTCTGCTCGCGATAGTTGATCGCCTGATCGGCGCCCAATTTACGGACGAATTCCGCTTTTTCGGCTGAGCTCACCGTAGTGATCACGCGGGCGCCCTTCAGCTTTGCCAGCTGGATCGCCACGTGCCCGACGCCGCCGGCGCCAGCGTGGATCAGAACGCTCTGCCCGGCCGCGAGCCTCGCCCGGTCGTATAACGCGCCCCAAGCGGTGATCAACACCAGGGGCCCGGCGGCGGCGTGGACGAAATCGACCCCTCGCGGGATAGGCGCCGCCCAACGTTCGTCGAGCACGGTAAACTCGGCGTCATTGCCCGGATCGGCGCCGAGACCGCCGTGACAGAACCAGACTCTATCGTCTATCTTGAAGCGCGACACACCCGCGCCCCTCTGCACGACGATGCCCGCTCCATCACAGCCCAGTATCGCAGGCCAAGCGTTCGGATAGAACAGGCCGCGGCTCCGCAGCTTGGTATCGATCGGATTCACCCCCGCCGCCTTGAGCTGAACCTTGATTTGACGGGGCGTCTTGATACGGGGTTCCGGCAGCTCATGCATCTGCAATACGTAGGGCGATCCTGGCCGGGTCATCACGACGGCTCTCATGGTGAAGCTCCTGTCATTCGCGTTGGCGAAAACTGCAGGTATCCATTCTGCGGCCGGGCCCAGACGCATTCTGGCAAAGCCTGACCGAGCCGCGAACGCGGAGGCAACGGGCCTTAATTATCCGTTCGCACAACCTACCACGCAGCGCTCCTCATGCGTGGTCGCCGGACCCCGGAGAAATGCTCCCGCCAGTAGCGTAGATCGAGGCGCGAGCGGATGACCCGTCCGGTACGCCGACTCGGCGCGTGGACAAAGCCTTCACCCCCCACATAGATGCCGACGTGCGAGTAACGTCCGTCTAGGTCGAAAAATAACAAGTCGCCCGGACGCATCTCGTGCGTGCCCACCGTAGGAAGTCGACGCGCCATTTGCTGCGCGCTGCGAGGCAGCAGGATACCCTGGCGAGCGTAGACGTGTCTGACGAACCCGCTGCAATCGAACCCGCTGGCCGGCGACTCGCCGCCGTAACGGTAAGGAGCGCCCCGCAAACTCAGCGCATAAGCCACTACTCGGGGTTGGCTAGCCTCGCGCGAGCGCTCGGCATAGCGCGACTTCGGCGCGCCAGCGCAAGCGGTCAGCAGCAAAAGGATAACCAGCACACTGGTCAGACGGCAACTATTGATACTGAAACCGCGCGCAACTGTAGGGCTCATAAGGATTTGCCTTACCGCTCGATATCGAGGCAGTGGCCGTCCTCCTCCCATTAAATGCATCAGGCCGTCCACTGCCGACGATAATCCTCGTAATCGTACTGCTTGACCAGACGCACCCGGCGGTCAACGTCCACGGCATAGAGGAGCGGAAAATTATAGCCGTTGAAGCGGTTGGCCTTGACCAAGCTGTAAGCGCCGACGTTTTCAAAGACGACCCGGTCGCCCGGCACGACAGGCTCGGCAAAGCGGTACTCGCCGAACACATCGCCGCTCACGCAGGTGCAGCCGGCCAGAATGGCGGCATGAGCCCCGCCCGTGGATTCGCCGGCAAGCTGTGGCCGGGTGCGATATGCGAATACCTCAGGATGATGATTGACCGTCGTATCCAGGATTGCCACGCGCTTGCCATCCGCTTCAAAGACATCGAGCACGCTGGCCACGAGATGGCCGGCTTTGCCCACGATTCCTCTGCCCGGCTCGAAATAGACGTCCAGTCGCCAGCGATTCTGCAGGCGCTCCACCACCTCGATCAACCCTGCAAGATCGCTGTGTGGCCCGAACACATAGCCGCCGCCCAGATTGATCCATCTGGCTGCCGCGAGTAGATCGCCCAGGTGCTTTTCGATGTGGGCGACGGTTCTTTGCAGAGGCTCGAAGGAATGCGAGCCGTAGGCGGTATGAAAATGCAGGCCTTCGATGCTGTCCGGGTCCAGCGTGCGGTCGTCCAAAATCTGCTTCAATCGTTGCAAAGGCACGCCGAGATTGGAAAACCGGCGGCAAGGATCGTAGCGTGGATCATCCAGAAACGAGAGCTGAGGATTGATCCTGAGCCCTGTGCTGGCGAGTCCACGGATACTCGGACAGAACCGCCGGTGGTGTTCCAGCGAATTAAGGCTGATGAAATCACAGAGACCTGCAATTTCCTTAAGTTCCTCTGCGCGAAGACCCGGCGTCGTGAGGTGCAGCGTTCCGGCGCCCTTCAGGAATTCTGCGCCGAGTCTCGCCTCGAACAGCGAGCTGACCGAAAAACCATCCACCCGCGGGCCGATCAGCTCCAGCACCGTAGTGAGCGGCAGCGCCTTGACCGAATAGAGGATCTTGAGGCCACATACGGCTCGCGCCTGGGCCAACACGGACAGCGCCGCGAGAATGCGGCTCTCCTCGTATACGAAAGCCGGCGTGGACGGCAGGGATCGTTTGATGCGTTCTATTTCCATTCGAGCGTTGGCAGGCCGAAAAGCGACAGAATAGAGAATGCGGCCTAGACCGAGCAAACTTTGCGGGGAAAGTATTTCCCTTTCACTCGCCTCGCATCAAAATAAAGCGGAAACATTTTCGATGACACTGCCCATGGAAAGAGTACCCGAAATCGAACTGATGACCGACAAAGTTCAGGCGCGGGCCTATGCCCTGGCGGATTTCTCGGAACCGCACGAGCAGTTCGTGCGGCTGTTTCGCGAGACTTTTCCCCATTGGCCGGGTGACGGTCACGTGCTCGACTTGGGTTGCGGGCCCGCCGATGTGAGCCTGCGTTTCGCCAAAGCTTTCCCGAAGTGCTGCATCGATGGGGTGGACGGCGCCGAGGCGATGCTCGAATGGGGCATCACGGCGATAAAGCAGCAAAATTTGCAGCATCGCATCCGCTTGTGGCAAGTGTATCTCCCCGATGCCGAGCCGCCGCTCGCCCAGTACGATGGCGTGATTTCCAACTCACTGCTGCACCACCTGCGAAATCCTCAAAGCTTGTGGGAGGCCGTCATCCGCTTTGGCAAGCCAGGCGCGCCGGTTTTCATCATGGACTTGCTGCGGCCGCGCCAGCGCGCGCAGCTGGACACCTTAGTGAAACAATACGCGGCGGATGAACCCGATATCCTGCGGCGGGATTTTTACCACTCGCTGCGTGCGGCCTATCGACCAGAGGAAGTGCGGGAACAGCTTGATCAGGCAGGTTTGCGGCATTTCCAAATTGGTATCGTCAGCGACCGGCATTTCGTAATCGCCGGTTGCAGGGGCTAGCTTTCTCCCTCCTGGCTGCGCAAGACCAGCCAATCCGCCCTGTTCAGAACGGGCTTGAGGCGCACGGCCAATAGAGGCTGCGCCTGGTCGTAGGTGACCCAGCGGAACTCCTGGTGTTCCGGCCGTCCGAGCAGCGGATTGACCGGCAAGAATACGTCGCCGCAAGGTGACTCGGCGAGGTAATAGCGCGCGATTTTACCGGCCCCGTAAGGACCCGTTTCATGATATACCTTACCCCAGCGGAACACAAGCTCGGTCAAACCGGTTTCCTCTGTCACTTCGCGCTGAGCCGCTGCGAATGGATCTTCGCCCTCTTCGACGAGACCTTTGGGGAAATCCCAGTAATTGTAGGCACGTAAGAGGAGATAGTGCGGCTGGTGGGTGAGCCAGCGCACGACGATGACGCCCGCAGAAAGCCGGTACGATTTCATATCAGGCGGAACCAACCGCCTCACTTCCGGGCCCAACGCGAGCCCGCCGGCTATTCCCGAGCTTATCCAACGTGCCCAACATGCCCACGATATTTCCTCGAAACCGACCGAAAATCAAGTTTTCGCTTTTTCTCCTGGCCGTACTGCTGATGAACGCCTGCTCGGACAGCGGTTCTCCGCAGGCGATGTACGCGAACTATCTATATCGCCTCGGCAATGTCACTGGCATTGATGCACCCGACGCCCCGCCTCCGCCGCCGCTTCCGACCTATCCGCGCCAGCGCGATCTGGTGCTGCAAACCGACGACGTCCGCGTCGGCTTGATTACCTATCTGGATATGGCTGACTGCGATCTGCTGCAGGAAGTGAGCGAGCGCAACAGTTCGCTCGGCCGCGTACAGGCGATAACCGCAAGGCTGCTTTACGAAATACACTTCTACCAGAAAATTAGCCTGTGTGAGGACAAATTGCGAAAAATGCCGGACGCCGATGTCGCCTTCAAGAATCAGATCGCTGAGATTCGCCGCATTAAAGGCGTCAATCTGCCAAAAGTATTCTGGAATGCGACGTTCGCCAGCCCGGAGTTTGCCAAACTGCTGAATAGCGCGGCTCCGCCTCTGCGCCGGAACGAAACCGCTTCAATGACCGACATCGAATCCTCGCTCGCATTCCTGGCCCGTATGGGTGCTGCGCTAAAGACATCACCGCTGTCTGTGGAGGCTGATGCATTTGAACGCCATTATTTTCGGCTGCAGGCCGGAAAGAGAACGGGCAAGCTGCTCCAGGGTTTAAGTCTTAGCCAGTTTCATCTGGCCCAGGCGAGCGCGCTGCTGAAACAGACTGCCAGTGCCAAACGCCTGTGTCCACAGGGCAAGAAAACGCCCAAAGGCGAATACCTGTTCAACGTTTTCGTAAAATATTACGCGGGCGAAGTGCAGCCCTATCTGAGCCGCTTACACCAAACGACCGGCCCATTGCTGACCGCCCTGCAGTCTCTGCGCCGGGCACAGACGGCGGAGCCGCCCAATGCATTCTTGCACTATTATGCTGCCGTACTCGATCCCGACGCCGCGCAAGGCTTATGGCAGGCTTTCAATCGAGCGCTCAACGAGCACACCCGGGCTTGGCAAACCGTGTTGCAACAATGCAATTTGATGCCCAACGCGCCGATTGAGAGATATTGAAAGCCGTCTTGGGATTGAAGCTCCCCGAGGAATCGCTGCGCGCGGGGCCTGCCAGCCACATCGCCAAGCCTGACGGTCCATCGCCGACCATCTCCCTGGTTTTCGAGTGCACGCCATTTGTTATGACGGCAACAAGGACGAGGGACCTGCCGGTCGAGGAGGCCCGTCAAAGACTCTTGATTTTCTGCACGATGCCATCTGCCATGGCTTGGGTGCCGCAGCTCGAGCCTTTTTTCAGATCGGGGGTGAGCTGATGACCTTCGCGTATCACCTGTCTGACTGCTTGCTCGATCTTGCGAGCGGCGGCGATTTCTCCGATGTGTTCGAGCATCATTGCGCCCGCCAAAATGGTCGCGGTCGGATTGGCGATGCCTTTGTCGGCAATGTCCGGCGCGCTACCGTGAACGGCTTCGAATAGAGCCGCGTCGGTTCCGATGTTGGCGCCTGCGGTCAGCCCCAGTCCACCGATCAGGCCGGCGGCGAGGTCAGACAGAATGTCACCGAACAGATTGGTCGTGACGATGACATCGAGAGAAGCCGGATTCATCACCATCTGCATACAGCAGGCATCGA
>CADDZF010000064.1 GCA_902812445.1 Methylococcaceae bacterium | reverse complement strand
TATCGACGCTCTGGAGGATCACTTGGAAGACAGCTTGAGAACGCTGGAAAACGACCACGGCCGAGTCCATTCGATCGTCGCTTGGCCATGGATCATAGATTCACTTCAGAATTAGAAATGGAATTAGAGCATTTTCCGTTTGTCTGTAAGGCATAGCCGGCGCCGCGAAGGTAAGTTTCACATTCTGTTGGGGTAAATTGCTCCAACACCTTGGCGAGAGTATTCCACAGCGCCTCGACGGTCCACTCACCGGCCTTGCGAAGCCAGGCGTTCAGCTTGGCGATGACCTGCTCGATGAGATTGAAATCCGGGCTGTAAGGAGGCAAGGGCTGGAGGACGGCCCCTACCGCCTCAATGGCCTCGCGGACACCCGCCATCGGGTGCGAGGACAGGTTGTCCCAACTCACGATATCCCCGCTACCCGCGTAGGGCAGAGGAAATCCCGCACATAGGTCTTGAAGAGGGCACCGTCCATCGGCCCCCGGATCACCATCGGAGCCGTTAAGCCCCGTTGGCGTAAAGCAGCCACGAACGTGCTCGTGTGCCAATGCCCTGCGGCGAGTGGCCGCGGACCCGCCTTTCGAAGGCTCCCTAGCCGTAACGGCGCCCCTCGCGGTATCGAGTCCGGTCTCATCAATGAATACCAAACGGGCCGGATCCAGCATCGGTTGCGCCTTTTGCCAGGCGTCGCGCTGAAGGCGCACGTCCTCGCGCGCTTGCTCGGCCTTCCTCTCTCAAATCAGCGGAAAATCAGCGGTGAAGAGCTAGCCGGAACAGGCTAGGTGCCGGGTCTTTTGGCGCTGAGCAGATCGGCAAACGCGATCACTTCGGAGATCGCGACATACAACTCGCGGGGAATCTCATCGCCCAGTGGAACGTTCGCCAGCAGCCGGGCCAACTGCGGATCGCCGTGCAGAGGAATACCGTGCTGCTTCGCCAGCTCGAGGATCTGTTCGGCGATGATGCCCTTGCCCTTGGCCGTGACGCGGGGTGCGCCCAGACCATCATACTTCAGGGCGATGGCGAGATTGGGCGGATTGATCAGCTCGCTCATGCGCGTTCATCCAGCAACGTTTCCGGCAGGGTTTACGGGGCAGTCCTGCGAAGGCTCCCCGCCTGCGCGTCGAGGTGGGCGGGCTCGAGTCCCGCCTGGCGGAACCTTGAATCCAGCAAATTCAGATTGACCAAGATCAGGTTGGCGGTGAGCGCATCCTGGCTGACGAAAAAGGCATCGACGCGCTCGCCGACGATGTTGATCCTGCAGTGGATCTCGCCCAATCCGGGCGGGTTCAGTTCGAGCAACACCGACCAGCGGGGCGCACCGGCATCCCCAGCCGACGCGTTCCGGTCTTCCGTAATGCGCAGCCGCACCGAATCACCGCCTCGCCCGGAACAAAATGGAAGCTCTAGTTGCCAGGCTTGCTCGCCGTCGACTCGCGGCAGCGAGGCCAGTTGGTCGAGCGCGACTTTCGCCAGAGCGCTCTCGGTGTTCTCCAGCAAGTCTTTGAGGTTGCGCTGAGCTTCTCGCAGCAAGGTCGCCGCGAGCATCTCAGGCGACCCATCGGCGGTTCCATCACTCGATGGCGCCACGGCGCTGCGCTCGGTGGGCTCGGCCAGAGAACCTTTGACTGGCTGAACCGATTTGAGCGCGTCGAACAGCCGCAACAGCTTGGCTTTAAAGTCATCCGGGAGCGCCACTAGGGGCTGCTGCGGTGATTGCCCGAGCATGGCTTCCAGAAAAACGCCCGAGGCTAGAATCGCCTGTTTAATTTTCTCCGGCGTCAGGCCCGCTGCATCCGGCAGCACGTTCAATAGTTGGCGGATCGCTTCCTGGACGACGCCCGGGAGCCGGTGGTTGTTTTCAGCACTCATCGTTTGCAGCAAGTGCTCGATGAGGACGGACAGGCTCTGCTGTTTGGGCAGGAGCTGACGATAAGCTTGTTGCTCGATCTCGGCCAGGCCATCGGCGGAGGAATCCCCCTTCACCACCCTTAGCTCGACGGTTTCGCCGGCCTTGATGACCTCCAGCTGCAGCTCCTGGCCGTTATCCAGCTCGATGGATGATTCGGCGTGCAAGCGCCGGCCGCCTTGGGATAGCTGCAGGAGGAAGTGGTTATCCGAGAGCTTTTCGAGCACGGTCGCGGCGAGAATCTCCCCGATCTGGAACGTTGCCGACGGCTCGCCGGCGCGTGGAATGAATACAGTGGAGAGAATCGGCGAGACCTTCATATTCGCGCCCTAGTGGCGAGCAATCAATTGACCAGCATCTGCCGGACTTGCGAGATTTCGTCCTTGGCCAGCCTGAGCAGGTCCAGACTGAGTGCGGTATCGGACTCACTGCCGATAAACTTGCGGAAAGCTGGCACCTCCTGCAGTCTCGGGTATCTGTGAATCTCCAGGGTTCCCACAAGGCTGTGCAGTTGGGAGACGATCACCAGATCGGTGTAGTCGGCTTCGCCATGCTCATCGCGCCACCAGTTTTCCGCATTCAGGGTGACATCCTCGAAATCGGCCGGGAAACTCCATTTGCGCATGATCAGGATGCCGATGGTCGCCCGCAGTTCGTGTATCGTTCGTTCAATGTCGGATGAATCTCTGACGAGTTCGGGGTGCCGGTCCGCATACGCCAGAATGGGCACGCTGCCGATATCATGGATAAGCCCTGCCAGCATGGCGCGGTCCGGGTCGAAGCCTGGCGTTTTATGGGCGAGCACCGCCGCAATGGCAGCGACATAGCTGCTGTGCGTCCATAGATCCTGCATGCGCTTTCTAACGTATCCCGATTTGGCGATGAACACCGATTTCAACGCGATGCTCGTGATGAGCTGCTGGGCAGCTTGCAGGCCCAGACGAGTCAACGCTTCCGGGCAGCTCTCGATGTTTCGGCGGCCGCGATATAGCGGGCTGTTGGCGATGTGGACGAGCCGAGCGGTGATCACTGGATCCATCTGAACCACTTTGGCGATCTTGCCGTTACTGGCGGTTTTATCGTTGATGACCCTGCGGATTTTCAGCGAGATACTGGGTAGCGTCGGCAGCATTAACCGGGACGCTTCCATATCCCGGCTGCACTTCAACAGCAGTCGGTTGGGCGGGCTCATCAAGGTAGCGCTCGGCGGAGTGGCCACGATCGAACGTTAAACGCTTCTGCTAGGGTTCATTGATACCATAGAATAACCATATTTCAGCACAAGCTGACGATTTTCCAACCCGCACAGTCAATCGGACAGGACGGTTAATGACCATTCGCACGCGATTCGCGCCGAGTCCCACCGGCTATCTTCATATTGGCGGCGCCCGTACGGCGCTGTTTTCCTGGCTGTATGCCCGCAAACACGGCGGTGCGTTCGTGCTGCGCATCGAGGATACCGATCTCGAACGCTCCACGATCGACTCGGTAAACGCCATCCTCGAAGGGATGACCTGGCTCGGGCTGGAATATGACGAGGGGCCGTTTTATCAGACCCAACGCTTCGATCGTTACCACGCGGCCATTCAAGCGTTGATCGCCCAGGGACACGCTTATCGTTGCTATTGCACCAAGGAGGAGTTGGATACGCTGCGGACGGCGCAGATGGCGCGCAAAGAAAAGCCGCGTTACAACGGTCTGTGTCGGCAGCGTCAGGCGCCGCGGGACGGCGTGCAGCCGGTCGTCCGCTTTCGCAATCCTGATGAGGGCGAAGTCGTTATCGATGACCTGGTGCGGGGCCGCGTGGTCGTCAAAAACCGCGAACTGGACGATCTGGTCATCGCCCGAGCGGATGGCAGTCCGACCTATAACCTATCCGTGGTCGTCGATGATCTGGACATGAAGATCACCCACGTCATTCGCGGCGACGATCACCTCAACAACACGCCGCGTCAGATCAACATTCTTCGGGCGCTGGGCGCCGAGCCGCCGCACTATGCCCACGTACCGATGATTCTGGGTGCGGACGGCACCCGCCTGTCCAAGCGGCACGGCGCGGTGAGCGTCATTCAGTATCGGGATGAGGGCTATCTGCCCGAAGCCTTGCTGAATTATCTCGTTCGGCTGGGCTGGTCGCACGGCGATCAAGAGATCTTTAGCGTGGACGAGATGGTCGCCTTGTTCGATATCGACGCCATCAACCATTCGGCAGCGACCTTCAATGCGGACAAGCTGTTATGGCTCAACCACCAGTACATCATGAGCAGCGATCCGGTACACGTCGCCCACCATTTGCGCTGGCACCTGGGGCGCTCGGGCATCGATCCGACCGCAGGTCCCGATCCGGTAGATGTCGTCAAAGCGCAGCGCGAGCGCTGCAAGACCTTGCTCGAAATAGCTCGCAACAGCAGCTATTTCTATCAAGATTTTGCCGCTTACGACGACAAGGCGGCGCAGAAAAACTTGACGCCTGCCAGCCTCGATGTGTTCGCCGCCTTGCAGGACGCGCTGGGCTCTCTGCATCGCTGGGACAGGGAAACCATCCATCAGCAGGTCGCCGCCACCGCGGAATTGCTCGGCGTTAAGCTCGGCAGTGTCGCCCAGCCGTTGCGGGTCGCCGTGACCGGCAGCACGGTGTCGCCGCCGATCGATGTGACGCTGGAACTGTTAGGCCGGGACAAGACGCTCGCTCGAATCACGCGAGCAATCGACTACATCCGTAAAAAGACTGGACAGCTCTAAAGCGCATTCCCTATAATGCGCGCTTCCATTCGGGGCCATAGCTCAGCTGGGAGAGCGCAACGCTGGCAGTGTTGAGGTCGGGAGTTCGATCCTCCCTGGCTCCACCAACCCATCCTAATCTGTCCCCATCGTCTAGAGGCCTAGGACATCGCCCTTTCACGGCGGTAACAGGGGTTCGACTCCCCTTGGGGACGCCAGTTTGAATCGATTGGTTGGCGCTGGATAGCTGGCCAGAACCCGTAAAAGTCCGACTTAAAGTCGCACCTACCGTCAAATTCCATGGCCGCTTGATCGTCCTAAAGTGACGACCATATCGCATCGCTCGATAGGTATCTTGCCCACCTCATTCCGCTGCGACCGAACAATGCTGCCAAAGCGTAGTTTCGCCTGGCCGCCTGCGGCCGTGAGGCAAACGGCCGCGCAACATCCCCGTCCGCACATTGGAAGGCATGAGACATCGAGGCTGACCGGCTGCGATGAAAGGACAATTGAGCATGTTCGCCAGGTAAGGTATATTTCCACCTTATTTTAATAAGTTACCTCGAGATCGCGGGCATCATTTTCAATATCGTCAAGAAGCTGTTCGGACCGTCACCGATCAAGCCGAATCCGCCAGGCCCGAAGGTCTATACGCGGGCAGAGCACACGGTCTCGCGCTCGCAGATCAGCGACAATGCGCTGAAAGTGCTGTATCGCTTGCGCAAGGCGGGTTATCAGGCCTATCTGGTCGGCGGCTGCGTGCGCGATCTGCTGCTCGGGCGCGAGCCCAAGGATTTTGACGTGGTCACCGATGCGCATCCGGAGGCGATCAGGAGCGTCTTCCGTAACTGCCGGTTGGTCGGCCGCCGCTTCCGCTTGGCGCATGTGTATTTTGGCGATGAAGTGGTCGAAGTCGCGACCTTCCGCGGCTCGGCCAGCGAACCTCAAAACAGCGGCCGCGTACTGGAAAATGGCCGTATTTTGCGGGATAACGTCTATGGCACGATCGAAGAGGACGCCTGGCGGCGGGATTTTACCGTCAACGCGCTGTATTATGATATCGGTGATTTTTCCGTGGTCGATTACGTCGGAGGCATGGAAGACCACCGGTCGGGTACCCTGCGGCTGATCGGCGAGCCCGATGCACGCTATCGGGAAGACCCGGTGCGGATGTTACGAGCCGTGCGTTTCGCCGGCAAGCTGGGTTTCAAGCTGCACGAGAGCTGTGCCGAGCCGATCGGTAGGCTCGCGGGATTGCTCAGGCAGATTTCTCCCGCCCGCCTCTATGACGAGGTGCTGAAATTATTTTTGTCGGGCTACGCCGTGCAAACCTTCGAACAGCTGCGTCACTACCGGTTGTTCGAGGCGCTTTTTCCCGCAACCGACGCTTGCCTGAGTGGCGAAAATGAGCGTTTTCCGCTGACCTTTCTGGCCAAGGCGCTGGAGAATACCGACCGGCGATGGGCGGAAGGCAAGCCGGTGGCGCCTTATTTCCTGTTTGCGGCCCTGCTGTGGGAGCCGGTTCGCGCGCAGACCGAGATGAGAATCCGGCAGGGTGAAGCCAATATGCTGGCGCTGCAGGAGGTCGCCGCCGAAGTGATTTCGCGCCAGCTCGGCCATACCGCGTTTCCGCGCAGTGTCGGACAGCCGATGCGTGAGCTGTGGTCGCTACAGCTGCGTTTTGACAGCCGTAGCGGCGGCCGGCCTTTCCGCCTGATCAACCATCCCAGATTCCGCGCCGCCTACGATTTCCTTTTGCTGCGCGCCGAGACTGGGGAAGCCGATAGTGAGTTGGCCGAGTGGTGGACGCGCTTCCAGGCGGTCGATGAGGCGGAGCAGAAAGCGATGACGCGCGAGACGCGGCGCAAACCGGCGAGGCGCGGAAGACGCCAGAAAAAACCGGCGCTCAAACCGCGGCCGATCGAGCCATGAGCCTCGCCGGTCAACCGGCGGTCGTGGCCTATATCGGACTCGGCAGCAACTTGAACGATCCGATCGCCCAAGTTCGATCCGCCCGGCGCGACATTGCCCGGCTCAACGGTATCCGGGAAATCGCGTTTTCCAGCCTGTATCGCAGCGCGCCGATGGGTCCGGCCGATCAGCCCGACTTTGTCAACGCGGTCATGGCGGTCATGACGACGCTCCCGGCGGACACGTTGCTGATGCATCTGCAAGCCATCGAAGCCGCCCACGGACGGGTGCGTAGTGGAAGGCGCTGGGGCCCGCGCACGCTCGATCTCGACCTTTTGCTATACGATCAGGCGGTGATCGATAGCGCAATCCTGACGGTCCCCCATCCGGGTCTTGCACGGCGCGCGTTCGTGCTGTATCCGCTGCAGGAAATCGCACCGGACCTGCAAATCGTCGGCCAGGGATCGCTTGCCGAACTGGTGCGGCGCTGCCCGCGCAATGGGCTGAGGCGGATCGAACGTGACTAAGGCGCTAAGTGTGCCCGAGCTCGGGGCAATGAAACGGCGCGGCGAGAAGATCGCTGTCCTGACCGCCTATGACGCCAGTTTTGGTCAGCTACTCGATGAAGCGGGGATCGACGTCGTGCTGGTGGGCGATTCGCTCGGCATGGTCGTCCAGGGTCAGAAAACCACTCTGCCGGTCACCGTCGATGATATGGCCTACCATACCCGCTGCGTGGCGCGCGGCCTGAAGCGCGCCGTGCTGGTCGTTGACCTGCCGTTCATGAGCTATCCGGCGCCCGAGCCAGCGGCCGACAATGCTGCCCGGCTGATCCGCGCGGGCGCTCAAATGGTGAAGCTCGAAGGCGGGCGCCAGCGGGGCGAGATCGTCAACTATCTGGTCGACCGCAATATTCCGGTCTGCGCCCACTTGGGCCTGCTGCCGCAGTCGATTCATCACCTGGGCGGTTACTCCGTGCAAGGACGGGGGGAGAGCGCCGCCCGTGCGCTCGTCGAAGACGCGGAATTGCTGCAGCAGGCCGGCGCCGGCCTGCTGGTGCTGGAATGCGTGCCGGCGCCGCTTGCGGCGGAGGTCACCCGCGCACTCAGCATACCGACCATCGGCATTGGCGCCGGAGCTGCCTGCGACGGCCAGGTGCTGGTCCTTTACGATATGCTCGGCATCACTCCGGGCAAGCGACCGAAGTTTTCCAGCAATTTTCTAATCGGGGCGGGCGATATCGCTGCTGCCGTCAAAGCCTATGTCGCCGCCGTACGGGCGGGCAATTTTCCATCGGCTGAACAGAGCTATCAGTGACGTGCAGACCATCGAAACTAGCGATGCGCTCAGAGCGATGATCGCCGCCTGGCGCGCCGCAGGTGAGGGCATCGCGCTGGTGCCGACCATGGGCAATTTGCACGCCGGGCACTGGGAACTGCTGAAAGTGGCCCGAGGGCTCGCCAAGCGCGTCGTGGTAAGCATCTTCGTCAATCCCGCGCAGTTCGGCGCCGGGGAAGATTTCGCCGGCTATCCGCGGACGCCGTTGGAGGACGCCGAAGGTTTGCGCGCGCGCGGAGCGGACGTACTGTTCATGCCGACAGCTCAGGTGATGTATCCAGCTGCCGTGCAATCGATGAGTTTTGTCGAGGTGCCCGGCCTTTCTGGCGAGCTTTGCGGTGCGTTCAGGCCAGGACATTTCCGCGGCGTCGCCACCATCGTTTGCAAGCTGTTCAACCTGGTGCAGCCGGATGTGGCGGTTTTCGGCGAGAAGGATTATCAGCAGTTGATCATCATCCGGCGCATGGTCGCCGATCTCGACTTTCCCATCCGTATACAGGGCGTACCGACGGTGCGGGAAGCCGACGGCTTGGCCATGAGCTCAAGGAACGCCTATCTCGAGCCCGCGGAACGAGCGCGAGCGTCCCAGCTTTACCGATCGCTACGCGAGGCCGAAAGCGCCATACGACAGGGCGATCGGAATTTTCGCGCGCTGGAACGGCAGTTTCTTCAACGTCTGGAGGAGCGGGGATTTCGGCCGGACTATTTTAGCATCCGGCGCAGCGAGGACCTTGAAGTCGCCGAAAGAGACCATAAATCGGTAATTATCCTGGTTGCGGCCTGGTTGGGTAAAGCGCGCTTGATCGACAATATGAAACTCGAACTGCGTTGAAAATTCATTGTTTTACCAGGAATGCCATGGGTAGATTGCTGGCATTGGAATATTGATAGATAATTTGCTTCCTTAAATCACTCCGGCCTGACAGGTTACTGTTATGCAGACAACTATGTTGAAAGCCAAGTTGCACAGGGCGCGTGTAACGCATTCGGAACTCGAATACGAAGGGTCCTGCGCCATCGATGGTTGGCTGCTGGATCAGGCGGGTATTCGCGACTATGAACAGATACACATTTATAACGTTCATAACGGGCAGCGTTTTACCACTTATGCGATTCGCGCCGAGGACGCTTCCGGCATCGTTTCGGTGAATGGTGCCGCGGCTCGCCTGGCGGCGCCGGGCGACATCGTGATCATCTGCGCTTATGTGGCGCTCGCCCAAAACGAGCTGGTCAATTACCAGCCGGCTCTGATTTATCTCAACGAAAAAAATCACATCATCAGTACCGGACACGCCATGCCGGTACAGGCTGCCTGACGGCGGCTGCCTGCCAAAGCCCGCTTCCCCCCGGGGGCGAACTCGAGTCAATCGGTTCATCTTGTCGCGCCAGATCGCATTCCAACGGTTTTGGCGCATTGCTTTAGCGGCGAAAAAACAGGTTGATCACCAGCGTCAACACGATGCTGATCACGATCATCGAGGTGATGGGAATAAAGATCGATCGGTTCTCGTCTTCAATCCTAATGTCGCCGGGCAAGCGGCCGAACCAGCCGAACAGACCGGGCGCATAGACCAAAATCAAGCCCAAAGCGGCCAGCGCCAAACCCAATAGGATGAATAGCTTACCTGTCGACATGCCTTCTCAACCTCGTTTAGAGCTGGCGCGCGGACTCGGCAGGTAGGGCACCAGAACCGCTGCCAGCGCCCACGTCGCCAGCACCCAGCGTAGATCCGCAGCGACCGGTCTCATCTGCCCAAATTCAGGCGCGCGCAAGGCGGCGCTGAGCGCTCCCGGCCTTTCCAGGCGATGATAGCGAAGGCCGGTAATGCCGGCCAGCGCTTTCAATTCCGTCTCATCAAGGCTGGAGAGATAGAGCTCGCGATCTTGATCGGCGCGCCGGCTGGCGCCTGTATTCGCTCCTGACGCGCCAGCATCGCCGACGCGGGTCATGGCGATATCGCTCTTCTTCCAGAAACCGATGCTGCGGTTGTCCATGTCCATTCTCGGGATCGGCGCGGGACCGAGCCCGCCGACGCCAACGAGCCATCCCTTCACCGCGCCGGGCTTGCCCTGAAACACCGGGCGTTGCGGCAGCGGCGGGGTCTGCTGGCCATCGGTAATGAATACCAGACGAGTCTCATCGCCCAACTTCTGGGTTTCCCTGATACCGGCGTAGAGTCCTTGGGCGATATGGCTGTTCGCCGCCCAGGCCATACGCCAGTCGATGTGCGCGAGCACATCATTGATCACGGACAGATGCTCGCAGATTTCGATCGGCTCGAACAATAACTGAACGTTCTGCGTCGTGAACAGACCGAGGCCGGCTTCCGAGCCGCAGGGCAGGTCCTCCAGCACCTTGTGCAGGGCGGCCTTGGTGAAGGAAAGACGGTCGGCCGGCAAGTCTTTTACGTGATAATCGCGGACGTTCATGCTCTGCGTAATATCGACGACGAATACGTAGCGGTAGACGGGTTGGGGCAAGCGCAGCGTTGGTCTCAGCAGGGCGAGCGCCAACGCCAGCGCGGCGAGAATCAGCAGCCAGAATGATCCACTCCGCTTCCATCGGTGGAAGATCAAGGGCCACCTCCCGGAATGCCGGGCAGCGTAGCAAACACGCTGCTTTTGGAGCCACGCCAGTCGGCCTTTCCGGTGTCCTTTGGCGGCGGCGTGATGCGGTAGGCGTATTCCAGGTTATAGCGCGCGTCGAAATTGCCGGGATTCATTCGCAGCACCTCGCGGTAGCCGTCCTCTGCCCGCTCCAGCAGGCTATTGACCTGAGCGTAGGCCCAGACGCCCTGAGCGTTCCAGTGTTTCGCCGCCTCGCGCAGATAAACCGTCGCCATGTTGTAAAGGACGCGCTCCCGGAACGCAGCATCGCCCCTGTTCTCGATGCTGTTGTACAGCCTGAGCGCTTCCTGGTAATCGCCCAGGCGGTCGAGTTGTCTGGCCTTGGCGAAGATGACTTCGGGGGGTGTGTGTTCGCTGACCGCTACGCGGGCGATGTCCTCTAACATGCGGTTGTAGGTCGCAAGCCGATAAAGCCGCCAGCCCTCGAAAGCCGCGCCGGCCAAGAAAGCCAGCAATAGACAGACTGCCAACCCGGGAGCCTTGCCTGAAACCGGCCAGGATCGGCGTATCACGCCGGCCACTCGCTGATTTCGCCTGCCTTGGCGAATGCCAACAGCACGACGCCGAGCAGGGCGGCGGCATAGCAATGACCCGACAAGTCCTTGCGCGGCAACTTTTCGAGATAGCGCAGCGGCCGGTTTTCCAGTCGCTCGACGTCGGCGATCGCGCGCTTCAAGGCTTCCGGGTTATCGGCTTCGTAGGCTCGATAAGGCACGCCCATGGTATTGAAGTACTCGTGCAGGAAATATTCGGGGGTCGTGCCGCTAGCCAGGTTTTTTGGCTTTTGGGCTAGCCGGGCACCGGTCGGGTTGCGCAGATAAATCCAGTACAGTGCGACCTGGTTCTCGCGAAAAGCGTGCTTGAGTTGCTCGCGGGTTTCCTCCTCGATGCGGGCGGCGCCATCAGAAACTAAGAGAATGATGCGCGAGCCGGTAACGGGCTGACCCGCGAACTGTGAGAGCGCCATGGCGAGGCCGGGCGCGATGTTGGTCAGTCCGTGACCGCGACCACCGGCGCTCCGGATAGCGGCTGCGATCGCCGCGCGATCCTGGGTCAGCGGCAGTACGTAGATCGGCGAAGCGCTGAACGCGATCATGGCGAACAAATCGTCTTGCCGGCGGCTGACGAATTGGCTGAGCATCCGGCGCGCGGCGGCGCTTTTCGACTCATAGACCCCTCCGCCCATGTGGCGGCCGGAAAAGTTGTCGTTCATGCTGCTGCTACGATCGAGCAGCAGCACGATATGCGCTCCGGTACCGAATTTCTCGATCCACTGTTCACGCGCATAGGGCCCCGCCAGGCCAATTGCCAGGCACAGAATGCTCGCCGCCGCGGCGCATCGGATCAGCCAATCAACCGCCCTCGACAGCCGGTCCTCCGGGATCAGGGCCACGCTGGAGTAGGTCAGCGCCTTCTGGCCCGTCCGCAGGAAAGGGATCACGGCCAACAGCGAAAGCGCGAGCAGCCAGGGCTGCAGGAACGCGAGGCTCACCGGCTGTTTCTCTCGATCGCCCGGCACTCCCGGCACAGCGTTTCGAGCCAGGCTAACGGGTACTCGTTTGGGATCGGCGGCGCCGGCGAGGTGAAAAACATCTGTTGCGAGAGCCGGAAAAACCGGGCCAGTTTCTCCCTCGAGGCGGCGAATGCCGGCTGGTGCCGGAAAAAATGTTCGAGCCGTCCGGCGAACACGGTTTCTCCAGCGGTATCGTTGAGCGCCCGATGCAGCAAACGCAACGCAGCGCGGTAGGACTCGGCCGCCGGCGGCCGCTTTCCGAGCTGCTGCATAGCGCGCAGGGCATTGGCGAACGGCCCCCGATTCCTGTTCCGAAATGGCAGCGCGTCGCACCGCCAGGCAAGGTAACACGACACCGCCAGAACGCCCGCCAGCGAAAGCCCGAGCACCCGCACGGAAGGAGCCACGGCATATGGCATCGGTTCCCGATCCGGGCGAATGACGATTTCATCATCTCTGGCGCGGCTGGGAATCAAAGGCGCCAAAGTAAACTGCCACGCCGGCGTCCGGTCTTCAAAACTGCCGGCATCCGAGTGAAAGTGCAGTGGCACGGCCGGGATGGTCACGGCTTCGGTAGCCTTGGTCGCCCTGAATATCTGATAACGAATCCCGATCACGTAATCGTTCCGGTTCTTCTGCCGGCGCCCGCGGGTGTCCACCGCCCTGACTTCGAGCCACTCATTGACCTGCCCCGGCTTTGGCAGCAACGCGGTTTCCAGCGTGTAAGGCCGCTCGATAGAAACGGCGATTTCATGCTCGATCACATCGCCGAGGACATAGCCGAAGGTCCGCGGCGCGGACAACCCCACGCTGTGGAACGGCTCGCGTGGCGGCTCACTATCCGCCCCAGCCAGGCCAGCCCACAGCATTGCTTCCAGGCAGAAGCAGCGAACGAGCGTTGCGGTCCAGATTGGCGGCAGCGTAGCCATGGTCAGGCTTGATAAAAATAACGCGTCAGCGCGTCAGCCTCGAAGCGATCGATGAGGAAAAAGGGTTCGCGGCCGTGGTTCATGAACAGGCGCCTCAGCTCCCGGCGGCGCCGCACGAAGGCTCGCAAAAACCGGTGGCGTAGATCCGGGCGCATGAGGACGCGACGCTGTTGTCCGGTTTCCGCGTCGATAAACTGCATGAGGCCCCAAGGCGGTAGATGCCGGTATTCGCGACTGTCCCAGAGCACCACCGGGATCACGTCGTGGTGTATCAGAGTATCCAGCAGCGTGGAAAGTTCAGCCAGCGGAACATGAAAATCGGACGCGAGAAACACCAGGGCTCGTTGTGCGCCGAGGTACTCGGCGGCCTGAGCCAGGCCCGCGGTGCCCGAGCCGGTCGGTTGCAAGCTGCGCAATCGATCATAAAGCTCCAGCGCCACACCTCTGTACCAGCGCAGCGGCAGGAATAGCTCCCAGCGTAATTGACTGTCGCCGCCGATGAAGCCGAATGGGTCGCCGGTACGGTAGGCGGAATAGGCCACGGCCGCGGCGAAATCGGCGAGCCGCTCCAGCTTGTCGTGGAACATCATGGAAGCGGAGAGATCGGCGATCACATAAACCGGAATCGCACTGCGCTGGCGGAACGTGCGTACCATGAACTGACCAAATGGATCGTTTAGCGTCGCGTGCACATCCAGATGGCGCGGATCGGGATAGGACAACAACGAGGCGTGGCCGTAAAATTCAAAGCCGCCGCCCGCGTGTGCGCTCTTGTGATGTCCCGGATGCGCACTGCGGGAGCGCCAGGCGATTTGGTAGTGGAACTCGGCAATCATGGCTGATGAAACACGCGAGCGCCGTCCTTAGAGCCTTAAAAAACCTCGGCGCTCCTTAGCCTTCATTGGCGCTCACACGCAGGCGCCGCCCCCCGTGCCGCGACCAGCGTGCCGCACGGGAGGCCGACGGGCCGAAGCTAGCGCGGCATCTCGGGCCTGCGCTCTTCCATGTGGCCTTCCATTCTTGAAGGTCCGTGCCTTTTCATATCGCGCATATGCGCCTTCATCAGGGAGAGCTGCTCCTGCTTCAGTCGCTGAATCTCCTGGGGATCCTTGGCCTCGCGAATCCGGTGCATGAGATCGTGCATCTTCAGCATGTGATCCTGCATCTCCTGCATCTGCTTGTCCATCGCGTCTTGCGATCCTTGCATCGGCGGTTTCATCGTAGCGCCCCCTTCGGGCTGTCCCTCGGCGGCGGATGCCGGCCAACTGGCAGTCACACAAAGCACGGTCATTATGATTAAATTCGGTTGCAGCGTCATAGCCTTCTCCTTAACGTTCTCGGGTAACTTTCCGCAACCAACGATAAGACAAACCGGCTCGCCTGTCATCCCCTGCGCTCCACTATCGGTAGATCGAAGCTCAAGGCGTCGCCACCCGCTGCAGAATCCCCTCCATCATCTCGCCGATCAACGAGGAGCGGCGAAGCTCGTAGACCGGGTTGAAAAAAATCCGGTGCGCCGTGGTCTCCGGAAACACGGCTTGAACGTCTTCCGGCAGCACATCGCCGCGGCCATCCAGCCAGGCGGACGCCCGCGCGGCCCGCATCATCATGCTCATGCCGCGGGCGCTGGCACCGGCCAGAATCAGTTGGTCCATATCGACGCCACTCAAGCGAACTCCATACTGCTGGGGTTTGCGCGTCGCCTGCCAGAGATCCAACGCGTACCGCTGCAGTGTTTCGCTCGCCTGAATTTCGTGCTGAATGATGCGCGCAACGCCGCCGAGTTCCCGGTATGGCAGAATGCCGGGCCGTATAGTCTCGATCAGGCGGTCCACGTCATGGAATCGGGGATCGAATATCAGCGCCCGCTGCAGCGCCGGGTCGTTTGGCGTTGCGATGTGCAGCTCCATCAGGAAACGGTCGCGGGCGGCCGAGGGAATCTCGAAGGTTTCCTCTTTCTCGACACGGTTGCGGTCGGCGAACACTTGGAGGTGGGGAAAGGCATATTCCCGGTTGAAGGCGGTTACGCTACGCTCGGCCATGACGCGCAGAAGCAGCGAGTGCACCTGCGGGCGGGCGCGGTTGACTTCGTTGAAGAAAAAGGTGGAAAGCGCTTCGCCATGGCGGACGATCGGCCCCGGATCGACCTGCGGCTTGCCTTCTTGGTTGATATAAGTGCGATACAAAAGGTCATTCGGCATCAGATCAATGGTGCCTTCGATACGCTCGTAGGCGCCGCCGATGGCGCGGGCCAGACCGCGCAGCAGGGTCGTCTTGCCGACGCCGACGTCGCCTTCGAGCATGACGTGGCCGCGCGCGAAAATCGCCAGGGTGATCTGGCGGATGGCGTAATCCAGTCCGATCACGGCTTTTTTGATCTCTCGCTCAAAATTCAAGGCGCGCTCTTTCCAGTCGGCGAGCAGAGTATCGGTCTCGGGCATGGCGGCTGAAGTCGTGTAGGGCCGGCGGCTAAACTGCGCAGCGCTGGTGCGATGACCTGGCAAGGTCAGGGTCCGGGAAACGAGAGCCCTGACCTACGGTCTGATTCTAAGGTGCGCTTGTACCGGCCTATGTTTACAGATTATTCTCTTTGAATGCAAACGCTTCGCTCATCTTGAGCTTTCAACATGCAAGACTTGATTCCAAAGCTTTTCCCGGGTCTCGGTGCGATGGCCAATCTGCACCCGCTCTTGGTGCATTTTCCGCTGGCGCTGTTCACCGCTTTTATCCTTACCGAAATGTTGGGTCTGCTGCTCAGACGTCAAGACATCAGGGCGGTGGCCAGCGGCATGCTGTATCTCGGCACCCTGGGTGCGCTGGCGGCGGTCATTGCAGGCTTCGGCGCCGCCGATACGGTCTCTCACACTGAAGAGGTGCATGACATCATGGAACGGCACGAGCGGTTCGGGC
>CADDZF010000063.1 GCA_902812445.1 Methylococcaceae bacterium | reverse complement strand
AGGGACGCGATTGTGAAGTCATGCTGAAAAACTACCGCAAAGACGGCACGCCGTTTTGGAATGAACTGCTGCTCTCGCCAGTACGCGATGAAAGCGGCAAGCTGACGCATTATATCGGCATCCACACTGATGTGACCGAGCGCCGGCGCGCCGAGGAACAGCGCCACGAGCTGGAAATCGCGAAACAGATTCAGCTATCGCTGTTGCCAAAGAAACCGTTGCGTCTGGAGGAGGTGGAGGTCGCCGGCGTATGCCTGCCGGTCGGCCACGTGGGCGGCGATTATTTTGATTATTTTACGGCCGGCGACAGCGTCGATATCGTCATCGCGGATGTTTCCGGCCATAACGTGGGCGCCGCCCTGATCATGACCGAAGCGCGCAGCACGCTCAAGGCGGAAATGCGCAAAACCCGGAATGGCCGCGCACCTCACAGCGCCGCCCGGATCCTGGGCATCTTGAATGAACTGCTGTACGAGGACCTGGCGGGCACGGACCTGTTCATCACCATGTTCTATCTCAAATATGAGCTGCGTACGCGGCGACTTAGCTACGCCAACGCGGGTCACAACTGCGCCCTGCTTGCGCGCCTAGACGACACTGGTTGTGAGTCTCTGGACGCGGAAGGGCTGATCCTCGGCGTCAACCGCAAAGTCGCTTTCGAGGAGAAAAGTGTAATGCTGCGGAAAGGCGACGCCGTGCTCTTGTACACCGACGGCGTCACGGAAGCCCGCAATGAGCAAGGCGAGTTTTTCGGCATACCGCGCCTATGCAGGGCGCTCACGGCCCATCAGCAGCATGCGCCGCGGGCGCTGATCGAGAAGTTGCTGGACGAGCTGCGCGCTTTCTGCCGCAACCGACGGCTCGAGGACGACATCAGCATGGTCGTGCTAAAGGTGCTCTAAACGTGCCGAACAGGCGTCGGCCAGCCCGTCCAGTTCGGCGATCAGCGCCGCAAGCGGGAGGAGCGAGGCCGGCTGGGCGAGGCTCAGCTCTTCGCGAAAGCGCCGGATTCGGGCCAAGCGCTGAAGTTGGCCGTGGCGGGCGAAGAACGTCCCAGGATCGCAACTTCGCGCCCGCAGCAGGGTGAGACAAAGGCGTCCAAGACCGCTGCTCAAGCGATCCTCTAACACCCCCACCGCATGGGCCTGTCCGCTCTCGCGCGCGCCGGCGCCGCGCAGCAGCGCGGCCGCGCGGCCGAGTCCCAGATAACCGGTAACCGCCTCGTATAACTGGACCACCTTGGCGAACGGCTCACCGGATTGCTGGGTCAAGTCCACCAATGCCGGGAAATCGCTCAGGCGGTCCAGCAACACCAGACGTCGCGCTTCGCGCTCGGAAAAGCCTTCCTGTGCCAGCAAGGCAAGCCGCTCGTCGATGGAAAGGCGTTCCGCTGCCAAAAGGTTCTCGGCGCGGTGCTGCAGGAGCTGCTCGAAGCAGTCGCGCCAGCTGGCCAATGCCGAGGCGCTCAATTGCATCCGTTCGCCGCGATTCAACGCCCAGCGACAAAGACGCGCCAGAGCGTCTTCGAGCGACAGCAGCAGAGCCAGCTCGCGATCGGTCGGCAGGGCGCCGCGCTGCTCGGCGATCCGAGCGCGCACTACGGCGCCGTCCAGTAGCTGGTCGAAGGTCAGATAGGCCGATACGGCATCGATCAGGAGCTCGGCGCTGACTTCTTCGACCCAGGTCAGGAACGATGAACCAGCCTGGTCGATCACCGTATTGCAGACCCGTGTGGCGGTAATTTCGCGGGCGAGCGGATGCTCGCCCAAACGGGCCCCGAAAGCTTTCCGAATCGGCGCGGGAAAATAATTCGCATACAGTTCGCGTAATCCTTCGGTGACGAGAAACGCGTCATCGGCCAAAAGCGCGTTTTTGAGCGCCAGCTTGCTATGGGACATCAGTACCGCCAGTTCCGGTCTCATCAGCCCCTGGCCGAGCCGCGCCTGCACGTCCTTGCGACTCGGGAAAGATTCCGCCTGCCGGTCCAGCAAGCCGGCGTGTTCGAGATATTCGGCCAAATCGAGAAACGCTTCAGAGTCTCGCCGGCAGCGCTCCAAATCCAGCGACAAGCACTGGCTATGCGCGCGGTTATGAGCCAGCACCAAGCCGCACACTTCAGCGGTGACGGCGGCCAGCCAGCGATCACGTTCGTTCTCACCCGCGATCACGTCTTGCTGCTGGAGACGCGCCATGAGGATTTTCAGGTTGACTTCATGGTCCGACAGATCGACCCCGCCTGAATTGTCCACCGCATCCGTATTGATCCGGCCACCGTTCAGCGCGTACTCGACGCGGGCATTCTGGGTGAAGCCGAGATTCGCGCCTTCGCCCACCACTTTCGCCCGTAACTGGCTGGCATCCACCCGCACGCTGTCGTTGACGCGGTCGCCCACCTCTTCGTTAAGCTCGCTGCTGGCCTTGATATAGGTGCCGATACCGCCCAGCCAGAGTAAGTCCGCAGGCGCCGTCAGCAGCAGGCGAATCAAGCCTTCACCGTCGATGGAGAGATGGCGGACGCCGAGCCAACGGCGGACTTCGGGCGCCAGCGGGATATCCTTGGCGTCACGCCGGAACACACCGCCGCCCGGTGAGATCAGGTGCGCATCATAATCCTCCCAAGTCGAAGCGGGCAGCTCGAACAGACGCCGCCGCTCGCCGTAGGACACGCCGGCGTCGGGCTCGGGATCGAGGAAGATATGCTGGGCGCCGAACGCGGCCAGCAGCCGGATGTTGCGGGACAGCAGCATGCCATTGCCGAATACATCGCCATCCATGCTGCCGATGCCGACCACGGTAAACGCTTCGCGCTCAATGTCGCGTCCAAGTTCGCGGAAATGGCGCCCGACGCATTCCCACGCTCCGCGCGCCGTGATGCCCAGCTTTTTATGATCATAACCGTGGGACCCGCCGCTGGCGAACGCATCGTCCAGCCAGAAGTGATACTCCTTGGCGACCGCGTTGGCGGTGTCGGACAAGTGCGCAGTCCCTTTGTCGGCGGCCACGACCAAGTAAGGATCGGCGCCATCGTAGCAAACGACTTGCGGCGGATGCACGACGGTGTCATGGCATAGATTGTCGGTCAGGTCGAGCAGCCCGCGGATAAAAAGAATGTACGCTTGTCTGGCCAGCCGGCGACATTCCGCGCTGTCCCTGCAGGCTGTCTTGAGAACGAACCCGCCTTTGGCGCCCTGCGGCACGATGAGTGCGTTCTTGCTCATCTGCGTCTGCATCAGATCGAGTACCTCGCTGCGAAAATCATCGGGCCGATCGGACCAGCGCAGTCCGCCGCGCGCCACCTTGGCGCCGCGCAGATGCACGCCCTCCATGCCGGGCCCGTGGATGTAGATCTCAAACAGCGGTCTCGGTGACGGCATGTTGATCACGCCCAGGCTATCGATCTTAACCGCAAAGAAGTAGCCATCGCTGGTCTGGCGCAGGTAGTAATTGGTGCGCAACGTGGCGTCGATGAGGTTGAACAGGTCGCGCAGGATGCGGTCCTGGTTGATATCCGCCACCTCATCCAGCGCGCCAAGAAGCTGCTGGCGGACGGGCGAAAGGGCCTCTTCCTCGCGTCGATCAAGACGGGTCCAGCGTTCCTCGGGCTTGAAGCGGGCTTCGAAATAGCGAAACAGCAACGAGGCGACCCCGGGGTTGGCCAGCAGCGCCTGGTGGAAGCGGGACCGCGTGAATCGGCTGCCGAGCTGAAAGAAATAGTTGCGATAACCGCGAAAAATGTCGATTTTTTCCCACGACAGAGCGGTGAGGATCAACAGCCCGTTCAACGCATCGTTTTCGACCCGCGAGGCCAGGAGAGCGCCCAGCGCCTCGAGCAGGGGTTTCTTCAGCTGTCGCAGCCGCAACGCCGCCTCATCCGCCGCCTCTACGGTGAAGCTACGGATGAACAAGCGGTGTTCGCCGAAATCCATGGCAAACTGGACCTGATCGAGGATGCGAAGATTCAAGTTCTGCAGGAACGGCATGATTTCATCCAGATAGCGTTCCTTGATGCAATAGAGCTGCAGGCGATAAGGCGTGGACTCTACGGAAGCCGGTTTCCACAGATCGACCGCTTCGGCGCCGCTCTGCCGCACCTGCTCCAGCCGCAGGCAATCGCGCACCGCGAGCGAGAACGACACGCGCGAGCGGTATTCCCCAGGGATTGCATCCAAATAGCGCTGGGCCAGCGGTGCAGCGCGCGGTTTCCCGACCGCCCGCTCGAGCAGCGCCTCGAACCGCCGTTGCCAGGACCAGGCGAAAGACCCGGGTGGCGCCTTCACAGCCAATGGGCGAGCCGCTGCTCAGGCCAGTCTTTTTCGCATTTCGAGCACATTGCCGCTGTCGGTTTTACGATAGTTCACCGAATCCATCACGTTGCGGATCACGAAAATGCCGCGTCCGCGTTCGCCCAGCTCCTCGAAATTGGGTGCGGGCACCGTGTTCAAGTCGAAACCCTGTCCCTGGTCGTAGACCCGGATGCAGACGTTGTTGTCCTCGAGATGAATGCATACGCGCACGGTTTTTTTCTCATCCCCGGGAGCCGAGTGCTCGATGGCGTTGACCATCGCTTCGGTCAGCGCCAGGTTGAGATGATACGCGAGCATATCACGATCACCAGGATAGCCGTCCAGCTCTTTGGCCACCTGCTCGGCGATATTGCCGATCAGACCGAGATAACGCGTCTGATTCGGAACCACGACGTCTACGTTGATATCGGTATGAGACATAACAGCCCCCTAAATCGGGATCGGTCAAGGCAAAGCGGCCAGTTGGCGTAGCGCTCATCTATTGGGAATGGCTGCGGTTTGCCGAGTCAGCCCGGTCATCATCGGCCAAAACCTCCTGGAGGTTTGGGTAGATATCGAATACCCGGTGCAGGCGGGTCAGTTCGAACATGGATTGAACTCTCGGCTGGAGGCCCGCCAATACCAGCCGACGCTGACGCAGATTGGCGTTCTTGTAACCTGAAAGCAGCGCGCCGAGACCGGAGCTGTCGATAAACCGCACCGCCTGCAGGTTCACGACCACATCCTCCGCGCCATTTTCCAGTAGGCGCAGAAGATAGTCTTTGAGCTCCGCCGAATTGTGCGCATCGATGCGCTCTTCTTGCAAGGTCAGGATGGTTTTGTCGGCTTTCTTGTCTATTCCAATGTTCATCGTTTCACCTTTTTGCCAATCCAGAGCGGAAGGTTGATCCGCAAATCGCTGCGAGCCGGCAGGCCCCTGTACAGACCGAAGCGGCTGTCTCGGGTTTCCGTCATCCGGGGCGGAGAAGGCGGCTACTGCTCAATTCATCGTGGGGAGCCATCGAAGACCGCTGTCCACTGATCGTACCAAATGCGCCGGGCGATTTCATCCTGCGCGATGGCGAAGACGGCGACACAGCGCATCAATGTCGTCCAGATCATGGTAAAGGCCAAAGCCGAAGCGCAGGCGACTGCCGCGATAATCGACAAAAATCTGTCGTCGCTGGAGCTCAGCCACCCAGCGCTCGGCCGTTTCCGGCGAATCCAGTTGAAACGTCAGAAAGTGGCCGTGCGCTTGGCCGCGTCGGTAGAGCAGGGCGCTTTCATTGAACACCGGGTGATGCAGCTCTTCGAGGCGGCTGATAAAGCGCTGCTGCAAGGACGCCACGTATCGATGAACGTCCCTTATCTCGAGCCCGAGCGTTTGGAAGAGTCGCAGAACCGCCCGCAAACGGTAAATTCCGCTGGGATCGAAAGTTGCCCCGGCAAATCGCCGGGCATTGTCGGGATAGAAGACGTGATCGGTCTGCGGGGTGGACGACCGAGCATATTCTGCGAACCAGCCGGTGTTGACCGGCCGCAATCGGCAGCCAGGCGGGACGTGGAGAAAACACACGCCTTCCCCCGCCTGGGCATACTTATAGCCGCCCGCCAGATAAAAGACACGGTCGGAAAACGCCGCGATGCCGGTCGGCAGGGCACAGAAACCGTGATAGCCATCCAGCGTTATCAGCGCGCTTTCAGGCGCGCATCGCTTGATCTCTTCCATGAATTGCACCAAGTGCGGCACCACCAGTCCTGAATTGAAGAAGACCTGGCTCAAAAAGATAAACTGATACGGCGCCTCGGCGAGGGCCGCCAGCAATCGCTCATTGAATCCCTCGATCGGCTCCGCCGCGACCCGCCGAAGCTTGATCCAGGAATATTCGGCCAGACGGCTAAGCTGACGCTGAAAGCTGTGAAATTCGCTATCGCTGGTCAGTATCGCTAAGGGCTGTCCCGGCTCGAAACAGGAGAGCAGGCGACAGACAAACTCATGGGTATTCGGCGCGAATACGATTTGTTGCGGAGTTTTCGAGCCAATCATCCGCGCGATGTGGCGCTGGGTTTCCGGAATGACGGCCCGGTAGAGATAATCCCATTTGCCATCGACGTGGCGGGCCGCATCGTCCCAGTACTCGAGCTGCGCCTCGCGCGTCACGTCGGGCCAATAGTGGTGACTGTGAGCCGTGAAGTGGAGCTCCCCTCGGTGCAGTTCGAGAAAGCGCCGGTAATACGCCTTATACACGCGGCTCGCCCGTGAAAGAGAAGCCGAGATGCCGCCTCAGGCGAGACGGCAGAACCGGCAGCGCCGAACGCGGAATGAGGAACGTCGAGAGATTGTACAAATCCGCAAAAATCCGTTTTTTCTCTACGGTGCGGCGAAGATAGTCGTGCCCGCTGGTGCCTCCGGTGCCGATCTTGCCGCCCAACATTCTCTGCACCATCAAAGCGTGGCCGCTGCGCCAGGCGGTGAGCTGCTCATCGAGGTCCATCAGATGGGTCAGCAGCCGGAACGGAAGGTGCAGAATCGGCTCGTCCCGGTAAAGATTGATGAAGAGAGCGGACAGCACCGAAGCCTGACTAAGCTGGAACACGCCCTGCTCCCTCAGCATGCGAAAACCGTCCGGCTCGAACAGACGGTCGAATGTGCGCCGGGTGCTTTCCAGCTCGGCGAGCTGCTGCGCAGTTTCTGCGGAGGAGAGGAGCGGATTGCCGAGGATCGAACGCCGATCCGTTTCCAGCATGACTGCAACCGCCTGCCGGTAGCTCTCCCAGAAGTTGAAACCTTCGAACTCGAGAAACGGGGTGCGGGCGAGCCAGGCATCGATATGCTCAAACAGGCTGGTTTCGCGCGCGATCCGTTGCAGACGGTCGCGGTCGTCAGCTGCCAGGCGGCTGAACGCGGTGGGCGCCAGCCGGGCGCGTAGCCCTAGGCGCAGCTCGATTTCCCGAAACTGAGCGCTCTGAAACCCGGAAGCCGGAATCAGCTCATTGCGGAAATCGAGAAAATCCAGCGGCGTCATGGTCTCCAGGATGCCGATCTGCTGATTGATCAGCTTCTGGATGGCCACCACCCGCTCCAGACGGGCGACGATTATGCCGAGTTTGCGTTCATCCATGGGCACCGAGGCGAACAGGTCGAGCACCGACTTGAGCTCGTGCAGGATTTGCTTGAACCAGAGCTCGTAAGCCTGATGTGTGATGATGAACAGCATCTCGTCATGAGCTTCCGCGCCGCCGCGTTTGCCGCTTTCGGGCTGTTGTGCCTGCAGCAGCCGGTCGAGCTGGAGATAATCGGCGTAGTAGAGTCCCTGATCGTTCATTCCCGTTCCAAGTTGAACTTGATTCCTTGCGCCAGCGGTAGTTCGTGGCCCCAGTTGATGGTGTTGGTCTGCCGCCGCATGTAAGCCTTCCAGGCATCCGAGCCGGCCTCGCGCCCGCCGCCGGTATCCTTCTCGCCGCCGAAAGCGCCGCCGATCTCCGCGCCCGAGGTACCGATATTGACGTTGGCGATACCGCAATCACTGCCGGCCGCCGACAAAAAGTACTCGGCGCGAAGCAGATCTCGCGTGAAAATCGCGGAGGAGAGACCTTGAGCAGCCGCATTCTGCAGCCGGATCGCCTCGTCCAGGGTTCGATACGTCATGATATAAAGGATCGGCGCAAAGGTTTCGCGCTGCACGATGGGCCAGTGGTTTTCCGCGCGGACTAAGGTCGGCTCCACGAAATGCCCCGGTCCTACGATGCGGCGGCCGCCATGGAGCACTTCGCCTCCCAGGGCTTTTACCTCCGCCACCGCCTGATCGAAGGCTGCCACGGCGGCTTCATCGATCAGGGGTCCCATCAGCGTCGCCGGCTCCAGGGGATCGCCGATGCTTACTTGTCCGTAAGCGGCAATGAGGCGCCTGACCACTTCATGGTAGAGGCTCTCATGGACGATCAACCGCCGCGTGCTGGTGCAGCGCTGTCCGGCGGTGCCGACCGCGCCGAACACGATGGCCGGGATGCACAGTGCAAGATCGGCCGCTTCATCGACGATGACGGCATTGTTGCCGGATAACTCCAAAAGGCTCCGCCCCAAGCGCTCGGCGACACTGACGGCAACTCTGCGCCCCGTGGCCGTGGAGCCGGTGAAGGAAAGCAAGGGGATACGGTGGTCGCCGACAAAACGATCTAGCAAATCATCATGTTCGGGGAGAAACGAGGAAAAAACCCCCGGATGACCCATTTCCACCATCACCCGGTCGCACAAATGCTGCACCGCGCACGCGCACAGAGGCGTCCTGGGCGATGGCTTCCACACCACGACATCGCCGCACACCGCGGCGATAAAGGCGTTCCAGGCCCACACGGCGACGGGGAAATTGAACGAAGTGATGACGCCGACGACGCCCAGAGGATGCCACTGCTCGTACAAGCGGTGGCGGGAGCGTTCGGAATGCAGGGTCGAGCCGCACAGCATGCGCGACTGACCGACGGCGAAATCGGCGATATCGATCATCTCCTGCACTTCGCCGTCGCCTTCCGCCTTGATCTTGCCGCACTCCAGAGCGACCAGACTGCCCAGCGCGTCCTGATGTTCCCTGAGCACTTCGCCGATGCGGCGGATCGCCTCGCCGCGCTTCGGCGCCGGTACCTGCCGCCATTCCTCGAACGCCTTACAGCTTTCCTCGATCACGCTTGCATAGTGCCGCTCCGAGCACAGCGTCACCCGCGCCAGCGCCTGGCCAGTCGCCGGGTTAAAGGAAGTCACGAAGGGTGCTTCCGGATCGTCCAGCCAACCGCTATGGGCGGCATAGGTGACCGCATTGCGTTCCTGGAGATGTAATGCCTTGAAAACCTGATTCATTAAGCGGCTCCGACACTCTTGTTAAAAATTTAGATGAGCGGCACCGGAGGAGGTTCAGCTCAAGCGCACGCGACGGCGAAAACCTTCGCCTGGGTTCCCTGTCTGATGATTATCACGCCTAGTGTGAACTACAGGGGTATCGACATGTTCGTGCAACACGAAAACTTCGCTCGCGCCCTGGTTGCCGATCTGATCGCCGACAACACGCTGCTGGGCCTCCTTCCCAACAATGCCTGCAAGCTTCTGGTCCAGCGCCCGGACGGCCATAGTGCGGCCATCGATCTGACGCCGTTTCGGGCTACTCCGCAGCCGGCAACGGCCGAGCGCTTTTTCCGAGCAGTGGAGACTGTGGATGGTTTGTTGGACGCCTATCGCAAGGCGAAGCGGGCGGCGCCGTTCGAAGAAGACCTGCCCGGCGCCCATGATCACGTGGATCAATATGCCGGCGAATTTCTGGCGGGTCTCCTTTCGCGCGCGCGAAAGGCTCTGAGCGATGAGGAAGCCCGGCGCATCGGGGACTGGGTCAGCCGATTCGATCTCTATGTCGCCGTCAAGGCGGTGGAATCCCTGGTCAACAGCGAAGCCGATCAAACTCTGTTGAAAATCGCGCCCGAGCTTGGGTGGACGGTGCATTTCGATCACTTGGCCATACGCTGCGGTTCATCCGCCCGAGGCGATGCGGAACGGGTAGTGGACAACCTGTGCCGCCATCACGCGTATGTGCCTGCGCAAGTTCCCGGTGAGGATCATTATCGCTTCGAAGATGGCTGGAATGCCTATCTGCTCTACAAGATGCTGGACAACGGTCAGGCGCTGCGGCTGTTCATCGACCAGTCCGACGCCGATCATCCGGCGCAGATCATCCAGCATTGGAACTACGTCTACGGCTATACCGCCCATCATCTCGCCATCCGCGCCACCCGCTGTGAGCACGGCCGGCGCCTAGCCGTCAGCCTGCCGGAACTGACGAGAGCCCTGCAGAATCGCGGCGTCGAGACGATGGCGCCGACCGGACAATATACCGATGGGCTGCTGCTGCAGTGCTTCACCCGCCCGCAGCGCAACCGGGATGTACCGGCGCGTATACGGCAGATGGTGCGGCGGCAGGGAGCGGAACTCGAAACCGCCATCGAAAACGCGAAGCTGCTGGAGCTCGTGTCGCGGCGCGAAATGAAGCCGCCATTTGCCAAGAGGTGCTACGCCCTCTACGGGCTTGAGTACGACGCCGACAATCCACTCCATTCCGCGCCGATCTATAACTACTTCCTGCCTGAGCAGGCGGCGCACGTCATCCGCACGTCGATGGAACACGGCTCGCGCCGGGAAACCACGTAGCGCACCGACCGGCCGACGGCCCGATCGATGGTGCAGCTTCGCTCAAGGGTGGCGGGCGGTTTATGGCCGCGGCGAGGCGCTATCCCCGTGTAGCGTCGTTTCCGGTGTCTTCCTGAGCGAATCGAGCACGTCGATCGGCAGCGGGAAAATGATCGTCGACGATCTATCGCCGGCGATTTCGGTCAAGGTTTGTAGATAGCGCAATTGTATGGCCTGGGGCACCTGGCTCAGCGTGCGGGCGGCTTCTACGAGTTTTTGCGAAGCCTGCAGTTCGCCTTCGGCGTGAATGACCTTCGCGCGCCGCTCCCTTTCTGCTTCCGCCTGTCTTGCGATCGCCCGAATCATGCTTTCATCGAGATCGACGTGTTTGATTTCGACGTTGGACACCTTGATTCCCCAAGCGTCGGTCTGCTGATCCAGGATGAACTGGATGTCGGCATTGAGCTTCTCTCGCTCGGCCAGCATTTCGTCCAGCTCGTGCTGGCCCAGCACCGAGCGCAAGGTGGTCTGTGCCTTCTGGCTGGTGGCATCGTAAAAACGCTCTACCTGGATGATCGCCTTGGCCGGGTCGATGACGCGGAAGAACACGATGGCGTTGACTTTCACCGAGACGTTGTCACGCGAGATGACATCCTGAGTGGGCACGTCCATGACGATGGTGCGCAAATCCACTTTCACCATTTGTTGAATGAGCGGAATGACCAGAAAAATGCCCGGCCCCTTGACCTTATAGAATCGGCCGAGCATGAAAATCACGCCGCGCTCGTATTCGCGCAGGATCTTGATCGCGCTGAACAGGAGCGCCAGAATCAAGCCGATGACCAGATAGGAAAAATAAGTCAGCATGGATCATCCTCCTTTGGTATTTTCCGCCGGCGTCACCCACAGCGTCAGACCGTCTAGGCCCTTCACCCGGGCGGCCTGCCCCTTGCGCAGCGGGGCATCGGTGCGGGCCGACCAGATTTCGCCGTGGATGCGGATTCTTCCGCCAAGCGCGAAATCGTCGAGCGCTGTTCCGATGGCGCCGATCATTTCTTCGCGCCCGCTGACCACCGGCCGATGCCGGGATTTCATCACCATCCCCAGGGCCAACACGAGAAACGCCGCGCTGCTTACTGCAAAGGCCGCTATCAGGGCGGGATTCAAGCTAAACCCGGGAACATCGGTATCCATCAGGATGACCGAGCCGATGACGAATGCGGTCACGCCACCGAGACCCAGCACGCCGAAGCTGGACGCGAAAGCCTCCGCGATCATCAGGCCGACACCGAGAATGATCAAGGCCAGCCCGGCGTAGTTGACCGGCAATACCTGGAAGGCATAGAGAGCCAGCAAAAGACAGATGGCGCCGATAGTGCCCGGAGCGACCGCGCCGGGGTGATAGAACTCGAGAATCAGGCCATAAATGCCGATCAGCATCAGTATGTAGGCGATATTGGGATTGGTGATGACGGAGAGCAAGCGACTGCGCCAGTCCGGTTCCTGCACTTCGATCCGGGCGCCGCTGAGCGCCAGCTTCACTGGTTGGCCCGCCACGTGTATTTCACGGCCATCGAGCTTGCGCAGTAAATCGTCTGGATTCGCCGCGATGACGTCGATGACTTTCAGGGCGAATGCTTCTTCCGCCGGCAGGCTGGCCGCTTCGCGTACCGCTTTTTCCGCCCACTCGGCATTTCGGCCGCGCATTTTCGCCAGCCCTTTCAGATAAGCCACGGCATCGTTGACCACCTTCCGCGACATGGCATCATCTGGCGGCTTCTTGCCGTCGGTCTTGTCCTTGGGGGTGTCGCTGTCGCCTCCGCCGCCCGGCGGCGCAGCGATCTGCACGGGCGTTGCGGCGCCGAGGTTAGTCGCAGGCGCCATGGCGGCGATATGGCTGGCGTAGAGAATATACGTTCCGGCGCTGGCCGCACGAGCGCCGCCGGGCGCGACGTAAGTTACCACGGGGACCGGCGAGGCGATGATTTTCTTGATGATGTCGCGCATGGCGGTATCCAGTCCACCGGGTGTATCCATGCGGATGATCGCCAGCACGGCGTTTTGCTCGCTCGCCTTGTCCAGCGAGCGCACCACGTAGTCGCTGGTGGCCGGGCCGATGGGTCCGTCGACTTCGAGTTGGATAACCCGCGCGGAAGAGCTCGGCGTATCGCCAAGCGGTTCCTTTGCCGGCAAAGCCAGGCCCAACGCGAACGCTAGAACAATAAGCGAAAGTGCCCAAGCCTTATGCATATGTCTCCATGATCATTGCAACCCCCGGCGCGAGAATCGGGCAAACTAGTGGAGCACCTCGCCGATAATGCTGACCGCTTCATCAATCTGATCTCTGGTGATGACCAAAGGCGGCGCCAACCGCACGACGGTCGTGTGCGTCTCCTTGCTGAGCAGGCCTTTCTCCATCAAGCGGACACAAATTTCCCGGGCGCTCGCTTTCGCCGGATGAATTTCCAGCCCGATGAACAAGCCTTTGCCGCGAATGCTCTTGATCAAGGGACTTTCGAGCCTTTGCAAGCGGCCCAGCATATAAGCGCCGAGTTCCGCCGAGCGTTCCGCCAAGCGCTCCTCGATCAAGACGTTCAAGGCTTCGAGACCCACGGCGGCCGCCAGGGGATTGCCGCCGAATGTGCTGCCGTGATCACCCGGCGTGAACACGCTCATCACGTCATGGCTGGCAAGAAACAGAGAGACCGGCAGCAAGCCGCCTCCCAGCGCCTTGCCTAGCACCAGTCCGTCCGGTCTGACGTTCTCGTGGTTGCAGGCGAGCAGCTTGCCGGTGCGCCCGAGCCCCGTCTGCACCTCATCGCAGATGAGCAACACCTGGTGTTTGCGGCAGATCGACTGGCAACTCCTGAGATAGCCCGCGGGCGGCAGCACGATGCCTGCTTCGCCCTGAATCGGCTCGACCAAAAACGCGGCCGTCGCAGGGGTGATGGCATTTTCCAGGGCCTCTGCATCGCCGTAATCGATCGCTTTGAAGCCCGGCGTCAGCGGTCCGAATCCATAACGGTACTGCGGTTCGGAGGACAGGCTGATGAGCGTCGTCGTGCGGCCATGGAAATTACCTCTGCAGACGATGATCTCCGCTCGCTCCGGCGCGACCCCTTTCACCGTATATGCCCATTTGCGCGCCGCCTTGATGGCCGTTTCGACGGCTTCGGCGCCGGTATTCATCGGCAAGGCACGATCCTGACCCGTCAATTCGCAGGCGCGCTTGAGAAAAGCGCCCAGCCGGTCGGTGTAAAAAGCGCGCGATACGATTGCAAGCCGCTGTGCCTGCTCGGTCAAGACGTTCACCAGGCGAGGGTGGCAATGGCCGTGGCTGACCGATGAATAGGCGCTCATCATGTCCATGTAGCGGTTGCCGTTCTGGTCCCACACATAGACGCCGCGGCCCCTGATCAGCACCACCGGCAAAGGCTGATAGTTTTGGGCGCCGTAGCGGGTTTCCATTTCAATGACAGCGTTCATAGGCATCTCGCGGATCATTCGCGTCAAAGCATCAGGGTCAGGCACTTGCAAGCCCCGCCCGATTTGATGAACTCGCTCATATCGCAGTCGTAAACCGTAAACCCCAAGTCCTCCAGCAGCCTCTGGGTGGCCGGACAACCCTCGGGGATAATCACGCGATCGCCCAGCACGACGGCATTGCAGGCAAAACGCCGGGCTTCTTGAGCAGGCACTTCCAATAGCTCTACCGCCTCCTGCATGCGTCTTTGCGAGTCCTCGGAAAAGGCTCCCGGCCACCAGAGGGCCTGGCGGGCAGATAGCGGACAAAAGCAGGTGTCGAGGTGGTAGAAATAAGCATCGATCAACTCGCAGTAGACGATCCGCTGAGTTCCACTTTCACGGATGCGTTCGAAATACGCTTTATCGCTGCGAAATCCGTAGGCGCCAAACAAGATGTCGCCGGCCAATAATGCATCGCCGGCACCTTCGAACTCGGGGCCGCGGTATTGACGCAACAGTCCGGCCTCGGTCTCGCGGAGCAAAAAGTCCTCGGCACGTTCGCCCGCGATTTCATAGCCCCGGCGTTCGAACCAGGCCTTGAAATATTCGGACTCGCCCTGGCGCTCTGGAAACCTGAAATGGGATAAAAAGACCTTGTTTCGATAAACCAAACCGGCATTGGCGGTGAACACCATATCCGGCAGACCATGCACCTGCTCGATCAAAACCACTTCGGCGCCTGCTCTGAGGATCAGTTCTCTGAGGGCGTCCCATTGCTGGCGGGCGAGTTCGACTTCGACTCCCTGCAGCCTGTGCATCCACGGATTGATCTTGTAGCATACGTCATAGAATCTGGGCTCGCACATTAAGATCTTCATGGTTATCCTTTCTCTGTCCGGCTCTGTGACCACTAGGATGAGGATTTGCGATGTTACGCGCGTGAAGCCAAGACTTCCCTGCAGCGACTCACCGCGTGCTGACAAATCGAGTTTGCCTCGATGTCAAGACTACTTTAAGGAAACACCGCACCTAGTTTATGCCTCTGCAGCGGCGCTGCAAGCTTTGAGCCGGTGCCGGCAGGACCGCACGCAAGCTTAGACAAGCCAGAAAAAAGTAAGTTGTGAGCCAACGACCGATGCAAAAACGCTTTTCCCACCATGCCGTGGCGCCGATTTTACTGATCCACGGAGGTGCCGGGTCGCTGCCGCCTGTTGCAGAACGCCAGGCACGCCGGTGTGCCTGTGTCCGCACCGTCCTGGAGCAGACCTGGCCGGCCCTGCGCGGAGGGCAGACGGCAGTGGATGCAGCCGTCCAGAGCGTGCAGCGACTCGAGGCCTCGCCGCTCTTCAACGCCGGATTAGGCGCCGTCCTGCAGAGCGATGGATTGGCGCGCCTGTCTGCCTCTGTAATGGATGGCGCCCGCCAAAAATTCTCCGGTGTCATGCTCGCCACCCATCTCATCCATCCGTCCCGGTTGGCTTTGGCGCTTCAGGACAAGGTCCAGTCGGTGGTCGGGCCGTTAGGGGCCCAGTTGATTGCGCGAGAACTGGGCATCCCCCCGGAAAATCCGGCGACGCCCTGCAGGGCTAGGCAATGGAGTGAACATTTGCAAGAGAAAGACGAGACCGCTGGCCCTGGCACGGTCGGTGCAGTGGCGCTGGACCTTGCCGGCCATCTGGCCGCCGCCACCTCCACCGGCGGCGGTTGGCATAACTTTCCCGAGCGCATTTCTGATTCTGCGACCGCTGCGGGCAATTACGCGACCGCCTTTGCCGCCATCAGTTGTACCGGCATCGGCGAGCAGATCGTCGATGACGGCTTGGCCGTTCGGCTGGAAACCCGGGTGCGCGACGGAATCTCGATGGTGGAGGCTTCGGAGCGGGCGCTTGCGGAGGCGAGCGAGAGAAATCGTCAATACGGCTGGATTGGAGTGGATCGCAACGGCGCCTGGGTCATGTGCTGGACGACGGAGGCGATGACGTGCGCCATGATGAGCGCTGATCGCGAAACCGCCATCGTTGGTTGAATCGAAGCGCCTCATTCCATTTCTACATCATAGATGAAACAATAAGCCGTGTTTTGTCATGAGGTACGGCAATGGCGAGAACGGCCAGCGGGCGGGAGGTTTTAGAGCAGGCCAAGGCTTGCTTGGCGAAGGCCAAGACG
>CADDZF010000062.1 GCA_902812445.1 Methylococcaceae bacterium | reverse complement strand
GCTTACGCTATCCAGCGACTTGTGGGTAATGGGGTGGTTTTAAAGCCCGGTCGCTCGATAACTGTCGAATTCTCTAACACCCAAGCTAGTGTGTGGAATGCAATTCAGACCGCAATCCAGGAGGCTGGTTTTGTTGTTGCTAACGTTTCGGCGCTTGATAAGAAGCAAGGTAGCTTCAAGGCGGTCACAACAACAATTGCAGCAAAGCAGGATTTGGTGATTTCCGCGTACAAGCCAAACGGTGGCCTGGAGGACAGATTCGTAAAATCGGGTGGCACCGAAGACTCGGTCTGGGATTTCGTCAGAACCCATCTTGGATATCTGTCGCGAGTGAAAGTTAAGGGGGCGAGCTGGAGTTTATTGCCGAGCGCGATCCAAGAATTATTTTTGACCGAATGGTGGCTTGGTTCGTCCGCCATAACGTGCCGGTTCCGATGTCGACACAGGAGTTCCAGGCGGGTCTTTCGCAGCGATTCGTTGAGCGCGACGGGATGGTATTTCTGCCTGAGCAAGTAGCGGAGTACGACAAGAAACGAATGCAGGTAGCGGTGGCGCCCCAGATGGAGCTTTTCATCTGCGACGAGCGCAGCGCGATTGATTGGTTGACCGATTTCTTGAAGCGCCGCCCATCAACCTATCAAGAGGTACACACCGATTTCATCAGCCAGCTCGGAGCAGGTTGGAAGAGGCACGAATCGAAGCCGGAACTTGCTGGCTTGCTTGAAGACAATTTTATTCAGTACGACGGTGCTGGCGAGGTGCCGAGCCAGATTCACAGTTATCTCTCGACCAACCACAAGGATCTGCGCGGTCTGGAGAAAAACAATCCAGCACTGGTGGCCAAGGCGAGAGACCGCTGGTACGTACCTGACCCGCACAAGGCGCAAGACCTGGAGAAGAAACGCGAGAAGGCGCTGCTCAAGGAGTTTGACCACTATCGAGCATTCACGGGTCGCCGTCTGAAGGAGTTTCGCCTTGAAGTGCTTCGCGCAGGCTTCAGAGCAGCATGGGGCAATAAGGACTACCAGACGATCATCGACATCGCGAAGAAGGTACCCGACGAAGCGCTGCAAGAGGACGAGAAGCTGCTCACCCTCTATGACCTCGCCTTGACCCGTACCGAAGACGGGGTCTGAACATGGCCAGCAGCGGGTTCACCATCGGCGACTGGTGCTGGTTCACCCGGCAGGCATCACCGTGCCGTGTGATCGAGCGCCAGGACGTGTGGGGCGAGATTGCCTATCGCGTCTGGCTGCCAGCCAAGGACGCGGTAGTGCGCGCACGGGCGGTGGATCTGGCCTCGCTGGCAAGCGTGCGCCTAAGCGTGGAGCAGATCCCGCACACTACGGCGGCAGCCAAGCTGCTGGATGCGCTGGAGGACAACTTGCTGCTGGCACCGATCCAGTCCAGCGTGCTGCCGCTGCCGCATCAGCTCTATGCGTTGAACCGCGCGGTCAGCCGCGACCGCATTCGTTACCTGCTGGCTGACGAGGTCGGTCTTGGCAAGACCATCGAGGCCGGCTTGGTACTGCGCGAATTGAAGTTGCGTGGCCGGGTGAAGCGCGTCCTGGTGGTGGCGCCCAAGGGGCTGGTTCGTCAGTGGCAGGCCGAAATGCGCCTGCACTTTGGCGAGAAGTTCCAGTTCATCGAACCGTCCGAGCTGGCGGCCTTCCGGCACAAACTCGCCGGGAGCGAATTTGGACAGCCGTCAGGCTGGCCCCGAAGGGGCTGGCGCCATAGACGATGCCAGCAACCAGTGGTCAGAACGCATTCTCAGCCACTTCACCGCAGACCTGACCCGTCTGTGGGTGGCGTGCGATCCCGACGATGTGCTGCTGGACGAAAAGCTGTTGACCGAGCTGCGCAGCCGTGGCTTCGAGGTGATGCTGTACGAGGACCCGTTCGCCTTCCGTGCCGAATTTGAAGAGCGGTATCGAGGTGCCTGGGACCGTGGAGAGGCTGGCCCGGCTCCGTCGCTGGTGCTGCACTTGCGTGGCGCTGACCAGAGCGTATTGCCTTGGGACATCGTGCACCACGGGCGCGTGGCGCGGCTGAGCCTTGCGGAACTATTCCCCAGGCTGGCATACAGCGCGGTACAGCAAGTCGAGCCGGAGCATTTTGCCGGACTGTTTCATGCCCACGAAGCCGAGTTGCAGTCGGCTCGCGGCGAGAACGAGTCCAAGGACTTCATTCTCGAACACGTCTACCAACTGACGCCGAGGTCCATTAGGAATCCAGCGGACTTGTGGCGCGAGCTGCTGCGGATGCACTTCGCCAACCGCTCGTTGTCGCCTTTGTTCGCCCAGCATGCGGCGAGCATCATCCAAGGCAAGGGACTGTTCGCGGACCAACCCGTCGCCACATGGCTGTCGTCGAAAAGTGCGCTGCTACGAAGGGTGCAGGATGCGTGGTATCGCTACCTGTCGGGGCTGGGCTTGGATGGTTCTCGCATCGGAGAGTCTCTTCCTATGGACTATGTTGCCAAAGTCGACATTCCGTTCAATCACCCTGACGTGCAGGTGCTCATCGATTCCATGTTCCTCGACGGCAGCTTGCACCCTCTTGCGGCGCACAGCGTTCCGGCGGGGATGCCAAGTTGGATCAAGGCCGGGATCGTCCAGGACCCTGCGGCATTGGAGGCCTTGGTGCTCAAAAGCATCGACGGCCTGATCGATGCGCTCCCGACCGCAGCCTCCTCGCACAAGGACTGGAGCGAGTTTGCCAAGCGCTACGGTGAAATCCTGGCCCGCACGCGGGCTCTGCCGGGCACGAAAAGCAGCGAGCATCTGCTGGCCAAAAGCGAACAGATCAGCGATCGCATCAAGAGCCTGCAGGCGCAATCGGATGAGCGACTGCAAGCCTGGATCGCCAAGCATTACGCCGACCTGATTTTGCAGCCGGTGACTAAGGGGCCAGTGATGGTGCATCATGTCCCACGCTTCTTGCGCCATCGGCGATCTGCAGGGGAAACCAAGGTAGCCCTGCTGGTATTCGACGGCCTCGCATTTGATCAGTGGGTACAGATCAGGGAACGGCTGATCGCCAGCACGAAGCGCTTCACATTCGACGAGGGAACGGCGTTCGCATGGCTGCCCACCGTGACATCGGTGTCGCGCCAGGCGCTGTTCTCGGGCCTGAAGCCGCGCGAGTTCGACGACTCCATCGAGCGGACGGACAAGGAGGAATCCTTGTGGAAGACGTTCTGGCAGAACGAAGGCGTCAACTCAAGTGAGGTGATGTATCGACGCGCGCTGCGCCAGGTCAATCAACTGGACGCGCTGGATGCGGATCTGATCGACCGGCGCCCGAAGGTGGTGGGTCTTGTCATCGACGAGGTGGACGACCGACTCCACAAGGAGCGGTCCAAGAAAGACGTGGCCCTGTGGATTGGGAACTGGTTGAAGACCGGTTTCGTTGACCGGCTGTTCTCGCTGCTGCTGGACAAGGGCTACCACATCTACCTCACGGCCGATCACGGCAACGTCGAGTCAACGGGCGTCGGCCGGCCCAACCAGGGAGTCATTGCCGAGACGCGCGGCGAGCGAGTGAGGGTCTATCGGAGCGAGCCGTTGCTGGCCGCTTCGGCTGCGGCCTATCCCGGCACGGTCAGGTTGGACATCGCAGGCCTTCCCGCGAACTTCATGCCCTTATTCGCAGGCGGGCGAACGGCCTTTGTGCCGGTTGGCGAGCAGGTGGTGGTTCACGGCGGGGTGTCGGTCGAAGAGTTGATCGTGCCCTTTGTGAAAGTCAGTTATGTGATTGGTGCCGAATGAATTCATCAGCCCCTCACAAATCCGCAGGGAGCGGATTTGGACCGCCGAATGGCGGGCCTCGCAGAGGGAGCGCGCAGGGTAGGGCGCCGCAAATCGGCTTTGATCGGTTCATTCAGCTTGATTGGGCGGCTACCGCACTGAATGTTCGTGCGGGTGCGGCTGGGCTAGATGATCTGAATGCACTGCTCGATGCAGCCGGACTTGGCGTGGAAGCCAAGAAGAAAACACGCACCGTACTGAATCGGCTGTGGCTGGAGCCGCGCGCCGAGCTGGTCGATTACGCGGATCGCGGCGTGGCCATCCACAAGATGCAGCCGGACATTCCGGTCGCCGCGCTGTGCTGGGGCATGTCAGTGGCGACGTACCCGTTCTTTGGCAAGGTGGCCGAGCTCGTGGGCCGCCTGTCCGCCATCCAGGGCGATTGCGCGTCCGCCGAGGTGCATCGGCGCATGAGTGAGACCTACGGAGAGCGCGAAGGCACCCGGCGCATGACCAACATGGTCATCCAGAGCCAGTCGAGCTGGGGCGCGGTGGAGCGCGTGGAAAAAGGCAAGCGCGTGATCCGCTTGGCACAGACGAGCATCGAGAACGATGCGCTCACTGCTTGGCTGATCGAGGCCGCTGTGCGCTACGCCAGCAAGCCAGTGTCCGTCCCAAGCCTGCAGTCGCTACCGGTGCTGTTCCCGTTCACCCTGACGCGGCCCCTGGCCTACGTGGTCTCGAACAGCCCGAACCTGAGCCTCCGGTCGGAAGGCCCGAGTAACCCGTTCGTCGCTTTGCGCAGCGCGATATGAAGGACGAAGAAGGAAAAAACATGGCCCGAGCTGCTTGTGGACATCAACGAGCAGATCGATGCGGGTTCGCCCGTGAAAACGGCATCGGCACGGTCATCGACGCGATCCGGCTCGGCCACGTTGAATTGCCGGTCCAGATGGTTCGGCGCTACCGGCAGGTTGTGGATCGAATTTGTGGTCACCCGAAACTGCCGACGGGCGCTGCGCCGCTCATCGGCGCAATCAACCCGAACGCCTGTGGCGCTATATTGCACGCCCGGCGCCTGCCAACGAACGGGTGAAACACAACAACGCAGGCGATGTCGTGCCGCAATTCACGAGTCCTTACGCAGACGGAACCGCCCATATCGCCATGTCGCCGCTCGAGCTCATGCAGCGTCTCGCTTTGTTAGTACCTGGCCCGCGGCTCAATATATATGACTGCACGCGCTTCCTGTCGCCGCTCCCGTCGGTAGTTTCCTGCCCTTGGGGAGCAGTCCTAGAAACTGGAGCCGCGCGATGGAAATGCCGGCGACATGGCAAGCGGGCCGAGCTGGACGCCATCCTCTGGCTGTGCGTGCGAGTATCCAGGTAGCAAGCAGGCCCGCGTCGGGTCGTATTTGAGAATTCCGCTCGAAATCCGGCTGATGCCGATGCTAAGCTAAATGCCTTTAGCAATTCTTGGATGGCAGGGCTTGCCGATGATATGGCGGTTTGCCGGATGCATCCACGTTAGCGAGTTTTCCATGTGCAGGACACTGTTCGCTGTGCTACTCGGTGTGAGTCTGGCGTCGCTCATCAGCGCGCGTAGTATCGCCGATGCGGGTTGTAATCTTCCCGGCCGTTTGCCTCAGCCCAAGCTTTACGCTGTCGACTGGAAGAACGCCACGGCGGCTTCCGATTATTACGCGCTCGCTCTCTCCTGGTCGCCGGAGTTTTGCGCTGATCCGCTCCGTCGGCGTAACAACGAGTTCCAGTGCCAGGCCAACCATTTCGGCTTTGTGGTGCACGGGCTATGGCCGCAGTCGAACACGGCGAAGAATAAATTCGATCATCCGAGACATTGCCGGCCTTCCGATTTATTGGAAGAAAAACTCTTAAAAGCACATCTTTGCACCGTCCCCAGCGTAGATCTAATGCAAAATGAATGGGCCAAGCACGGCACCTGTGCGTTTGATCAGCCCCAGAGTTATTTCGATCGCATCGAAGCCCTCTGGAATGCGTTGAAGAAACCCGACCTCACACGCATTCTAAGACAGCAAAATAACGCCATCACGGCCGGCGATGTACGCACTGCTTTTCTACAGGCCAATGCGGCCAGCGGGCTCGCAGCGAACAACCTGGTGGTGAGAGTCGGTTCGGGAAATTATCTCGAGGAGGTGATCGTCTGCTATGCCAAAAGTTTTTCTTATCAGACGTGCACGCTAGGCGGGACGCCACCCGGCCAGAGGATCAGGATTCGCTTTTGACAATCGCGAGGAGGCGATGACGCATGAGGATTACGTGAGACGGGGCGCGCTTATTTTCCGGATTCCGGCAAGCAACCGCTCGAAACGGCCGTGCATCAAACCTGAAGATGTGACCGCTGATCTGCTCGTAAGACCTAAAAGCGACTCTACCAGGCAGCCGGCTGACAGGCTTCCCGCATTTCATGCGCCAATCGCCCCGTAGGCGAGTGAGCATCTTGCCATTATTTATGTAGGTATTTGCGCACATATTGTATATCATCACCCCATCATTGACTTTAAGCACTACAGCCAGGCAGCAGTGGTAGCGGCGCATTCTCACCGAAGAATACCTGATTGAGGCATCAACGCGACCTGTCGCCAAGCGATGCTTCGCCCACAGCCGGTTGCATAGGCAGTTAAGTCATCCCTTGTCTTGGGTCTTTGGATTGGGAGCGTTGGAAGCAAGATGGGTAATTTATACAAGCGAACGCTCCCTTGGACGCTTATCAACAGTCTGCGAGAACTTCGCGGCTATGTCGACTTTGCCCTGCTGCCGGTCGACTACCTCTCCAGAGCCATCAATGGCAAAACAGAATTTCCGCCGCTGCACCTGCGAAGATGCGTTGGCCCCCTGCGCACGTTCGAATTTTCAGGCGCTGAATTCCTGTGTTATCTCCGGCTGCTCGCCAGCATGCGCCCGGACGAGCAGATTCTTGATCTCGGCTGCGGCTGCGGCCTGATGGCGCTCTACCTCAAAAGCTACCTTAACAGCATTGGGGGCTATGTCGGAGTCGATATCCATCAGCCTTCCATCGCGTGGTGCAAAAGGCAAATCAGCCCGCTGAATCCCAATTTTCATTTCACGCATATTGATCTCAGGAATCTCGCCTATAACCCACGAGGGAAATACGATGCTGAAAATTATGCGTTCCCGTATGAGAACGGCTCGTTCAACGTCATCTTATTGAAATCCGTCTTCACGCATATGCGTCCGCCGGAAGTGGATAATTATTTGCGCGAGGTTTCACGGCTATTGCGTAGCGAAGGACGCTGTCTGGCGACGTTTTTCCTGCTAAATCAGACGCAAGAAAGCCTTGCCGCAGAAGGCCGCAACGAAATGAAATTCGCTTATGGAGAGGGCGCGTGGCGTTACCTGTATGCGCACAGCCCCGAGAACGCCGTTGCCTACGAGGAAAAATATATTATCGGCCTGCTGCAAAAGCATGGACTGGTTTTGCAAGCGCCGATTTATTATGGCACATGGTCAGGACGAGACGATGGGTTGTCATTTCAGGACATTCTCATTCTGGAGAAAGGCTGATGGCAGGTCGAGGCAGGCGGAACCCAGCCCAGCAAAACACCAGTGTACCTTGATATTGCGGGCGTCGGGCGCGCCGGCAAACGGTTCAAAAACCCATAAGTTCGGCACCATCGCCAATTGGCCGTCGATGTGAATCAAGGGAAACCGCTCGCGCCTCCAGGGTGGTACAGAGTGGATTTCCTGGAACAGCTTTTTCAAACAACGGCTCCCGGCGCGCCCGGGCAGACGGCCTTGCTCTCCGCCTTGCCGGTAGCGAACGCTGATGCGGCCGGGCTGCCAAAACTTCAAGGCGATGCCGGCGCCCTGTTCTTCGGCGGCGCTGAGTACGCCATTGTGCGCGGGAAGCTGCAAAGGCGTTTCGCCATTCCAGGCGATGATGGGGGACCGATCGAAAGGGACGGACGGTCTCGATAAGTACAGTTCGCCCCGATAACGTCTGATTTCTCCCTCCCGCCAGCGGACGCGGGGCGCGCGGTCCGGCCGGGCCCGCATGACTTCATCGATGACGCGCTGTAGCGTCCGGGCCGGCGGCATTCGATAACCGCTCGAACGCAGCCACTCCCGCAGCGCCAGGCGTTGACCGGCTTCATCGAACAATGTCAATTGCGAGATTCGTAGCGTATCGCGGACGGGATGCCTGGCCGATCGAAGTAGATCCTCGGCCCGCCCGTTCACTAATCGAAGCGCTTCCACGCAGTGTCGGGCCGAGCGGCTCAAGGTCCCGCTCGCGCCCGGCCAGCGCTGTTGCAGCAATGGCAGGACTTGTTGGCGCAGGAAATTGCGATCGTAGGAGGTATCCTGATTGCTGAGGTCTTCGATCCAGTGCAGCCCGTGCTCAACAGCATAGCGATACAGTGCGCTGCGCGGAACGTCGAGCAAAGGGCGCAACAGCCAGCCCGGGCCGAATTCAGCCCACTGCGGCATGCCCGCCAAGCCACTTAGCCCGGCGCCGCGCAGCAATTGCAACAATACCGTTTCGGCCTGATCGTCCTGATGTTGCGCCGTCAGCAGCACGGCGCGTGGCGACATGAGGGATCTGATGGCCTGGTAACGCGCATTGCGGGCGGCCTCTTCCCGGCTCTGACCGGGTTCCGGCGAGGCATCCACCCGCAGCAGGGTAAAAGGGATCGCAAGCGTCCGGCACACGTCCGCGCAGTGGGCGGACCACACGTTTGCATCGGGCTGCAGGCCGTGGTTCACGTGTACCGCGGAAAACTCAAGCCCGGTTTGCCGTAGCTCGAGCTGCGCGCAAAGATGGAGCAGCACGTGCGAATCCATTCCGCCGCTGTAAGCGATCCAGTAGCGGGACGCTTCGGCATGTTGCTGCAAGAGCGCGGCAAGTCGAGCCGTGGAAGGTCTATTCACGTCAAGGCTATGCGGCCGCCGGGACACCGGCCAACGTCAACCTGAAGAATCAGGAGAACAAAGAGGTCTCATCATAGGCGCCATATTGCATCAGACGTTGATAGCGATTGGCGATGAGGGCTTCGGGCAATTCATTCTCCAGCACATCGAGATGTTTGATCAACGCAGCCTTGAGGTTTCCGGCGGCCGCGCCGCGATCGCGATGCGCACCGCCCAAGGGCTCCGGAACGATTTCATCGATCAGCCCGAGTGCTTCCAGACGCTCGCAGGTAATGCCCATCGCTTCGGCGGCCAGCTCCGCCTTGTCAGCACTCTTCCACAGGATCGACGCGCAACCTTCCGGCGAAATCACCGAGTAGGTGCTGTACTGCAGCATCAAGAGGCGATCACCGATGCCGATGGCGAGCGCCCCGCCGGAGCCGCCTTCGCCGATCACGGTGCAGATTACCGACGTCTTCAGCTTCGACATTTCGGCCAGATTGCGGGCGATCGCCTCGCTCTGGCCGCGCTCTTCCGCGCCGATGCCGGGATAGGCGCCGGGCGTGTCGATGAAACACAACAGCGGCAAGTGAAAGCGCTCCGCCAGATGCATCAAGCGGAGCGCCTTGCGATAGCCTTCGGGCCGCGGCATGCCGAAATTGCGATAAATCTTTTCCTTGGTGTCACGCCCTTTTTGATGGCCGATGATCATGACCGGCCGCTGCTCCAGCCGGGCCAGTCCGCCGACGATCGCCGGGTCGTCGGCAAAGCCGCGATCGCCGTGAAGCTCATGAAAATCTTCGAAAATAAGATCGACGTAATCCAGCGTGTAAAGTCTCTGCGGGTGCCGGGACAATTGGGAAATCTGCCAGGCGGACAGCGATGAGAAAATCGACTCCGTCAGTTTTCGGCTTTTTTCCTCGAGGCGCGTGATCTCTTCGGAGATATTGATCTCATTGTCGAAGCCGACACGGCGGAGTTCTTCGATTTTTGCTTCAAGCTCAGAGATAGGTTGCTCAAAATCCAGAAAGTTAAGATCCATGCGTTTTTTTATGCTCAGGCGACACTTTCAGCCCAGCACTTCCGCCAGAAAATTCTGCATGCTCTGCCAGGAACGCCGGTCTGATGCGTCATTATAAACCGTGCCGAAACCGGGATCATCCGCCTTGGGATTGGTGAAGGCGTGCAGGGTATTGCCGTAAAGATGGATTTGCCAGTCAGCGCCGGCCTCGCTCAGCTCCTGCGCCAGCGCAGTGACCTGTGTGAACGGCGCCAATGGATCATCATGGCCATGCAGCACCAGCACTTTAGCCTTGATGGTATTTCCATGCGTATTGCCCGGCGCGGACAGCAAGCCATGAAAGCTGATGACGCCCCGAACATCGGCGCCCGTCCGCGCAAGGTCCAGCACGCACAAACCGCCGAAGCAAAACCCCATGGCGGCGATGCGGTCCGGATCGATAGCCCGATGCCGCCGCAAGGCTTCCAGCGCCGCAGTGATGCGGTTCTGTAAGCTCGCGCGATCGTCCATGAACGGCTTCATCAAGCGCGCGTTCTGCTCCCGTCCACTGCCGAGGATACCTTTGCCATACATATCCAGCGCAAAGCCGGCATAACCGAGCTCGGCGAGCTTGCGCGCCTTGTCGCACACAAATTCGTCACGCCCGGCCCAGGCGTGGCTGATGAGTACTGCCGGAAGCGGCTTTGGCAGGGTTTCATCATAAGCTAAAAACCCCTCCAGCAAGGCGTCCGCGTCGCGGTATTCGATGGTCTGAATCTGCAGCATGTCTCCTCCTGGCAATGTCCGAAGTCGAGTGTCATCGCGGCGCCCCATGAGCGACCGCGTCAGCTATCGGTTTTCTTCCATCAAGGAATCGCGCCACTTCTGGTCTTCCCGCTCAAACAGCCGGTCGCCCTCTTTCGGGCCCCAGCTACCGGCGGGATAGGTGTGGATGAAATCGCGCTCAATCGACCAGACCTTCAGGATCGGATCGACCACTTGCCAGGCCCAGTTGACTTCATCATATCGCAGGAACAGGGAATGATCGCCCTCGATGACATCGAGTAGCAAGGCTTCATAGGCGTCGAGCCGGTAACCGGTCTGAGTGCAGGTGCTGGCATCGAGCTGAGTCGTCCGCGTGCGCATGCCAATTCCGCCCTCTCTGACCTGCAGTTCCGCGCGCAGACATTGTTCCGGCTGAATCCCCAGCAGCAGCCAGTTGGGCGGGATTTCGGCGATCTGCGTCTCGCGGAACAATTGCTGGGGCGGGTGCTTGAAGCGGATACTGATCTGCGAGCTGCTGCGCGCCATGCGCTTGCCGGTCCTGAGATAAAACGGCACGTGGCGCCAGCGCCAGTTATCGATATACAGTTTCAGGGCGGCATAGGTTTCGGTCGTGCTGCGTTCGGCAACGCCTTCCTCTTCGAGATAACTCGGCGCTTCCCGGCTGTCGATGCGTCCGCGGCCATATTGGGCGCGAAAGGCCTGGGCGTGAACCGCGCTTTTCGGAATGGGGCGGATCGATTTCAATACCTTGACCTTTTCATCGCGCAGGGATTCGGCGTCCAGGATAGCGGGCGGCTCCATCGCGACCAGCGTCAGCATCTGCAGCAAATGACTCTGGATCATGTCGCGGAGCGCCCCGGCGCCGTCATAGTATGCAGCCCTGTCCTCGATGCCGGCCGTTTCGCTGTGAGTGATCTGCACGTGGTCGATATAATTCCGGTTCCACAACGGCTCCAGCATGAGATTGGCAAAGCGGAACACGAACACGTTCTGTACGGTTTCCTTGCCGAGATAGTGATCGATGCGAAAAATTTGCTGCTCCGCAAAGCCTCGATGCAGGCTATGATTCAAGACTTGAGCGTCTTCGAGGTCATAACCAAACGGCTTCTCGATCACCAGACGGCGCCAGCCGGAGGTTTCTTCGCTCAATCCGTTGTCGGCGAGGTGGCGCGCGACCGGCCTGTACTCGGTAGGCGCGAGCGACAAATAAAAAACTGCATTGGCGGGAAAATTCGGCGTGGTCTCCAGCACTTCCTGCAGTCGCTTGAAGGCTTCCTCGTCGTGGATATCGGCGCGGAAATACTGCAGCCGACCGCGGAAGCGGTTCAGCACTTCACTATCCAAGGCTTCGCCCAGCTTGGCCTGCAGTATCTTGGAGGCTTCATCCCGCCAATAAGGCGTATCCCACGCACGGCGCCCGACGCATACGACCGCCATATCATCGGTCAGCCGGCCGGCCCGATCAAGATGATACAGGGCCGGCAGCAATTTGGTACGCGCGAGATGACCGGTAGAACCGAAGATCACGAAAGTGCAGGGATCGAGCATTGGCGAATCCTGACGGTCGGGTTATGGGGTGGTTTCTAGCATCACACGCCCGACCCGACTAATCAATAAGCATCACTCGTTGCACTGAGCGGACGGCCAAACCGGCGTACCGGCCGCCTCTTGCTGGGAGGCTATGTCTCCCTCAGCAATTTCCTTTTTTGAGTCAATTCCTTGAGGAACCCGGCCGCGGCTTCCTCGATGATATCCAGCACCTGTTCGAAGCCGAGTACGCCGCCATAGTAAGGGTCGGGCACGTCACGACTGTTGAGATGCGGGGCAAAATCGAGGAAGTACTTAACCTTGTACCCATAAATCCGCGGGCAGTGGGCCATCACCACCTCATAATTGTACTGATCCATAACCAAGATATAATCGAACTCTTCGAAATCCACCATACAGATCTTGCGCGCTCGCAAGCCGCTGATGTCGATGCCGCGTTCCCGGGCCGCGTTCTGCGCCCGGACATCGGGCGCCGCGCTGACATGATAGGCATGGGTGCCTGCGGAGTCGAGGTAGAACGCATCGCTCAGCCCTTCCTCTTCGATCAATTTGCGAAACACCCCTTCGGCCGTCGGAGAGCGGCAGATATTGCCCATGCAAACGAATAGAACCTTTATATTTTCCATACCTGCTTAACCATCAAAACGGGATCGCCGGTGCGTAAAATGCACGCTTCGGTGTCGTTAAATGATAATCTCATTTCGTGCTTTGTGGAGGGGAAACTCAATTCCCCGCCGGTGAGCGCGCCAACGCGCGCACCGCCGCGTATACTCCGTCGACGACTTGAGCCATCCGCCGATAATCCAACGTATCCGCCCTATCCGCCCGCGTGTGGTAGTTGGGATTCCGATAAAACGCGGTGTCTGTGATCATGACGGCAGGATGTCCGGCGTCCCAGTAGTTCAGGTGATCGGAGAAATCGACGCCCGCCAGAAAGCGCGGAGCATTGATCGAATGCACCGCCAAACTGGACGCTCCGGACATGGCTTTCTTGATCGTCCGCACGAGTGAGCCCTGACCGAGCCTGCCAACGACGGCGATGAAGTTGCCGGTCGTCGGGTAGAGCAGGGAGAGTCCCGGCGCCGGAAAAGACTGGCTGCCTTCGGCCTCGGTGAAATACCCGATCATCTCGAGCGCGAGCATCGCGCGCACGCCGGCGCCCTGGGCCTTAAGCCAACGGACGTGGTGGGCGCTGCCCATGTGCGGGGTGCGAAAGTAGGGCGGTTCCTCCAGCGTGTAGGCGACCAGCTCGACCTGCAGGGACAAGGGTGTCGCGCTCAATAAACCGGCCAGCTCGATGAGCCCCGCCACTCCGCTGGCATTATCATCCGCGCCTGGATAAGGGCCTGCCGTATCGTAATGCGCGCCCACCACGATGCGCGGGTTCGACGGCGGGCCGAAACTAGCTGCGACGTTGCGATACGTCGTGCGGCCGACCTGAAATGGCTGCTCGATGAGACGGCCACGGGCTTCCTCGAACGCCCGCGCAACGTAGCCAGCAACGCGGTCCAGATTATCCGGGTGAGCAGCATCGCGCGGCACGAGCGTCTCCGATAAGACCCTGACGTGAGTCTCCAAACGCCTCGGATCCACAGACCAGGCTGCTCTCATCTCAACGCCGCCCAAGATCGGCTGGGTGAGATAGCCCCACAGCACAGCGAGTAGCAACGCTACGCCGCCCAAAGCATAAAGACCGGGAAGCGGCTTGTTGCGGACAGGGCGCTGTGGCGCTTCGTAAGGCATCGTCATCCATTGCTGAATCGAGCTTCGCGTCTCGGATCTCTCTGCGGCGCGGCGTCTGGGCGCCGACGATAACCGGTGCAGAGTCGATTCGCAACCTTGTTCATTTTGATTCACCGCCTTCGCCTAGGCGTTAACAGCGCCTGGTTGCCGTCGCGAAGATCGCCGCTCACTATCAAACGGTCGAGACGCCTGTTCCGGCCGGTCGTTGAACCGCGACGACAAGTCCCGCGGCGGCAAATCCGCCCAAAGGGCACAGCGTCCGGACGTGCGCCCTTAATCCGTAACCGCATTCTTACTCATCGCGGGATATCCCTTCTGAAGCCTGAAAGGCGAGCAGATATTCGATGACCGCATCGGGTCTATCGAGTGGCAGGAAATGCCCGCCGTTCTCGACGGTCGCCATTCCGGCGCCTGGCACAATCTGTCGATCGTGTTCTCGTTCCTCGGGCCGTGACCAATCGCGATCGCCCCAGAGCAAGAGCACGGGAATCTTGATGTTCGAATAGGCCTTCCTTGCCGTTTCCCAACTCTCGGCGTTGCGGAGTAGGCTGAGGAAAGCACGATAATGGCCGCGTCGGTTGCCGAGCAGATACATTTCCGTTAGCAGCTCTGGCGGAATGTGATCTGGATCGGCTACACCGCCGTCGAGTACGGATTTCATCACGAAGAATCGGCGCATACGCATGACCGTCTCGCCGAGTATTGGTATGTCGGCCAATGCGACGATGAGCCGCGCAAGAAAAGAACTGCGCGCCATGCCGCGTCCCTTCGCGTAATCGTAAGGGTTGATCGCCACGACACGCACAACGCGCCGATTGTTACGAGCCGCGAGAATAAGTGAAATCGAGGCCCCGATGGAGACTCCGGCAAGGGTGACGTTGCGCAAGTCCAGCGCGTCTAGAAAACCCTCGACCGCATCGGCGAAAAACGGGGCGTCATACTTGGCGGACGGTATGTCGGAATAGCCATGACCAGGGCAGTCGACCGCATAGACGGTGAAACTCTTGACGAGCTCGGGGACGACCTTCTCGAATAGATCAAGTTGCGTCCTCAGCGTGTGCAGGAGAACCAACGTCGGACCCTCGCCTGCATTGATGTAGCGAAGGCGGATGCCGTTGACAGTGACATATTGGATCGGGATGTGGGGCGCCCAGGACAGCCGTTCCGGAGTTGCGGGGATGGGCCGCATCGCCTCGACGAAGAAGGAAACGAGCACGATGGCGGCGCCCGCGGCGGCCAGCCAGATGAGACCGGAGATCACGGCGTTCGACATGGCGTCCTCCTATGAGTTGTAGAAGTTCAGACTCGATGATTCGACCACGATATCGCTATCGGCCAACACCTGGCATGCCAGGATATAGCCTCGGGCTTTCCCAAGGACAGCAATCCGTTCGCCTTTCCATACCAACCATTGCCACCCTCCGAGGTCGCTATCCCCGGCCCAACCACCCCTCAGTCAGCATTCGCGACTCCCGTAGGTCCGGGATCTTCCGACCATCCTCCTCCGAAAGCCCTATAGAGCGATACCATCGCCACCGCTATTTCCGTTTCGGCGCTGATTCGCTGGTCGCTGATTTGCAATTTGCTGCGCTGGGTATCGAGCACCCCCAGCAGGTCCGTCGCCCCTTGCCGAAACAAGGCGTCGCCTTCCCGGCGTGACTGTTCCGCACTGGCTTCCGCCCGTAGCAGTCGGTCGCGCCGGGCGGTCATCGACCGATGCTGGACATAGGCGTTCTCCACATCCTCCAGCGCGATCAGAAAGGTCTTTTCATAATTCGCTGCGGTCTGGTCGAGCCGGGCATCCGCCGCCGCGATTTGCGCCCGGATGCGGCCGGCGTTGAAGATGGGCGCGGTGATCCCCGAACCCAGGGCATAGACGCCTTCCGCCAGCACAGCCTGGCCGCCCGTCGCCAGCGTCCCAAATCCTCCGCTGACCGAGAGCACCAGTTTCGGGTAGAGATCGGACCGCGCCGCACCCAGGCGTGCCGCCGCCGCGTCCACCTCGGTCTTGGCGAGGCGGAGGTCAGGCCGTTGTTCCAATAGCGAAGCCGGCATGAGCTTGGGCAGCCGCGGCGCTGTCGCCGGCAGCGGTGCCGACGGGGCGAGACGGGCGCTGAAGCTTGCCGGCGGCTTGCCTGACAAGACGCCGAGCCGGTGAATCAGGTTGTCCGCGGCGGCAGCAAGCGTAGGCAATCCAGCCTCGGTGGCGCGCAGCTGGGTTTCCTGGCGCTGCACGTCCCAGTCGCGGGCAAGCCCAGCTTTGTGCAGTGCACGGACCACCCGCAGCCGCTCGGTCTCGTTGGCGATATGGTCCTGCAAGACTCGCATCCTGGCCTGCACGCCGCGCAGTTCCAGATAGTGGGTCGCCACCTGGGCCAGCAGCCCCACCAGCACCGCCCGTTCACCTTCGCGGGCTCCCGCGGCCTGGGCAGCGGCGGCCTCCGCTTCCAGGTGACGGCCGCCGAACAAATCGATCTCCCAGCGCGCCGCGAGTCCGCCGCTGAAGGCATTTGCCGCCGGGGCAATCAACTCGATGCCCTTGGGCCCAGGCACCGCGAAGACCCGGTTGATGCTTTGCTCACGCCCGCCGTTGGCGTTGAATTCCACGGTAGGATAAAGCGCCGACTCGGCCACCGTGACCACTTGCTGGGCCTCCCGCACCCTGGCCTTGGCGATGCGGAGATCCTGGTTGGCAGCAATGGCCCCGGCGATCAGTCAATGCCGTTAAGTTAAGCCTCACTTGTACTGTCGTCGAGGTTTAGGATTGGGCGGGGATTTCGGTCGTTTGGCAGAGCGGCCGGGACGTTTGAGTTCCAGGGTTTGGCCGATGAGGGTCAGGAGA
>CADDZF010000061.1 GCA_902812445.1 Methylococcaceae bacterium | reverse complement strand
CCTTTGCCGATCTCAAAACCTATAACTGGGCGCCCGACGCAAAGCCATCCTCGGGTGATCCCGTGATCGATACCGACACGCTACTAGATCAACGCGTGCGTGAAGCCGTGGAGCGAGAGCTCGCCAGCAAAGGATATAAGAAAGAAACGATCCGACAACCGGATTTCTGGGTGGCTTACCATATCAGCGTACGAAGCAGGGCAGAGATGTCCCTGCTCGATCCGTTCTATGGCTATTACGGCTGGGGCGGCTGGGGTATGGGCGGCTATTATCCCGGGCCCTACGCCAGCGGTTACATGCGGGAGTACGATGAAGGCACGTTGACCTTGGACTTCACCAATCCGGCAAACCATAAGCTCATCTGGCGCGGTACCGGCAGAGACTATATGAACCTCGATGACAGCCCTCAGGAAAAGGCGCGGTACATTGAGAGGTCGGTGCGAGCCATGCTGAAAAAATTTCCCCCCGTCAGCGGTTGAGCCTTCGGGACTAGTGCTTTCTCATGCCGGCGTGTGCACAGCGTGGCAATAAGCGAGCCGTAACAGCGTCAGATCGAAGCTCCCGCATGTTGTCGATCGGCATGATAGGACGAGCGTACCAGAGGGCCACTGGCGACGTGGGCGAATCCCATCTCCCGGCCGAGCTGCGCCAAGCGGTCGAATTCCTCCGGCGTCGCATAGCGGATCACGGGAAAGTGATCGCGACTCGGCTGCAGATACTGCCCCAAAGTCAGCCTGTCGCAGTCGTGTTCACGCAAATCCCGCATCACCTGTTCGATTTCCGCTAGCGTTTCACCCAAGCCCAGCATCAGGCCCGATTTCGTTGCGGTAGTGGGATGCAGGTGTTTGAACCGCTTCAATAACGCGAGCGATGCGCGATAGTCGGCCCCCGGTCTCGCCTGTTGGTAAAGCCTGGGTACGGTCTCCAGATTATGATTGAACACCTCGGGTGGCTGGAAAGCCAGCGCTGCCAGGGCCGCATCCACGCGGCCGCGGAAATCGGGCACCAGGATCTCGAGCGTGACGGCGGGACTCCGGGCACGGATGGCTCGAAGGCAGGCAGCGAAATGCCCCGCACCGCCATCGCGCAGATCATCCCTGTCGACCGAGGTGATGACCACGTATTCTAGCTTCATGACCTCAATGGCGCGCGCCAGGTGTTCGGGTTCCTCTGGATCGAGGGGCCGGGGTCTACCGTGGGCGACGTCGCAGAACGGACAACGCCGCGTGCAGATATCGCCCATGATCATGAACGTCGCAGTGCCGTGGCCGAAACACTCCGCCAGATTCGGGCAGGCCGCTTCTTCGCAGACGGTAAATAACCGATTATCGCGCAGCATCTTCTTGATATGGCTGATCCGCTCTCCTGAGGAGGGCTTGACCCGTATCCATGGCGGCTTGCGCAAGAGTGGATCCGTCGGCATGATCCTGCCGGATCGGGGCGCCAGTTTGTCGGCCCGGCGCTGATGCGTGTCCGGCGTTGAGCGCGACGGCGCTTGACAGTCATCGTGATCGGTCATGCGGGAAGCCATGGGTTGGTTCGATGAGAATCGATCGCGGAATAATCTAGCGTTCGCAGCAGTTGCATCAGCAGCGGGGCGGTTATTTCGCAAGGTTTGATCATAACATTAAAAGCGGCTAATTGGGTCACGCGCAAGCCCCGATGGCCGCAGGGATGGATATTCGAAAACGGTGCGAGATCCATGTTGACGTTGAGGCTCAGACCATGATAGCTGGAACCTCGCCGGATGCGTAGCCCGAGCGAGGCGATTTTTTCACCGTTGACATAAACGCCCGGCGCCTCTTTGCGGGCCGTCGCCGGAATGCCGTATTGATCGAGCAAGGCGATGACCGCATTTTCCAGCGCACTGACCAAGCCGCGCACGCCGATCTGCTTGCGTTTGAGGTCCATCAGCACATAGGCGACAAGCTGGCCGGGGCCGTGATAAGTCACCTGCCCGCCGCGATCGGTTTTAACGACGGGGATATCGTTTCGCTGCAGGATATGCTCAGGATGGCCGTTGAGTCCGAGCGTATAGACCGGCGGGTGCTCCAGAAACCAGATCTCGTCCGGCGTCGCGCTGTCTCGTTGTTCGTTGAAGCCCTGCATGGCCTGCACGGTGGTTGAGTGGTCCTGTAGACCCAGACTGCGGACGATCAGTGGCATAAGACTCTTCTGAGCAGAATCGAATCAAACCAGGAATAGCGTCGCCAGACCGAGAAAAATGAAAAACCCCATGCCGTCGGTGATGGCTGTCAACATCACGCTGGTGCCCATGGCCGGGTCTTGCTTGAGCTTATGGCGGATCAACGGGATGGAGATTCCCATGATCGCGGCGACCAGCAAGTTGAGCAGCATCGCGCCCGCCATGACCATTGCGAGGTCGATATTCCGGTACAAGAAGTAGGTGGCCAATCCGATGGCCGACCCCCAGACCGCACCATTCAGGAGGGCGATGCCGAGCTCCTTGACGATCAAGATGCGCACATTGCTGGAATTGATCAAGTCGAGAGCCAGCGAACGGACGATCAGGATGCTGGTTTGGTTGCCGGAGTTACCGCCGATGGCGGCAACGATGGGCATGAGTGAAGCCAGGGCAACCAGTTTGACGATGGTGTCCTCGAACATGCCGATGACGCGCGTGCTGGCGAAAGCGGTAAAAAGATTGATCACTAGCCAGAACCAGCGGTTCTTGGCGCTTTTCCATACGCTGGAGAAGAGGTCCTCTTCCTGCAGCAGACCTGCCTGCGCCAGCATTTCTTCATCCGATTGCTCACGGATGTAGTCGACGATGGCGTCGACGCCGAGGCGGCCCTGCAGCCGGTGCGCGCTGTCGACGACCGGGGCGGACAATAGGTCATAACGCTCGAAAGCGCGTGCTGCATCATCCGCATCGTCGTCCAGGCGAAAGCTGACGACGTCCTTGGCCATCAATTCGGAGACCGGGGTGTCGGGATCGTGGATCAAGAGGCGCTTGAGCGGCAAAACGCCTTTCAACACATTGTTCTTGTCGACGACGAACAGTTTGTCGGTGTGTTCGGGTAAGTCCCCGCGGAATCTAAGATAGCGCAGCACGACTTCCAGCGTGATGTCCTCACGGATGGTGACCATACCGAAGTCCATCAGAGCCGCGACCGTATTCTCCTCATACGAGAGGACCGATTGCAGGCGTTCGCGGTTCTGGGCATTGAGGGACTCCAGCAAATCCTGCATGACCTCGTAGGGCAGGTCGGGCGCGAGGTCTGCGATCTCGTCGGTGTCGAGTCTCTCCGTGGCGGTCAGGAGTTCCTCGGCATTCATGTCCGAGATCAGCGTTTCGCGCACGGCGTCCGACACATCGAGCAGAATTTGCCCATCCAGTTCGGACTTCACCAGATTCCACACGGTCAGCCGATCCTCGAGCGGCAGCGCTTCAAGAATGTAAGCGATGTCGGCGGAATGGAGTTGATCCAGCTTTTGCTTGAGCGCCGCCTGGTGCTGCTTGTGCAGCAGGGTTTCGATGAGATCGTGGCGCGGCATTTCTTGATGCTGCAGGATGGCCTCCTCGAGTTTCTGCTTTTCCAGCAGCTCGACTACCTGATCCAGGTGATGCCGCAACAGCTCATCGGAAAGTGCGTTGTCGTTTTCGGACATGGACGTGAAACGGTTTAACAGACGTTCACTGAGTCAGGATAGCCGGCCTAGCGTCACCAAGAAATCAACGGTACGCTCATTATTCCGGCCCGAAAATAGCCTCCTGGTATTTCGGGCCATCGCCAAGGCCGGTACACGCCCAGCCTTTGGCTCACGCGGCTTGCCGCCGCGCTTTCGGCTCCCTGCCCCGGATTAACCCGGCCTATTTAGGGGCCGGGTTAATAAAGCGGGCGTTGGTTATCGAGCGCACGAGTCAGAACCGCTCAAACCCATGCGCCCCCCTTTACCGCAGCATCGGCAGGCGATGCGCCTTACAAGGCTATGACGACATCCGGGCAGCCGGATAAGTCCCGATAAATTGTATCCAGCTGCGCCTGGCTGGCCGCCTGTATTGTGATCGTGACGGCCGTGAAATTGCCGCCTTTGCTGGGCCGCGTCTTGATTGCGCCTGCGTTCAGATCGGGCGAGTGGCGGCGCACGATGTCGACCACCAGCGCCTCGAAACCCCGTCCGCTGCGACCGACCGCCTTGATGGGAAACGCACAGGGGAACCGCAGGCAGGACTGCTGGCGGATCATCGTCGAACCCGCAGCGTATTCTTGTACTCCTGATAGATGGCGTACAGGTTCTGCCAAAGCGGCCCCGGAACGCCGTCGCCGACCCGTGTGCCGTCCAGTTCAACGACCGGCAATATTTCACGCGTGGAGCTGGTCAGCCAGATTTCGCTCGCCCGCTGCAGTTCAGCCAGGGTTATGTTGCGCTCTGCGGTGGGAATCCGGTATTCCTGCGCGAGTTCCAGTATCAGATCGCGGGTGATTCCGGGCAGGATGTGGCGACTTTTCGGCGGTGTCGCCAACACCCCGTCGATGACCGCAAAGACGTTGCTGGCCGCGCCTTCGGTGACATCGCCGTGGCGTATCAGAATGGCTTCCACGCCGCCTCGATCGAGCGCCTGCTGGCGCAACAGCACGTTGGGAAGCAGCGTGATCGCTTTGATATGGCAGTATTGCCAGCGGATGTCGTCCAGGGTGACCACGCGTACGCCGCCCGCCGGAACCGGCGTGATCGGCGTACACATAGCGAACACGGTAGGCACGACATCGGCCGGGATGGCATGGTCGCGTTTGAGGGCGGCGCCACGGGTGATCTGCAGATAGACCGCCTGATCTTGTTCGCCGACGATCAGTCGGTCGAAGATCTTTTCCCATTCGCAGCGGTTCAGGGGTGGTTGCATGCGGATGCCGGCCAGGCTGTCTTCCAGCCGCCGCAAATGCTCATCGAGGCGGAACAGTCGGCCACCGTAGACCGGAATCACTTCATAGATACCGTCGCCGAACAGGAAGCCTCGATCCAGCACCGAGACTTTGGCCCGGTCAAGAGCCATAAACTCGCCGTTCAAGTAGATGGTGGGATTTTCGACGGCCATGCAGCGCTCCGGTTATTTGAAGTAAAGTTGAACTTGATCGAACAGGCGTCGCAAGATACCCCCCTCGGCGACCGGCTGGAGGGCGACCAAATCTTCCTGAGCAACGATGCGATCGCCCAGTGCGACCTTGACCGCACCGAGCTTGCCGCCTTGAGCGACAGGCGCGCTGACCAGGCCGTCGATGTCGACCGATGCCTTGAGATTGGCGGATTGTCCGCGCGGTGCCGTGGCGTAAAAATCTCTCTTGAGGCCGGCGGCTACCGTGCTCGGATCACCTTTCCAGACGCGAACGTCGGCCAGCTTTTCATTCGCTTTATAGATGGGACGAGTCTCGAAAAAGCGAAAACCGTAGTTGAGCAAGGCATTGCTCGCATTGGCCCGCTCGTTTTCGCTTCTGCTGCCCATCACCACCGAGATGAGTCGCATGCCGTCCCTGACTGCCGAGGCGATGAGACAGTAGCCGGCGCTTTCGGTGTGCCCGGTTTTGACGCCGTCTACCGAAGGATCGCGCCATAACAGTCGGTTACGATTGCTCTGTTTGATATGGTTGTAATCGAATTCCTTGATCGCGTGCCATGGATAGTACTGCGGAAACTCCTCTATCATCGCCCGGGTCAGTGAAGCCAGATCGCGCGCCGTGGTGTAATGCTCGGGATCGGGGAGACCCATGCTGTTTCTGAAATGCGTGCTGTTCAGGCGAAGGCGTTGAGCCTGCTGGTTCATCATCTGCACGAATACCGATTCATCGCCGGCCACGTGCTCCGCCAGCGCCACGCTGGCATCGTTGCCGGACTGAACGATCATGCCTTTGAGCAGCACTTCCAGAGGGATTTGCGCGTTTACCTCGAGAAACGAGCGGGAGCCGCCGGTACGCCAGGCCTTTTCACTGATCGTCACCTTATCGTCCAGCTTGAGATTGCCCTTGGCGAGCTCCCGGAAAATCACGTAGGCGGTCATGATCTTGGTCAGGCTCGCCGGTTCGACGCGGAGGTCGGCATTGCTTTGGGCGATGACATTGCCGCTGTTGAAATCCTCCAGAACGTAGCTCTTGACCGAGAGCTCGGGCGGAGCCGGCAGCAGGGGCTGATCCGGCTGGGCCGATCCAGCCGCACCGATGAGCGCGAGAAGGAGCAACGTGCGGAATGCTCTTGACGGAGAATAATCAAATTTCACGGCTTTCGACTGTCTTTAATTGCGTAGGTAAACGGGCGCATTGTACCACGGGCCTTGCTGAAGGCGGCTGGTGCACCGCGATGACGGATCGCTGTGCAGAGGCGTGAAACGCTAGTCAGGCGCTCTCGCCGATGCCTCGCGGCGCTCCCGTAGCTCCTGACTCAAATCGTGAGCGGCCATGGCGTACAGCGGGCTGTGATTATAGCGTGAGATGACATAAAAATTATGCAGGCTCAGCCAGTAAACGGGACCGTCGTCACCATCCAGCAGCAACAGATTGGCTCTCGTTTGCTCCGGCAGGCGCACGCCGGGTACGATGCCGAAGCGGGTCAACTCCATCACGCTGTGGGTCGGCTTCAGATCCTTGTCCAGCAGTGGATAAAAGCTGGCGCCCTTGACGTCCGCACGGTAAACCACGGGTTCCCCGCGCCGCCAGCCGTGAACGGCGAAGTAGTTCGCCACGCTGGCGATGGCGTCCGCCGGGTTTTCCCAGATATCGCGCCGGTCATCGCCATCCAGATCGGCTGCGTAGTGACGGAAACTGCTCGGCATGAATTGCGGCATGCCCATCGCTCCGGCGTAAGATCCCACCGGTACGGCGGGGTCAATGCCTTCTTCACGACAGAGTAACAGGAATTCCTCGAGTTCACGGCGGAAGAAGGCGCTGCGCTTGGGATATTCGAAAGCCAGGGTAGACAGCGCATCGACGACCCGGTAGGTGCCTCGGTTGCGCCCGTAGTTGGTCTCGATGCCGATGATGGCGATGATCAGCTCGGCGGGGACGCCGTATTTCCGCTCAGCGCCGGCGAGCGCTACGGTATTCCGCCGCCAGAACTCGAGACCACCCTGGATACGGCCATCGGTCATAAACAGCCGGCGATAAGCGTACCAGGGTTTGGCTTCGGCTGGCCTGGCAATGAAGTCGAGGATCTTGTACTGGAGATTCACCTGCTGAAAAAGGGCATTCAATTGGTGGCGCCCAAAATGGTGCTTGCGGCTCATTTCCTCAATGAACACGCGGACGTCGCTGCGCGTCTGCAGGCCGCCCTGCGCCGTCGCCAGGCTGGAACAACCGTTTAACAGCAGAACCAGAATAACGACATGAAGCACTAAAACTCTGTTCATGGGATTCGCATCAACCGGGCAATAGGGTGCGGTGCGTCTGAATGGACATCAGCATCCCGAAGCTTGCCAGCAGGGTCACCATCGACGTGCCGCCGTAGCTGACCAAGGGGAGGGGCACGCCGACCACCGGCAAGATGCCAATAACCATGCCGATGTTGACAAATAGATAAACGAAAAAAGTGAGGGTGAGCGCGCCACTCAACAAGCGGCTGTAAGTGTCCTGAGCCTGCACCATGATGTAAAAGCAGCGGCTGAGAATGAACAGGTAGATGGCAAGCAGCCCGATGCAGCCGAGCAGGCCGAATTCTTCCGCCAGCACCGCGAAGATGAAATCGGTGGAGCGCTCCGGTAAAAACTCGAGATGCGCCTGGGTACCATGCAGCCAGCCTTTGCCGTAGAGACCCCCGGAACCAATGGCGATCTTCGACTGAATGATATGGTAGCCGCGGCCCAGCGGGTCGGCCTCCGGATTCAGGAACATGAGGACGCGATCGCGCTGATAGTCGCGCATGAAGTACCACAGGGCGGGCAGGGCGCTTGCGCAGACCGCTGTAAGGCCCATCAGGTAACGCCACGACATGCCGGCGATAAACAGGACTGCCGAACCGGAGGCCGCGACCAAAAAGGCGGTGCCGAGATCCGGCTGTTTGGCGATCAAGAGGGTGGGCAGCCCAATCAATACTGCCGCTACCACGAGCTGGCCGAAGCGCGGCGGGAGGGCACGGGCAGTAAGATACCAGGCGATCATCATCGGTGTTGACAGCTTGGTCAGCTCGGAAGGCTGAAACCGCAGGATACCGAGGTCCAGCCAGCGCTGGGCGCCTTTGCCGATCGCGCCGATGACCAGCACAGCAGCCAAAAGCGCGATCCCCAGCAGGTAGAGTGGCGGGCTGTACCGCTTCAGGCTGCGGGGATGAATCTGCGCGATCGCCAGCATGATGAGTAGCGCGAAACCGAGGCGAGTGGCCTGGCGCAGCAGGACATTGAGATTCTGTCCTCCGGCGCTGTACAAAACGATCAGGGCGAAGCCTGAAAGCACCAGGAGGCCACTCAACAGCGGCACGTCGATATGCAGCTTGTGGACAAACTGGCTGGTTGGCCTGGGCGCCATCTTGATAGCCGAGATGCCGGAATCTATGTTCATGGTCGATCGCCGAGATAGTGTTCGATCACTTGGCGGGCGATGGGCGCCGCGACAGAGGCGCCATGCCCGCCGTTCTCCGCCAGCACTGCGATGGCAATGCGCGGCGCATCGGCGGGTGCGAAAGCAATGAACAGCGCATGGTCGCGCAGTTTTTGTTCGACTCGCATTCCTTTATACGACTGGTTCTGGCCCACGCTAAAAACCTGGGCGGTGCCGGTCTTACCGGCGGTCTTGTAGCTGAGGCCGCCCCCGATGCCATGCGCGGTGCCACGGGGACTATGAACCACCTCCACCATGGCGTCGATGACGAGTTTCCAGCTTTCTGGCGCAAGCTCAATGAACCGTCCCGGCCGTTGTATCGGATTGAATCGTTCTGCTGGCGGATCACCCTTGGCCGGTTCGACCAGGTGAGGTTCGATGATCTTGCCCCGATTGGCCAGAATGGCAGTTGATCGAGCGAGCTGAACTGGCGTGATCTGTACGTAACCCTGGCCTATGCCGGCGATCAGCGTTTCGCCGGGAAACCATTTCTGTTTGCGGGCTTTCTTCTTCCACTTCTGCGATGGGAAAAGCCCGGCTTTTTCACCCGCGAGATCGATGCCGGTGAGCTCGCCGAAACCGAATTGTTTGAGAAATGCGTGCAAGCGGTCTATGCCGATGCGATGGGCGAGATCGTAAAAGTACACGTCGCAGGATTGGACGATGGCGTTACGCATGTCGATGCCTCCATGCCCGCCTTTGCGCCAGTCGCGGTAGCGGTGACTTACGCCCGGCAGCAGATAATAACCGGGACAAATCACGCGCCGCGTCGGGCTGACCTGACCGGCCTCCAGACCGGCCAAGGCGACGAACGGCTTGATCGTCGAGCCGGGCGGATAAAAGCCGCGCAAGGCGCGATTATAGAGTGGCCGTTCCGGGGATATCTTCAGCGTGTTGTACTCTTCGCGTCCGATACCGTGGATGAACGGGTTAGGATCGAAGCTGGGCTTACTGACGAACGCCAAAACCTCGCCGCTGTCGGGCTCCAGCGCCACGATGGCGCCGTTGTAGTCTCCGAGCGCATCGTTGGCGATCTTCTGCAACTGAATGTCCAGGGTCAGTCGCAATTCCTTGCCGGCCACCGGTTGTGTGCTGCCCAGTACATTGATGGAGCGGCCTTGCACATTGATTTCGATCTCTTCGTAGCCGGTCTTGCCGTGCAGTTCCGATTCGTAAGCATTTTCGATGCCGGTCTTGCCGATATGGTAGGTGCCGCTATAGGTGGCGGGGTCAAGCTTTTGCAGCTCGGCCTCGTTGATACGGCCGACAAAACCGACGACGTGCGCGGCGAGCGCGCCGTAGGGATACGTGCGCAGCAATCGGCTGTGGATTTCGACACCGGGAAAATAAGGCATCTTGACCGAGAAACGCGCCACTTCCTCCTCGGTCAGCTGCTGGCGCAGGGGCACGCTGTCGAATACCTTGTGCTTTTTTCTCAGTGAGTCGAAGCGGTTGATTTCCTCGTCGCTCAGATTGAGCAGTTTGGCCAGTTCGCTCACGGTACTCCGCAAATCAGGGGTTTGCTCGGGAACGATCTCCAGGCTGTAGGTCGGTATGTTGTCGGCGAGAATTTCGCCGTTGCGATCCAGGATCAGCCCGCGGGGTGGCGGCAGCGGCGAGATTTTGACGCGGTTGTCGCGAGAGAGCATCGAAAAGTGTTCATATCCCACCACCTGCAAATAGATCAAGCGGCTGACCAGCCCGAGGCTCGCCGCGACGATGAGCAGAGCGCTGACCACGACGCGATTCAACAGCAGCCGGTTCTCGTAGAGGCTGTTGCGGATCGTTAAGTGACGGCTCATACGCGATGAACGCCTCTAAACCGCGTGGCCGCTAGAATGTCGATGGTCTCAAAAGATTCCATACCGCCGCCGGACCCCGCGCAGGGTGACGAGAACGAAAGGCCAGGCCAGCGAGCCTGTCAGCGACGGCAGCCAATAGGACCAGGAAAACGGGTTGATGGCTTTAATATTCTGCGTCCAGAAAATCAGTACCTGGCTTAGAAAAAGAAAACCCAGGATCGACACTATCTGTTGTGAAATCGGATGCAGACGCAATCGATGTTGTACTTTGGCACAAAAGAATATGATCACCGCGTAGGCCAGCGCATGTTGTCCGAGCATGCGGCCAGTCAAGATATCGGTGAACAGCCCGGTCAGCCAGGCGGTTCCCACGCCGACGCGATCGGGAACCGCCATGCTCCAATAGATCAAGCAAAGCAACACCCAGTCAGGATTGTAGTTGAACAGGTTATCGGGCAAAAATACGATGCGCAGGGCCATCGCCACGACGAGGCTCGGCAGAATGACCGACGCGACGGCGAATTTACTTGGGCGCATGCGGCTCCGCGGAGTGATCGGGAGCATCGCCATGGCGGGAGATGCGCGGAATGGGCTCCGCTTTACTCCATACCATGAGCACTTCGTGGACGCGATCGAGTCGGGCGACCGGCGTCGCGCTGATTTTGGCGAAAGGTCCGGACGGCGATTTGGTGCTGTTGACGGTAGCGACCGGATAGCCGTGCGGAAAGACGCCTCCCAGCCCTGAGCTCACCAAGAGATCACCTTCTCGAATATCGGCGTTTTGGGTCAGATATGGCAATAGCAATTGATCGATGTGACCGGTTCCGACGGCAATGGTTCGTAATCCATTGCGATTGACTTGTACCGGGATGGCGTGGTTCGGGTCTGTGATCAGCATGACCTCCGCGTTGAACGGCGTTGTTCTCAGCACCTGACCGACGACGCCGTTGGCGTCCAGCACCGGCTGTCCGGCATACACGCTGAATCGGCTGCCTTTATTGACGATGACGATGTGCTCGTAAGGCACCAGCTTGACCGAGAGCAGTTCGGCGATCAATGCCTGTTCGCCGACTTTGAATGAGGTTTCCAGAAGACCCCGCAGACGGAGATTTTCCTGCTCTAGCGCGGCGAATTTCAAAAGCCGCGTTTTGAGGATCAGTTGCTCTTCCTTGAGTTGTCGATTCTCCTGCACCAGATGGCTATAGCTGGATAGCGATGCATAGGTATCCTGAGCCAGCCGTACGGGAATGCTGACCGCTTGTTGCAAAGGATAGACGATGACCGTCAGCAGCGTTCTTAAGGGATTCAGGACACCGCGCTGCTCGGCGGCCAACAGAATCAAGGACGCAAAGACACACACCAACAAGCGGATGTTGATCGAGGTATCCTTGGTGAATATCCGTTTTATGGCCTAACACCTCGAGTTTGGGAAACCGTGGCCGTAGCACGGGGCTTTTTCTCTGATCATACCAACTTCGGCCGCATCGGCTTGCCCTATGGCCTAATTCGTGGGTAACCGGGTCTTGGCATCCGCTCGCCCAGTCATTCGAGTGAGAAAGGCGCCGCGGTTTTCTCATCCAGCAACTCCAAGACCCGGCCGCCGCCGCGGGCGACGCAGGTCAAAGGATCTTCGGCGATGATGACGGGAAGGCCGGTTTCTTCGGCGATTAACCGGTCGATATCCTTCAGCAGCGCACCGCCTCCAGTCAGTATGATGCCGCGTTCGGCGACGTCGGCGCCGAGTTCCGGCGGTGTCTGCTCCAAAGCGAGCTTGACCGCCCCGACAATGCCGGACAAGGGTTCCTGCAAAGCTTCCAGGATCTCGTTGCTGTTCAGCACAAAGCTGCGCGGCACGCCTTCCGCCAGATTGCGCCCCTTGATTTCGATTTCCTTCACTTCGCTGCCGGGGTAAGCCGTCCCGATTTCGAACTTGATGCGCTCCGCCGTCGCTTCGCCGATCAACGTGCCATAGTTGCGGCGCACGTAGTTGATGATGGCATCATCCATACGGTCGCCGCCGATGCGCACGGAAGCCGAGTAAACAACGCCGTTCAGCGAAATGACGGCCACTTCCGAAGTGCCGCCGCCGATGTCTAGCACCATCGAGCCGCGTGCCTCGTTTACGGGAAGTCCGGCACCGATCGCAGCGGCCATGGGTTCTTCGATCAGATACACCTCGCGCGCGCCGGCGCCTGCCGCGGATTCCTTGATGGCGCGCCGCTCGACCTGGGTCGATCCGCAGGGTACGCAGATCAACACCCGCGGGCTCGGGCGCAGCAGCCTGCCTTTATGCACTTTGTGGATAAAGTACTGAAGCATCTTTTCGGTGACGGTAAAATCGGCGATGACGCCATCTTTCAAAGGTCTTATCGCGGTGATGTTGCCCGGCGTCCGTCCGAGCATCGATTTTGCCGCAGCGCCGACCGCGGCGATGGTTTTGGAGCCGCGCAGACGATCTTCGCGAATGGCCACGACGGAGGGCTCATTGACGACGATGCCCTGGCCGCGGATGTAGATGAGCGTGTTCGCCGTGCCCAGGTCGATCGACAGATCGTTGGAAAAAAAACCGCGCAGATGTTTAAACATAAACATTTAAATCCTATTAAAAATCATTGTAAATTAACAACGCGCTGGGGCTCCGGGAAGGATATCGGGTATGATACTTCCCAAGGTAAACAATCAGGAGTTTCTATGTCATTGACTACTAAAGACGTCGACAAAATCGCGTGGCTCGCCCGTTTGGCCATCGACCAAAGCCACGTTACGGCCTACACGCGCGATTTATCGGGAATTCTCGACTTTGTTGAACAGATGAACGCAGTATCTACCGCCCACGTTACGCCGATGGCTCATCCCACGGACCAGCCCCAGCGTCTTCGGCCGGATATAGTAACAGAATTCGATCAGCGGCAGCTATTTCAAGCGTGTGCGCCGCTGGTGGATGCGGGCCTCTATCTCGTTCCGAAAGTGCTTGAATGAGCGCATACAAGCGTCTTCGCGGTTCACTTCTCAAACGCGTACACGATACTCATGCACAATAAGACCATTGCCGAGCTAGCCGCCGGGCTGCGCGATAAGGAGTTCAGCAGCAGAGAGCTCACAACCCACTTTTTGGCCAGAATAGGCCAGTACAATCCTGCGCTTAACTGCTTCATCACGGTGACCGAGGAGCTCGCCTTGCAGCAGGCCGAGGCCGCCGATGCCCGGATCGCCGCAGGAAAGGCGGGTCCATTGACGGGTGTGCCGATCGTGCAGAAGGATATTTTTTGCACCAAGGGAGTCAGGACCAGTTGCGGTTCGAAAATGCTCGACAATTTCATCGCGCCGTATGATGCCACGGTCGTCGAGCGGCTCGGGCGGGCCGGGACGGTTATGCTTGGCAAAGCCAATATGGACGAATTCGCCATGGGCTCCTCGAACGAGACCAGTTTCTATGGCATCGTACGAAACCCTTGGGATACGAATGCGGTCCCCGGCGGCTCGTCCGGCGGCTCGGCGGCGGCGATAGCGGCCCGCCTGACGCCCGGCGCGACCGGCACCGATACGGGCGGCTCGATTCGCCAGCCCGCCGCCTTCTGCGGCATCACGGGCTTGAAGCCGACGTATGGCCTGGTTTCACGTTACGGCATGATCGCCTTTGCCTCGAGTCTCGATCAGGGCGGTCCCATGGCACGCAGCGCCGAGGACTGCGCCCTGCTGCTGCAGGAGATGGCGGGGTTCGATGAAAAGGACTCGACCAGCGTGAAGCGAACCGTACCCGATTATCGCGCCGGATTGAATGAGCGGCTGGCTGGCCTCAGGATCGGCTTGCCCGAGGAGTTTTTCGATGAAGCGCTGGATAGCGAGATTGCCCGGACCATTGAGGCAGCCATTGCGGAATACGAAAAGCTCGGCGCCGAGGTGAAAAAAATCTCCCTGGCGAACATGCGGCTCTCCGTGCCCGTTTACTATGTCGTCGCGCCGGCGGAATGCTCGTCCAATCTGGCCCGCTACGACGGCGTGCGCTTCGGCTACCGCTGTCAAAATCCGAAGGATGTGCATGATCTTTTCATGCGCTCCCGCGGCGAGGGTTTCGGCGCCGAAGTGAAGCGGCGCATCCTCATCGGCACCTATGTGCTGTCGGCCGGTTATTACGATGCCTATTATCTCCAGGCGCAGAAGATTCGCCGCCTCATCAGCGAGGACTTCAAGCAGGCATTCGAGCAGGTCGATGTCATCCTAGGTCCGACGGCCCCCTCGGTGGCGTTCGGCTTTGGCGAAAAAACCAGCGATCCCATCGCCATGTATCTTTCGGACATCTATACCATCGGCGTCAATCTCGCCGGGCTTCCCGCCATGTCCATTCCAGTCGGATTTTCGAGCAACAGGCCGGTGGGCATGCAGTTGATCGGCAATTACTTCAAGGAAGCGCAACTGCTCAACATTGCGCACCGTTATCAGCAAGTCACCGACTGGCACCGGCGAGTGCCGGCCAATTTTATGTAAGAGGCGAAAATGGAATGGGAGACAGTGATCGGGCTGGAGATCCACGCGCAGCTCGCAACCCGGTCGAAAATATTTTCCGGCGCGCCGACGGCTTATGGCGCCGAGCCGAACACGCAGGCGTGCGCCGTGGATCTGGGGCTGCCGGGCGTCTTGCCGGTGCTCAACGGCGAAGCCGTGCGCATGGCGGTTAAATTCGGTCTGGCGATTGGCGGAACCATCGCGGCGCGCTCGATATTCTCGCGCAAGAATTACTTTTACCCCGACCTGCCGAAGGGCTATCAGATCAGTCAGTACGATCTGCCGGTGGTGAGCCGGGGACACTTGAATATTCTGGTTGACGGCGAAGAGAAAACCATCGGCATCACGCGCGCCCACCTAGAAGAAGACGCCGGAAAATCCTTACACGAAGACTTTCACGGGCTGACTGGCATCGATCTGAACCGGGCCGGCACGCCGCTGCTGGAAATTGTTTCGGAGCCGGATTTGCGCTCGGCGCAAGAAGCCGTCGCGTACATGAAAAAGATCCACGCATTGGTGCGCTATCTTCGCATCTGTGATGGCAATATGCAGGAGGGCTCGTTCCGCTGCGATGCCAATGTTTCCGTGCGGCGCATGGAGCAAAACGAATTCGGCACCCGGGCCGAAATCAAAAATCTCAATTCATTTCGTTTCGTCGAGCGGGCGATCAATTTTGAAGTCGAGCGACAGATCGCATTGCTCGAGGCGGGCGGCAGAGTAGTCCAGGAAACTCGCCTGTACGACGCCGACAAGGGCGAGACTCGGTCCATGCGCAGCAAGGAGGAGGCGAATGACTACCGTTACTTTCCCGATCCGGATCTCTTGCCGCTGGAGATCGGCCCGGCCTTTGTCGACGAGGTTCGCGGCCAGCTCCCAGAGCTGCCCGACGCCAAGAAGGAGCGGTTCAAAGCTCAGTATGGTCTGGGTGAATATGACGCGGCGGTACTCACCGCGACTCGCGAGACAGCGGATTACTATGAGGCCGTCGTCGGGGCGGCGGGGTGTGATCCGAAGCTGTGCGCCAACTGGATCATGGGCGACCTGTCCGCTGCTCTCAACCGGGCTGGCGTGGAGATCGATCAGACACCCGTCACCGCCGAACGCTTGGCGGGTCTGCTACAGCGTATCGCCGATAGCACCATTTCAGGCAAAATCGCCAAACAGGTCTTCGAGGCCATGTGGGAAAAAGGCGCGACGGCCGATGCCCTCATCGAGCAGCAAGGGCTCAAGCAAATCACCGACGGCGGTGAAATCGCGACCATTATCGATCAAATCATCGCGGCTAACCCCGAACAGGTCTCCCAGTACCGGGCTGGCAAGGAGAGGCTGTTCGGCTTTTTCGTGGGACAGGCGATGAAGGCTACTCGCGGCAAGGCCAACCCGCAGCAGTTGAATGCACTGCTAAAGCAGAAGTTATAGCCATGGCGGTGCGGCATGCGGCAGCGGGTTACAGTTTCCGTATCCCGATCGCCGGAACGTGTTCGATGCCGTTCGTCGGTGAATACATCGTTTCTTTTTTTGAAGCTTAACCGCGCTTGCGTAAGGAGAATACAATGCCGAAAACTTGGGTCGTTGCGGCTGAAAGCAGCCGCGCCAGGCTGTTCGCCGTCGAAAACCGGGTCAGACCGTTGCGGGAAATTGAAGACATGGCGAACCTTCCCGGGCGGGCGCAGGAACAGGATATTGATTCGGATCGTCCGGGTCGGGCCTTCGACAGCGCCGGCGAAGGCCGCCACGCCATGGAGCGGCAGGTTGACGCCAGGCGGCATGAGGTCACCCT
>CADDZF010000060.1 GCA_902812445.1 Methylococcaceae bacterium | reverse complement strand
CCGCCGGCAAACCGCCATTGGCACCCGTGCGTTGCACATAGCGAATCGCCTTGGAGATCGCTCGCATCTCCCACTTGCGGGGACGTCCAGGATGCTCGGGCGTGACGAAGTCCTCAGATCTCGTCCCATTCCCGTCAGTCACATCACTCGGCTAACTCATCGGGTTCACTCCATGCAGCCTCTTCCCTCATCTTCTATTTACTTACGAGCTTCGTAAACAGGCTCTAAGGCCTTGGGCGCCGAGGTGGCTCTGCTGACCGCCAAGCCAGACTCCACCCTGGGCACACTGGCCGATACCATGATTGCCATCGGCACGCCGGCGCACTACGGTCAGGTAGTCGGCATGCCGATGGGCACGGCCTTCGAACGACCACCTTGATCTTCCTCGAAGCCACCATCGCCCACATCATCCACAGCAAGGGAATCCCGGAAGAGGCCATGAAAACCCGCCACGCTAACCTGGAGTAGCCAACCCAAGGGCCCGTAGCAAGCCCGGACGTGAACGTACTGGCGCCGACTTCACCGCCTCGCTGCTGTATTCGGCACGTTGGCGCATGGCCTTCTATTTGAGAATGACTTCGCCTCCCGCCTCTGGCGCATTCAAGCCCAGAAGTGGCCAGTACCCGTGGTAGGTGGCCCAAGCTCGGCTTGCCGCTATTGCATCGCGCCGTGTCTCGGAGCGTCCGCGTTGAGCGTTTTGCTGAAAACGGAAGCGCCGTAAAGATCCTTCAGATCGACCGTCAAAGCCCGGTTCTTGCGATTGATGTTGACCTCGCCAAAGAACTGCAAGCCGCTATAGGGCGACAGGTTAACTTGACCTGGGGGCGGCGCCTTGAAGAACACTACCTGCGGACCAAAGGTGCCATCGGTCGTATTGGGACCAAAGGAACCGGCATTCAGCGGGCCCGAGACAAACTCCCAGAATGGCGCAAAGTCTTTGGATTGCGCCTTCGAGGGATCATAGTAATGGGCCGCGGCATAATGTACGTCAGCGGTGAGCCAGACGACGTTCCGGATGCGATTTTGCTTGATATAGCTCAGGAGATGAGCGATTTCCAATTCGCGACCGGCGGCTGGACCGTTGTTACCGTTGGCAATGGCTTCCCAGCGGGCGCGGCCTTGATCATCGACCCCGTCAGCGATGTTGAGACCGATCGGCATGTCCGCTGAAATCACCTTCCACACCGCCCGCGATTGCTTCAAACCTTGTTGCAGCCAAGCCAATTGATCATCGCCCAGGAAAGCCGTATCCGGCCCCTCTTGCGTCTGCAGGTTGAAACTGTTCGGCCCACGGTAGTTGCGCATATCCAGCACGAACACGTCCACCAGCGGACCGTAGGAGATTTTCCGGTACACGCGCTCGGGCTCTTCTGCCGTCTGGGGGCGGAGGGGTGCATATTCATGGAACGCCCGGCTGGCTCGGGCGATCAAGAGCGGAACGTCCTTGACGGTGTAGCGGGTGTCCGCGGTCAGATCCTTGGAGTCCGACCAGTTGTTGACGACTTCGTGATCATCCCACTGCCAAGTTTGCGGTACTTCTGCATTGAAGCGACGGAGATTGGCATCCATCAGGTTGTATTTGTAACGTCCGCGGAACTCGTCCAGCGTCTCGGCGACTTTGGCCACTTCCGGGGTGACGATGTTGGTCCAGAGCTGGCCGTTTTCAGCCACTTTGGTGTCGGTAATCGGGCTATCGGAATAGACGTTGTCGCCGCTCTGAATGAAAAATTGTGGTTTCACCTGGCGCATGGTCTCATAGATTCTCATGCCGCCGAAGGATTCGTTGATGCCCCATCCCTGGCCTGCCGTATCGCCGCCCCAAACAAACCGGATATCGTCATGGCGGCCAACGGCGCGGAAATGACCGGTGATCGGTTCACTCGTGGTGCGCGCATTGGTCAAAGCCTCAAACCAGACCTTCACAAATACATCGCGGCCGTCCGGAAGGTCAGTCAGATCCTGCCGCGCGGTGAAGTCGGAGACCTCAAGCGCGTAAGGACCGCGGATGATCTTTGAATCGGTGAACTGTTCGTTGAAGGCGTATTCCACCATCATGCGGGCGGGGCGGTCGGAGCGACTCCATACGATGGCACGGCCGGGAGCCGGATCGCCGAACTGGATGCCCTGCTCCATCAGCGGAGCCGCGCTGTCGGCTGTTACAACAGCAGGGGCAGCCGAGAAAAGCAACGAAGCCACCGTGGCGGCTGTCGTGGCGAGCTTGCCAAGCAAGGCATGTGGTTTTTTGTCAATGGAATACATGGGAATAGTCCTCCTATCCGGCTGGTGATGATGACCGGTCGGATTCTAGCCACCTGCGTATGACATGATGATGAAGGCTGAGCGACGTCGAAGGATGGCGTTTAGGCGCGATGAGGTGACACATCTCGGTACAGGTCTTTGCAGGCGTCAGAAGAAACCCGCCAGCAGTCGAGCGTTCGGGCGCGCGTTAAGCAATTGTTCCGCATCATCACGCGACATCACGGCCCGTGCCGCCACGTTTCCCGCTAACCCACGCCAAAACGCCGTGGTAAACTTCTGCTAGCGTATGCAAGGCCGGTATTTCCCATGAGTGTCGCCCTGAGGCTTTACGAACAACTCACCACGGCAGGCGAAGACAGGACTCGCGCCAAATTGATCGCGGAGGCGCTCGAGACGCTGGAGGATCTTCATCCGTCTGTGAAGGATGCGGCCACGCAGCTCCATCTGCGAGAAACTGAACTGCGGCTGCAGAAGGAGATCAGGCAAGTCGAAGCATCGCTCCACGGCGAGATCGAAAAGCTACGTTTGCAGATCAAAGAGGTTGAAGCAGGACTCCACGCTGCGATTGAAACGCTATGTCTGGAGATCAACGGCGCGGAAGCAAAAGCGGAGGAAGCAAAAGCTGAGCTGATCCGCTGGGTAGTGGCCGTCGGCATCCTGCAAACGGCGCTGCTGACTGGGGTTATCCTCAAGGTTGCGCATCTGTTTTGATGCCGCAAGAAATATGGCTCGACCCGGTAGCATCGGCGGCCGCCAAGCGGGATGAAAGCTCCAGCGCCCGTCACGAGACCGTCATTTCCTGCGTGTATTGATAAACGGACTAGCGAATCAAGTTGGGCAGCCGGACCGCCCTCGCCGGTGCATCGAGAAACGCTCCCCAGACCAACCACGAAGGAGAAGTCATGAGCAGGCTAACGCGCGCCAGGCAACCGATATACAGCCTTTTTCCTGCAGAGATCGAGGGCTTCGACTCCCTCGCCGAACTGGCTCTGGATACGCGCTGGTCATGGAATCACGCGGCCGACGATATGTGGCGGCAGCTCGACCCCGAACTATGGGAGCTCACGCACAATCCCTGGGGCATTTTGCAGACCGTTTCGCGAGATCGCATCGAAGGCGTGCTGGCCGATCCTGTTTTTCGTAACAGGCTCGATGATCTGCTGCAGAGCAAGCGGCAGGCGGCAGAGGCGCCCGCCTGGTTCCAGCAAACCTATCCGCCGTCATCCCTCGGCTGCGTCGCCTATTTCAGCATGGAGTTCATGCTGAGCGAAGCGCTGCCGATCTATTCGGGCGGACTAGGCAATGTGGCGGGTGATCAGCTCAAAGCCGCAAGCGATCTGGGCGTCCCGGTAATCGGCGTGGGGCTCTTATATCAGCAGGGTTATTTTCGCCAGGTGATCGACCGATACGGCGCGCAACAGGCTCTGTTCCCGTACAATGATCCCGGCCAATTGCCGATCACGCCGGTTCGGGATGCCAGCGGCGAGTGGCTGCGGCTGGAGATCAAGCTGCCGGGTTACTCGGTGTGGCTGCGCAGTTGGCAGGCTCAGGTCGGTCGGGTGAAGCTGTACCTCCTCGACAGCAATGATGCGGCGAATTTTCCCGTTCATCGAGGGATCACCAGCGAGCTCTACGGAGGCGGGCCAGAGCTGCGCCTCAAACAGGAACTGGTGCTCGGAATCGGCGGCTGGCGGCTGCTCACCGCACTCGGCATCAAGCCGGAGGTCTGCCACTTGAATGAAGGACACGCCGCTTTTGCCGTGCTCGAGCGGGCGCTTAGCTTCATGGAGGAGACTGGACAAGCTTTCGAGATCGCGCTGGCCGTGACGCGAGCGGGTAATCTTTTCACGACCCACACCGCCGTCGCCGCCGGCTTCGACCGCTTCGACCCGGGCCTCATCGAACAATATCTCAAGACCTATGCCGAAGCACGGCTCGGTATCTCCTTCCACGATCTCTTGGCCTTGGGTCGCCAGAATCCGAACGATTCGTCCGAGCCATTCAACATGGCCTATCTGGCGGTGCGAGGAGCAGGGGCCGTCAATGGCGTGAGTCGGCTGCACGGCAAGGTGAGCCGGCACATCCTGGCGCCTCTGTTCCCGCGCTGGCCGATACACGAAGTGCCGATCGAACACGTTACGAACGGAGTCCATATGCCGAGCTGGGATTCAGCAGCAGCCGATGATCTATGGACGAACGCCTGCGGAAAAGCTCGATGGCTGGGAACGAGCGATACCCTGGAACAGAAAATTAACTGCCTTTCCGACGGACAGCTCTGGCAGCTGCGCACAGGCAGCCGCAAATCTCTCATCGAGTACGTCCGCGCCCGTCTGGCTCGCCAACTGGCGACTGCAGGCGAACCGCCGGAGCGGGTCGATGAGGCGCAGCGTCTGTTCGATGCAAACGTGCTGACGTTGGGTTTCGCGCGGCGTTTCGCCACCTACAAGCGGCCGAACCTCCTGCTGCACGACCCGGAGCGGCTGCTACGCCTGTTGACCCATGCCGAACACCCGGTACAGCTCATTCTCGCCGGCAAGGCCCATCCGGCCGATCAGGCTGGTCAATCCATGATACGGCAGTGGACGCACTTCATTCAGCGGCCGGACGCTCGGCGACATGTGATCTTCCTCAGCGACTACGACATGTATCTGACCGAGAATCTGGTGCAAGGCGTGGATGTCTGGCTCAATACCCCGAGGCGTCCGTGGGAAGCCAGCGGAACCAGCGGCATGAAGGTCCTCGTCAATGGCGGCATCAACATTTCAGAACTCGATGGCTGGTGGGCGGAAGCGTACACGCCCGACGTCGGATGGGCGCTCGGCGATGGCCAGGAACATGGCGACGATCCAGCGTGGGACGCCGTGGAAGCCGAAGAGCTTTATCAGCGGCTCGAACGCGAGGTGATTCCGGAGTTTTACACCCGTGATCAGAACGGTATTCCCGCCGCCTGGGTGGCGCGTATGCGGGAAAGCATGGCGCGACTGACCCCGCGTTTCTCCACCACGCGTGCCGTCACCGAATACACCGAGCGGCACTACCTTCCGGCGGCGGCCGCCTATCGAGCGCGCGCCGCCGACGGGGGTAAAATCGGTCGCCAGCAGACCAACTGGCTGCGCGCTCTGGGGCAGCAATGGACTCTGTTGCGCTTCGGCGCGGTGCGGTCGGAGGTCGATCGCGAGCAGCGGCTGTTCGAGGTCGAAGTCTATCTCAATAGCCTAGATCCTCGCGACGTCAACGTGGAACTTTATGCCGACGGACTGGGTGATGGGGGGCCAATCCGGCAGCAGATGGAGTGTGTTGGCCCTTTGGCAGACGCAGCGGGCGGCTACATTTACCGCGCGGCGGTGCCGGCGAGCCGGCCGTCGACGGACTATACCGCGCGCATGATGCCGCAAGGTCGAGATGTCGCGGTGCCGCTCGAAGTCGGTCACATTCTTTGGCAACGCTGAGCGGACTGAACCGATTCAGCGTTTACCCTCTCGCGCATCGAGACGTGCGCGGCGGTTGACATCGCCCGTAGACCAAGCTGAACGGCTATCGCCTTCCGCACGCTCTTTAGCGCGATCGCCCATACCTCATCCTGCGACCTCGCTAGATTCGAGCGGGAGATCGTGCCGTTCGCCTTGGACTACGGCATCTCTCGTTCCATCGCACAACAGGTGGCAGGCGCGCTCGAGCGCTCACACTCGCCGAGCGAACGCCGCGTGCGCAGTCTCATCAGGGCATACAGCGCTTCCAGATAGGGGATGGCGACGCCAGCGCGGCGTCCAGCGCGCACCGTGTTGCCCAGTATGGCCTCGACCTCCAGGGGCCGGCCAGCCTCGAAATCGAGCAGCATGCTGGTCTTGTAAGGAGGCATCTTATAAGTGCTGTCGATGTTCTTATCGATGACATCTGCGGGTAAGGGATGGCCTGCGGCGCAAGCGACAGCGCAGACTTCCTGCATGATGGCACGGACCAACGGTTCCTCCGCGGATACTATTGCGTCGGTACTGAGCCCGCCGGAAAGCACTGAAAGCGGGCTGAACGGCGCGTTCCAGACGCACTTTTGCCAGCGCGCCGTGACGATGTCCCGGGTGGCGACGCAGTTGATGCCGACCTGCTCGAACCGGACACACAGCGCCTTGGCCTTTGCGGAAAGGCCGCAGGGGTAATTGCCCAAGGCCAAACGCCCGTACGCCTGGTGCCATATTTCACCGGGCGCGGTGCGGCTGACGCAAATAAAGGCGAGACCGCTGATGAGTTCGTTATGGGGGAAAGCATCGGCGACCTCGCGCTCGATGTCGATGCCATTTTCAATGAGCACGATGGCCGTCTCCGGCCCCACCGCCGCCTTGATCAGCGCGGCGCGGTCGGCGTTCTCGACGACCTTGATGCAGACCAGCACATAGTCGGGTCTGACGTCGAGCTCATCGGCTCTCTGCACGACCCGTTTGGGTCTGAACGACCACTCCCCAAGCTGGGTTTCGCTCCTGATGCGGATGCCGTGCTGTTTGACGTGGGCATAGTCGGAGCGGGCGATAACCGAGACGTCGGCACCCTGCTTGGCCAACAGCGAACCGTAGAAGCTGCCCACGGCGCCGGTACCTATCGTCAACACGTTCACGACATTTCATCCAGATACTTTTTTAGAAATGGAACGGTCAGCCTGCGTTTGGCCGCCAGAGTGGCGCGGTCCAGGCGTTCCAGCAATTGCCACAAGGACGGCAGATCTCTGGGATAGCGGGAAAGCAAAAAATGGCCGACTTGTGGCGTCAGCTCAAAGCCGAGATTTTTCGCTCGCAGCGTCAGTGCCGCCAGCTTACCGCTATCATCCAGCGGCTGCAGCTTGAGAGTGAGGCCCCCGGCAAGACGGGTCTTCAAATCAGCCAAGGCAATAGCGAGTGCGCCGGGCGGCACCGGCGCCGCCACGATCAAGTGATGGCGATAATCCTGAACTTGATTGAACAAACGAAACAGCGCCTGCTCCCAATCGGCTTGCCCAGCGATGGCCTGGATGTCGTCGATGCACACCAGCGGCAGACCGGCCAGCTCGTCGAGAACCTCAGGACCGTACCTAGAGACGGCCCGCATCGGGAGATAGGAAGCGCGCCGTCCGCACTGACCCGCGTCCCGGCAACAGGCATTCAATAGATGGGTCTTGCCCAATCCGGGTTCGCTCCAGAGAAAAACCGTTTTTTCCCCGCTGCCGGCGGCGCAGCGGCGCAAGGCCGCCACCGCTTCGCAATTGCGACCCGTATGGTACTGCTCGAAGCTTTGGTCCGGATTGAGCTCCAACTGCAAAGACAGCTGCAGCGCCATATCAACGTCTGTAACGAAGCGACAGGCTGGCCCCGAAAAATAGCGCGAGGCTGAAAGCGACCTCAAGCACGGCCGGTACCCGTTCGGCCGCATTCGCCGTGGCTTCGGTCACGCCGTGCATGAAATAGCCCAGGCTTAAGACGGCCGCCAGCAGATAGGCGCCGGCTTGGCGGTAAAGCAGACCGCGCAGTGGCAGCATGAGCGGCAGGACGGACATCATCAACGCCAGCGCGATCGGTAGGCGCTGCGAGGGCGCCAGCACGGTGTTCCACAGCAGCCAGAGCGCCAGCAGGCTGAAGTAGCCGACCAGCGCCAGAGCATGCATGAACGAGGCCGGACTCATTTGATTCCACGGTCCTTGAGCGCCAGCGCAATTCCGGCGAGGCGCGCGCCCAGCACCCGGCAGAGCGCTTTTTCATCTTCGCTGATCGGATTGTCGTCGCCGGAGTGATGGCTGGGTCCGTAAGGCGTGCCGCCGCTGGTCGTCTCCAGTAGGGCGGTTTCCCTACTGGGAAGTCCGACCACGATCATGCCGTGATGCAACAGCGGCAACATCATCGAAAGCAGGGTCGTCTCGTGTCCGCCGTGCATGCTCGAAGTCGCCGTGAAGACGCCCGCTGGCTTGCCAGACAAGGCGCCCTCAAACCACAGCGCGCTGGTATTGTCGATGAAATATTTGAGCGGCGCCGCCATGTTACCGAAATGGGTCGGACTGCCCAGCGCGAAGCCGTCGCATGATTTAAGATCATCCAGCGTGACATAGGGTGGACCTTGTTCCGGAATCGCATCCTTGGTCGCCTCGCAAACCGCCGATACGTCCGGCACGGTGCGCACCTTCGCACAAGCGCCTGGCGTTCCTTCCACGCCGCGGGCGATTAGATTGGCCATCTCGGCCGTGGCGCCGCGGCGGCTGTAATAGAGAACCAGTATCTCGACCATGCAAGGATTATATGATTTCGAGTACATTTTCCGGCGGGCGGCCGAGCGCGGCCTTGCCATTCGCCAGCACGATCGGACGCTCGATCAGTATGGGATATTCGACCATCGCGGCGATCAAGGCGGCGCGATCGAGGTGCGGATCGTCCAAGGCGGCCTCTTGGTATACTTTCTCGCCTTTCCGCATGAGCTGGCGCGGCTCCATCCCGAGCTTGCGCAGAATGTCATCCAGCTCGCCGGCGGTGGGCGGACACTTCAGATATTCGACGACCTCGGGCTCAACGCCTCTAGCTTGCAACAACGCCAAGGTAGCGCGCGATTTGCTGCAGCGTGGATTATGGTAAATTTTGACCCTCATGGAAAGGCTCCCGCGTGTAAAGCTGTTCATACTACCGGCAGCGTGCCCGGCTTCCAAGGATACAGACCGGTTATGCTATCATTGTGACTCTAACTGATTTCACTCTCCCGCATGGGCCCATGCAGCTACCGGATTTTCGTACCGCTCAGATCTTAGTCGCCGGCGATCTCATGCTGGACCGTTATTGGTACGGCGGCACCTCGCGCGTATCGCCGGAAGCGCCTGTACCGATCGTGCTGGTGAATGGCACCGAGGAGCGTGCCGGCGGCGCCGGGAACGTGGCGCTGAATATCGTGTCGCTCGGCGCAAAAGCCACTCTCTTAGGTTATTGCGGGCGAGATGAGGCGGCCGACACCCTCGTCCGCATCCTCAACGATGCGGGGATCCATTGCCTACCCGAGCCCTTGGCGGAGTTGTCGACCATCACTAAGCTGCGCATCATCAGCCGCCATCAACAACTCATCCGGCTCGATTTCGAAGACTATTTTCATAAGGTGGATGCAGAGAGCCTGCTGGCAAATTTTTCCGCCCAGCTCGAACAGACCGACGTCGCCGTGCTCTCAGACTACGACAAGGGCAGTCTGAACGCCGCCGACAAATTGATCAGTCTGTGCCGTGCGGCGGGCAAGCCGGTATTGGTGGACCCGAAAGGCGCTGATTTCACCAAATACCGTCAGGCAACCATGATCACACCGAATCTGGCCGAATTCGAAGGCGTGGTGGGCGCGTGCCGGAGCGAAACCGAGCTCGTCGAGAAAGGCCATAAACTGATCGTCGACTTGCAGCTGGAAGCGCTTTTGATCACCCGGGGAGAGCATGGCATGAGCTTGCTGAGCCGCAATGATGCCCCGCTGCACTTGGCCGCTCACGCCAAAGAGGTGTTCGACGTAACGGGCGCCGGCGACACCGTGATCGCCGTACTGGCGGCCTGCCTCGCCGCCGGAAAGCCCCTGGCGGAGGCTACCGCCCTGGCCAATCTCGCCGCCGGCGTAGTCGTCGGCAAGCTCGGCGCTGCCTCCGTCACCGCGGAGGAATTGAATTATGCGCTGCAGGGACAACGCGCTCATCGGCGCGGCGTCATCGAGCTTGAAGCCGTGCTCGAAATCTTGCAGGCTGCACGCTGGAAAGGCGAAAAGATCGTCGCCACCAACGGCTGCTTCGACATCCTGCATCCTGGCCACATCCATTATCTGCAGCAGGCCAAGCAGCTCGGCGACCGGCTGATCGTCCTGGTGAACAGCGACGCCTCGGTCAAGCGGCTGAAAGGCGAAGGGCGCCCGATCAATCCCCTGCCGCATCGCGCGGCGATGCTGGCCGCTCTGGAATGCGTGGACTGGGTGATTCCGTTCGATGCCGATACCCCGGCAGAAAGCATCTGTCGCATCCTGCCGGACGTCCTCGTCAAAGGCGGCGATTATGGCAGCGTGACCGATATCGCAGGTCACGACTGCGTGCTGGAGAACGGCGGCGAGGTCAAAATTCTCGGCTTTGTCGACGGCTTTTCGACAACTCGTCTGATTCAGGCGATACGCAACGGCTAGGCGGAATATCGATGACTGACGTCGTGCGAATGGCGGATAAGTCCGAAATCCTGAAAGTGCCGCCTTACTCGGTGCACGCCGAGCAATCCGTGCTGGGGGGGCTGATGCTGGACAATCAGACCTGGGATACCGTTGCCGACCGGTTGAACCAGGAGGATTTTTATCGCAAGGATCATCGGCTGATCTTCCGCGCCATCCAGGCGCTGGCCGAGAAGCAGTCGCCGTTCGACGTGGTGACCTTATCCGAAGTGTTGGAAAAGTTCGGCTGGCTGGAGGAAGCGGGCGGACTCGCCTATCTCGGCGCACTGGCGAAGGAAACGCCGAGCGCTGCGAATATCGCGGCCTATGCCGATATTGTGCGCGATCGCTCGGCCCTGCGGCGGCTGATTCACGTCGGCACCGAAATCGCCGATCTGGCCTATCGACCCGAAGGGCGCGAAGTCATTCAACTCATCGAGGAAGCGGAACAGAAAGTTTTTCAGATCGCCGATCAGCGCCGGCGCGGCGGCAGCGGGTTCAGGCCGATCAAAAACTTGCTGTCGGCGGCGATCGACCGCATCGAAATGCTGTTCCAGCAGGAAGGCCATCTCACCGGCGCCAGTACCGGGTTTCTGGATTTCGATGAGCTGACGTCCGGCCTGCAGGCATCCGATCTCATCATCATCGCCGGCAGGCCGTCGATGGGCAAAACGACCTTCGCCATGAACATCGCCGAACACGTGGCGATCAAGGAAAAGCTGCCGATCGCGGTATTCAGCATGGAAATGCCCGGCGAACAGCTCGCGATGCGCATGATGTCATCCTTGGGACGGATCGATCAGCACCGGGTACGTACGGGCAAGCTGGAGGATGAGGAGTGGCCGCGTATGACCTCGGCCATCAATATCCTTACCGATACCAAGCTGTTCATCGACGATACGCCGGCGCTGACGCCGACCGAGGTGCGCGCCAGGGCGCGCCGACTGACACGCGAACACGGGCGGCTCGGCCTCGTCGTGCTCGACTATCTGCAGTTGATGCAATCTCCCGGCAGCGGTGACAATCGCGTCGCCGAAATCTCGGAAATCTCCCGGTCCCTGAAAGCCTTGGCGAAAGAACTCAACGTGCCGGTGATCGCCTTGTCACAGCTCAACCGCAACTTAGAGCAGCGCCCGAACAAACGGCCCGTGATGTCCGACTTGCGCGAGTCCGGGAGCATCGAGCAGGATGCCGATCTGATCGTGTTCATCTACCGCGATGAAGTGTATAACCCGGATACGCCCGACAAGGGCAAGGCGGAAATCATCATCGCCAAGCAGCGCAACGGTCCGATCGGCCATGTATATCTCACCTTTCTCGGACAATACACCCGGTTCGAAAATTTCGTCTCCGATCCGTATTTGGACGAAGGCTTTCGATGAGCGAGCACAGCCCTGTCTCGCATTCCGCTCGCGTACCTCGGGCGGCCCAGCCGGCGGCGCCCGCATGCGGCCTGGCGGCGGCTTATGCCGAGCTGGACCTGCCGGCATTCCGGCATAATCTGCAGCGCGTGCGGGACTACGCTCCGCACTCCAGAATCATGGCCGTGATCAAGGCGAACGGCTATGGCCACGGCCTGGTTCGCGTCGCCAGGGCGCTGGCCGGAGTAGATGCTTTCGCTGTGGCGCGGGTCGATGAGGGTATCGCCCTGCGGGACGCCGGCATTCAACAGCGCATCGTCGTGCTGCAAGGGTTCTTTCGCGGCGAAGAACTGAAACTGCATGCCCGTTTCAATCTGGAGCCCGTCATCCATTCGCTTTTTCAAGTCGATCTGATCGAAGCGGCCGCGTTTATGGAATCGCTCGCGGTCTGGCTGAAAGTCGATACCGGTATGCATCGTCTAGGGCTGGACGAAAGCGAATTCAAGGCCTGCCACGAACGCTTGCGGCGATGCAAGCGCATTCGCCAATTGGCCCCGGTCATGACCCACCTGGCGAGCGCTGATAAGCTTCATGATCCGGCAACGGCTCACCAGCTCGCCTTGTTCGACCGCATCACCGGCCATTACGGTGAGCAGAGGTGCATCGCCAACTCGGCCGGGGTGCTGGGCTACAGCAGCGCCGCGGCGGAATGGGTAAGGCCCGGAATCATGCTCTACGGCGCATCACCCTTTGCGGATCGGACCGGCGCGGATCATGGTTTAAAACCGGTGATGACGCTGAAGACTCGGCTGATCGCCAGCAAGCGACTTAAGCCGGGCGATGCAGTCGGTTACGGCGGCGACTGGGTTTGCCAGCGCCCAGGGCGGCTGGGCATCGCCGCCGTGGGCTACGGCGACGGCTATCCGCACCCGGCCGAAACCGGCACGCCAGTGCTGGTGAATGGCCGGCGCGCGCCGCTGGTGGGTCGCGTGTCGATGGACATGATCGCCATTGATTTGACCGACTGCCCGGAGGCGCAAATTGGCGATACCGTGACTCTGTGGGGCGAAGGCTTGCCGGTGGAGGAAATCGCCCGCCACGCATCCACCATACCTTATGCCTTGCTGTGTGGGGTGACGCCGCGGGTCAGGGTAGTGGAGCGGGAATGACGGGAAGGCTGTTGACGTGGCCGCACGGCGAGTCCTATGACCCGCACTAAAGACAAGAAAGTTCTCTATCGCTGTAGCGAGTGCGGTCACGCCCAAAGCAAGTGGGCAGGGCGGTGTCCCGGTTGCGGCTCGTGGAACACGCTCATGGAGGGTATGGAAGAGCGAGCGCCAGCCAATCTCTCCCGCTTTTCCGGTTATGCCGGCAACGCCGATGTGGCGCCGGTTCCCCTAACGATGGTTGCCGCCGAGGAAGAGAGGCGCGTGACCAGCGGTCTGGAAGAGCTAGATCGGGTTCTGGGTGGCGGCTTGGTCGCTGGATCGGCCATCTTACTGGGTGGCGATCCCGGCATCGGCAAATCCACCCTCTTGCTGCAGGCCCTGGCCGCCTTGAATGGCCGCTTGAGCACGCTATACATCACTGGCGAAGAATCGATTCAGCAGGTGAGTCTGCGCGCCAGGAGGCTGCAGCTTCGCTGCGAAGGCGTGCAGATTCTGGCCGAAACGTCGCTGGAGCGGATGCTGGAGGTGGTCACGACGCATCGCCCGGAAGTGCTGGTGATCGATTCGATCCAGACTGTCTTTTCGGGCCTGCTGCAGTCGGCGCCGGGCTCTGTCGCCCAAGTACGCGAGTGCGCGGCGCAATGGGTGCGCTATGCCAAGCAGACCGCTACCACCATCTTTCTGGTCGGGCACGTGACCAAGGAAGGTGCACTGGCGGGGCCTCGGGTACTCGAGCACATGGTCGATACGGTGCTTTACTTCGAGGGCGATCCGGATAGCCGCTACCGCGTGATCCGGGCGTTCAAGAACCGTTTCGGCACGGTGAACGAGTTGGGCGTGTTCGCGATGACGGAGACGGGCCTACGCGAGGTGCGTAATCCTTCGGCGATATTTTTGTCGCGCTACGACGAGAATATGCCGGGCAGCGTGGTGATGGTGATGCGCGAAGGCAGCCGTCCACTGCTGGTTGAAGTGCAGGCATTGGTCGATGACTCGCAACTGGCAGCACCGCGACGGGTCGTCGTCGGCATGGAGAACAACCGCCTAGCCATGCTGCTGGCGATACTGCACCGGCACGGCGGTGTAGCGATGACCCAGCGCGATGTATTCGTGAATCTGGTCGGCGGTCTACGGCTGACCGAAACCGCCGGCGATCTGGCTGTGTTGTCTGCGGTGTTTTCCAGCTACCGCGACCGACCTATTCCAAGGGAATGGGTGGTGTTCGGGGAACTCGGCTTAACCGGCGAAGTAAGGCCGGTGCAGAACGGCGAGGAGCGCTTGAAAGAAGCCGCCAAGCACGGTTTCAAGCGCGCCATCGTGCCCCACAAGAACGCGCCCAAGAGCAGCAGTATTAAAGACCTGGAAATTGTGCCGGTCAAAACTTTGAAGCAAGCGCTGGAAGAGCTTTGACCATGCGGAGTTTCGGATCTGACGCGGTGGCTAAGCGCTTCGCGATTTCTCTCCAGCCATCCGTCATCGGCCAGATTCAGCTCGATCAATCTTTTCGAGATCGCGATGCGGTCTAGATCGATAGACTGGCAGTAATACCCAGCCCGAGCACCGTACCGGCCCGATGTGGCGGTGGCGACAGGGAAAAGTGAGGGTCGATTTTGCTGTGCGGGTTTAAACGTTTTTTGGTTTCAAACTATCCCGATGAATACGGTACGCATCTATTTCTCGCGGTCGACAGGCTCTTTTTTCGATGTCGGCGGATAGAAGCGCACCTGTTTGATCACGTTGCCGTCGATCCGGGTGATCTCCAGCCGATGATTGAATAGTTTGAGGCTAATGCCGGTTTCCGGGATAGTTTCGAGGTACTCTATGATCAGTCCGTTCAAGGTTTTCGGCCCTTCTATCGGTAAGGACCAGCCAGTAATACGGTTGAGCTCCCGGATATTGATGCCGGCATCCACCAGATAGCCACCATCTTTCTGGCGGACGACTTCAGGCGATGCGGTGGTAAATTCGCCGAGAATTTCCTGCAGGAGATCTTCCACAGTCGCGAGCCCCTGCACGTCGCCGTATTCGTCCACGATCAGGCCGAACCGCAAGCCTTCGTGCTTGAAGTTCAGCATGAGCTGGTGCAGCGGCATGTTTTCCGGTATGAAGTAGATCCTGTCGAGCTGCTCCAGCAGCGCTTCCTCGGAAAAGTCGGGTTGGGCCATGCGGGTCAGGATTTTGCGCAAATGCACCAGCCCGATCACTTTGTCGATACTTTTCCGGTATACCGGCAGGCGTGTGTGCGGGCTATTTCGGATCTGCGCGACCACTTCGTCGAAGGGATCGTCAAGGTCTATACCAATGATTTCATTGCGTGGAATCATGATGTCTTCCACGGTCGCCGACTCCAAATCGAGAATGCTGAGCAACATGTTCTGATAGCGTTCAGGGATCATGGCGCCCGCTTCGGCGACGACGGTACGCAATTCCTCCTTGCTGAGCGCATGGCTGGATGCGCTGTGTGGGTCGAAGCCTATTCGTTTGAGTATTTCGTTAGCGATGACGTTGACGACCCAGACCACAGGATAGAGCAGCTTCATCAACGGCAGAATGAGCCATGAGGCCGGGAAGGCTATTTTTTCCGGATATCTAGCGGCGAACGTTTTTGGCGCCACTTCGGAAAAAATGAGCACCACCAGCGTCAGAATGCCGGCTGTCACAGCGATGCCTCTTTCGCCCACGGTGCGCAGAGCAATAATGGTGGAGAGGGAGGAAGCCAGGATGTTGGCAAAATTGTTGCCTAGGAGGATCAGCCCGATCAGCCGATCGGTGCGCTGCAACAGCTTTTGCGCGCGGATCGCGCCGGGATGGCGCGCTTTGACCAGATGCAGCAATCGGTAGCGATTGAGCGTGACGAGAGCGGTTTCGGCAGCGGAGAAAAAAGCGGATATGACGAGCGAAACCAGGAGTGCCAGGAAAAGTAGGCTGAGTGGAAGTTCGTACAAGGAAGCGGCGACTCCATTGGATTGATCAGTCTGGTTTCTACGGGCAAGGCGATTTCTTGTCAAGTTTTGGGGCTATCCTGACCAGTCCGAGAGCAATCGGCTGAGTGAATAGTCCTTGACGTCGAAGCGTTGATATTTACACTCTGGCAACAGCCCCAAGTACATTTTCAGCTAGCGCACAAGCTCGCAGCGAGCTGAATCGATTTTTCCCAGACAGCGAGGGCGCGACGTGATTCCGCAGCGTATCTTATTGATCGAAAATGGTGGCTTGCGCGGCCAACAGCTTAAAACGGTATTTCAGTTCCTGGAATATGAAGTGGAAACGGCACTACCTCGCGAGCTCGAGACGAAACTGGCCGAAGCGGATCGCTTCATGGCTATTTTCCTGGACGCCGATGCCGAGCCCGGCGGTTCCTTCTTGAATTGTCTGCGTGAGCAGAGTCGGCGTCTGTCGATCGTGCTCGTTGCCGACAAACAGAGGCTGAAGCCGTTTAATGCGGCCTATCAGAACCTGACCGATCTGCACTTGGAATGGCCGGCCACTTATTCGGTCCTATCCGAGCTTCTAAGACGCATCCGCCTCACGGAAAGCGCCAGATCGGAAACGCGCAACGTCGAATTGTTCCGAAGTTTGGCCGGCAATAGTCCGGCTATCATAAAAACGCGGAAATTAATCCAGCAAGTAGCCAATTCGGACGCCACGGTGTTGACCCTCGGCGAATCGGGCACCGGCAAGGAAGTAATCGCGCGCAACCTGCACGACTACTCCGCCCGGAAGCT
>CADDZF010000059.1 GCA_902812445.1 Methylococcaceae bacterium | reverse complement strand
GCCCTATTGCGGCGTACCAGCGAGATGGCGAGCTCGGGATTGTCTTGCAAGAGGCTATGGATATCGGCGACATTGAGGACTTGCACGATAGCCCGGCGGTATTCATTACTGATCAACTCGTAGATTTGGCGGCCGGTTTTCGAGTCTTCGCATAGGCCGGCATAGGCCCTGGCGATGCTCATTTCGGACTTGAACAGCGCCATTTGAGCATTGCTTAGGAAGGTTCCGAAAAATGGCCACTCGCGGTACATGACCTGCAACTTGGATAGCCGTCCGGGATCATTATCGCGCCAGCTTTCGAGCGCCGCGCCGATGCCATACCAGGCCGGCAAAGTCTGGCGGGACTGTGCCCAAGCGAATACCCAGGCGATCGCCCGCACGGAAGCCTTCGATCGATCTTCCTTCTTGCGGTGCGAAGGCCGCGAGCCGATGTTGAGCAGGCCAATCTCGCTCACCGGCGTCGCCTCGTAAAAATAATCCAGAAAACCCTCGGTATCCTCGGTCAACTGGCGATAAGCGCCTTCTCCGAGCCGGGCGATTTCATCCATAATGCCGAGAAAATCCTTGCGGTCCGGAGTAAACGGCCGGATCCGGTTCAGGCTGGCTTTCAACAGTCCGGTCGTTCCCATGGTCAACTCATAGATCGCCGTTTCCATGTTGTTGTATTTGTAGAATAGTACTTCACCCTGCTCGGTAAATTTGATCTGGCCGTGCACGGTGCCGGGTGGCTGGGCAAGAATCGCCGCATGCGTTGGCCCGCCGCCGCGCCCTATAGTACCGCCGCGTCCATGGAAAAGCCGGCAATGAATACCGTACGCCTGGGTGATGGCAATGATCTTTTTCTGTGCTTCGTAGAGATTCCACGCCGACGCCAGAATGCCACCATCCTTGCAGGAATCGGAATAGCCCAACATGACTTCCTGACGATCGCCGGACACGCGCAGCAGCTGGCGATAGATCGGTACTTCGAACAGTTGGGTCAACACCGTCTCGACGCACTCGAGATCCTGAATGGTCTCGAACAAGGGGCTGATGCCGAGATGGCAATACCACTGCCCGGCGATCTTCCCGGCCAGTTCCGCCTGGGTGGCCAGAAACATGACTTCGAGCACATGGCTGGCGGCGTGGGTCATCGAGACAATGTACTGCCCGAAACAATCGGCGCTGATTTCGCGGCGCATCTGCGCCATGATATGGAACACCTGTAAGGTTTCGCGGGTATTTTCCGTTAGATTCTCCAAGTCATAGTCGAGGGCGACCGGATTGGAGATGAGGTCGCTCAGCAGCGCAAGTTTTCGCGTCTCATCCAGCGACAGATAGTCCGCGTCGAGGTCTAGAGCGACCTTGAGAAGTTCCGCCACCGCGGTCGAATGCCGGCTCGATTCTTGGCGTACGTCAAGCTGCATGAGATGAAAACCGAAGGTCTCGGTGAGCCTGATCAGATCCTGTAATCCATTCTCCGCGATGGCGGCATCGCCGTGGCTGATCAAGGACGCACGAATGAGCTCAAGCTCTTTCAGAAAAGCGCCAGCACTGGGGAATTGGCAATTCTCGTTGAGCGGGGCAAGGCCGTCGATGCGACGATTGAGCCCGTCAAGATTGTGCTGCATGCGCCACTGCATGATCGCCAGCTTGCGCCGGTATGGCTGATTGCTGTAGCGGTTCGCTCGGCCGCCGAACACTGCATTGGCATGCGCGGCGTCTCTTTCGAGGCTCGCCATCAGCGCCGGCGAGGGCTGGCACAGTGAGATCGAGTACGTCAGTAGGCCACCCAGTTCAGCCAGGCGCAGCACGTACTCGTGAATGATGGTTCTCGCCTGCAGGCGCAAGGCCAGTACGGTCGTATCCGGTTTGACGAAAGGATTGCCGTCACGATCGCCGCCTATCCACGACCCGAACTTGAGAAAACCTGGCGCCGACAGCCCGGCTTCCTTGCCATACACGTCCCGCAGCGCAATTTCGCAATTGCGATAGACGACGGTGACCGCCTGGAACAGCGAGATGGGAAAATAAAACAAGCCAGTCTCGATTTCATCGCGCACTTCGGGCTTGTGCGGGCGGACTTCGTCGGTTTTCCAGAGTATCTCGATATGGTTCTGCAACGTCTGGATCGCCTTCGTGCGGAACAGCCCCTTGAGGCGTGGGTCGTCGAATTCTTCGATAGCGACGAAAATCCTTCGCAATGCGCCTTTAATCGTGCGCCGCTTCGCTTCCGTGGGGTGAGCCGTCATGACCGGCATATAGCGCAGTTCAGCGAACAACCTCTTTAGCTCGCCGGCCTGAATGCCATCCCCTTTCAAGGCGTGTAAGACATCGTGGAAGGAACCCTGCCACAAATGGGCGCCGCGCTGGACTTCGCGCCGCCTCAGACGCAGATTGAAGGCTTCCTCGGCGACGCTGACCAGGCTGAAATAGATGCTGAAAGCCCGGACGACCTGGCTAAGCAGGCCTGGATTCAGTTTATTGATGGTACGAATGAGCAGCTGGCGCTTCACCGGATTATCTTCCTTACGAAGATCGATAAAGCCTCGGCGTAGTTCGCTAACAGTCTCGAAAACGCCAGTCGCCGCCTGGGTCTTCAAAATGCGGGCTAGTAAGGTAGCGAGGAGGCGAATCCGAGCACGCAGTTCTTTTTCGTGGGGGAAGGTTAGCATAGGGGGTCGGTAAGTCTATTTCATCCAGCAACACGCCTCCAGATACTGCATTTTTTGCGCCAGCCCCGGACGAGATGAACTTCACGGGTGAAGGCGCGGCCTTTTCAGCGATCGCGCCATGCCAGTGCGCAGAGTCATAGCCATATTCTGCCGAATCGAAATCACCCGGCACCCGCGTCCGGATCAATTCAGGATCAATCGAGGTGCAATCGCTCTGCTGTAAAACTAGTGAGCCGCTGGCAAAAGCGCTTAGGCCAATGTGTCAATGGGTATCACGCAAAAGTTGATTGGCCGAGGATGGACCCTCGCGATTAGCGGGTTTCGCTCCCTTCGATAAGGGACGATTATGCGCGCTGTCGCGAGCCGTTGCGGATCGAATCCGTCGCCTTTTCGAAGATCATGCCTTTGGCTGCGCCGCGGACGCCGCCAAAGGCTTTGGCATGCGGGATCCTGAAGCTCCAGCACATGCTGGCGACGGCGCACCGGAATCCTCGGGTGCCCTAGAGTAGTTGGGATTGACGATCGGGAACAAAATCCCGAAGTTCAGCGCCTCTGAAGTGAACCCAGCCGTCAAGTCGGCGCAGCCCCGTTACCGTCGCTAGCGGTGGACGCCATTTCAACCAATTCGACGTAAGCCATCGGCGTGGCGTCTCCGTGCCGAAAGCCGCATTTTAAGATCCTAATATAGCCGCCGTGACGGTCCTTAAATCTGGGACCAATTTGATTGAATAGCTTATTTACTGCTTGACGATTTCTTATGCGTGAGAAGGCCAAACGGCGTTTAGCAACGGTATCATTTTTGGATAAGGTTATTAAACGCTCTGCAAATCTTCGAAGCTCCTTCGCCTTAGGAAGAGTAGTCTTGATTGTCTCCTGCTCAATAAGCGAAGCGCTCAAATTACGGAAGAGAGCAGCCCTATGGCTGCTATTGATATTTAATTTTCTACCGCTATAACGATGGCGCATTATTGGTAAATCCTTCTAGAACCAACACGAGGTTCAGGCAGTTACTCTATCGTCGTCCTTCAAATTATCCGGCGGCCAGTTTTCGAGACGCATCCCCAAAGATAAGCCTTTTGTAGCTAAAACATCCTTGATTTCTGTAAGCGACTTCTTACCCAAATTTGGCGTTTTAAGCAAATCCACCTCAGTTCTTTGAATTAAGTCGCCAATGTAGAATATATTCTCCGCCTTAAGGCAATTGGCCGACCGCACAGTAAGTTCGAGGTCATCAACTGGTCGCAACAGTATAGGATCAAACTGCGGCTTATCCACGTAGTGACGAGGCGCTTCGTTACCTTTCAGATCTACAAACACTAAGAGATGTTCGTTAAGTATATTCGCTGCATATCGTACCGCCTCATCGGGATCGATCGTGCCGTTAGTTTCCAGCTCGATTACCAGCCTGTCCAAATCAGTTCTTTGCTCTACACGCGCACTTTCTACAGTGTATGTGACCTTACGTATCGGACTGAAAGAAGCGTCCATACGAAGGGTGCCCACGGGCGTCTCATGATCCGCCGGATATCGGACGCTGGCTGGCTGGTATCCACGACCTTTTTCGACCTTTAAGGTCATATTTATTTTGCCAGCCTGAGTGAGATTTGCAATAACTAGATCGTCATTGACTATTTCCACATCATGGGTTAATTCAATGTCCTTAGCAGTTACCAAACCCGGTCCACTCTTAGATAGCCTCACTGTGGCCTCTTGGCCGTTGAGTATTCGAATAGCGAGATTCTTGAAATTAAGCAAGATATCGATGACGTCCTCTTGAACCCCTTCAATGGTTGAATATTCATGAAGAACGCCATCAATCGCAACCTCAGTTACCGCGGAGCCTGGAATAAAGGACAATAAAACTCGCCTTAACGCATTGCCAAGTGTATGACCGAAGCCTCGCTCCAATGGCTCGATAACTATCCTAGCGTGGTTTTGACTTATGACATCGATATCCACTAAGCGAGGTTTGATGAGTTCTGCAATATAATCCTGCATCGGTTACCTTTGAATTACTTGGAGTAGAGTTCAACAACTAACTGTTCGTTTATATCAGAGCCTAATTCGGTACGATCCGGTAATGACTTGAACTGTCCTTGCATGAGTTTTGAATCCACATCCACCCATGATGGAAATCCGTATTGCTCGGTAACCTGTAGAGCGTCAGCTACACGCAATTGTCCCTTCGCTTTTTCCGCAATAGCTATAACATCTCCAGCGCTTACCTGATAAGAGGGAACATTAGAAACCTTGTCGTTTACCAAAATCGCCTTGTGCGAAACTAGCTGTCTCGCTTCAGCGCGAGTGGATGCAAATCCCATTCTATAAACAACATTATCAAGCCGACACTCAAGCAAACTCAAGAGATTTTCACCAGTAGATCCCTTCCTTTGAGCTGCCATCTGATAGTACTTACTGAATTGCCTCTCCAGCACACCGTATATTCTTCTCAGCTTCTGTTTCTCGCGGAGCTGTAAGGCATAATCTGAGCTTCGTGTCCGCTTCTGGGCATGCTGCCCGGGCGGTTGATCGAGCTTACATTTAGAACTAAGCGATTTACCTCTGGACTTGAGAAATAAATCGGTTCCTTCCCGCCTGCTGAGTTTACATGTTGGGCCTAAATATCTCGCCATTTACACATCCTCAAGCTATACCCGACGTCGCTTCGGTGGGCGACAGCCATTATGTGGAATGGGCGTAGCGTCCACAATATTGGTTATTTTGAAACCCAAGTTATTCAAGGAACGCACAGCGGATTCTCTACCTGGCCCTGGGCCTTTAATGAGAATATCAAGATTTTTTAGACCATATTCCTTCGCTATCTGCCCCGCTTTATCAGCCGCAACCTGTGCCGCGAAAGGGGTGCTCTTGCGAGATCCCCTAAAGCCCGCTCCTCCGGCCGTTGCCCACGCTATAGCGTTCCCCTTGCGATCAGTGATCGTGATGATGGTATTGTTGAACGACGCGCTAATGTGAGCAATACCGTCAGAGATATCCTTTTTTATGCGCTTGTTTGCACGATTACTTACTGCCATATTTCACTTCTTCTATTCAAGTCCTATTTACGTATAGGGCGCCGAGGTCCCTTCCTAGTACGCGCGTTTGTTCGTGTACGCTGGCCACGGACGGGCAACCCCCGTCGATGCCTAAGTCCCCGGTAGCACCCAAGATCCATCAGCCTTTTAATACTCATAGCGGTTTCTCGACGAAGGTCGCCCTCTACAGAGAGCTTAGACACCTCGCTACGGATGTCTTCGATAATCTTCTCGCTAAGGTTTCTGACTTTAGTTGATGGTTCGATGCCTAAACGATCACAAATCAGCTGCGATTTCGACCTGCCTATTCCGTATATGGCCGTAAGCGATATCAGAACATGTTTATGATCTGGAATATTGACTCCAGAAATTCGCGCCATCGTATCAAACTCCCAAAATTAGCTTCATAGCCACTGTAAAAGCCTTATCCGGCAGCTTTCTCTAGCCCTGACGCTGCTTATGGCGAGCGTCTTTACAAATAATGCGCACTGAGCCATGCCTTTTTATGGTTTTGCAGTTTCTACAGATTTTCTTTACCGATGCACGAACTTTCATTCCACGCCACCAATGATTTTATTTCAAGCTAGTCTTTTTTAGCAAACCTTCGTACTGATGCGATATCAAATAGGTTTGTATTTGCGATATAAAGTCCATAACCACCACGACGATGATTAAAAGCGAGGTACCACCAAAATAAAAGGGAACATTCCAATACACGATCAGAAACTCGGGCAGCAGGCAAACCGCGGTTATATAGATAGCGCCTGCTAAGGTCAAGCGCGTCATTACCATATCAATATACGAAGCCGTCTGCTGGCCGGGCCTTACGCCGGGAATGAATGCGCCCGATTTCTTAAGATTTTCCGCAGTCTCAGTGGAATTAAAAACTAATGCGGCATAGAAAAAACAAAAGAATATAATTGCTGCTGCATAACAGATCACATAGATTGGCTGGCCAGGTGATAAGGTGGTCGCTATATCCTGTAGCCATGCTAGGCCTTCCGTATTACCGAACCAGCCAGCCAACGTCGCTGGGAAAAGAATAATGCTAGAAGCAAATATGGGAGGTATCACCCCGGACATGTTGAGCTTCAGTGGAAGGAAACTTTTATGGGCAGAGAAGACCTTTCTTCCTTGCTGCCTCTTCGCGTAATTTATCGTGATCCTTCGCTGACCCCTTTCTATGAAAACGACCAACGCCGTAACCGCAATCGCAATTGCAAACAACATCACGATGCTAAATGGATTAAGCTCTCCTGTCCGAGCTAATTCCAGGGTTCCGCCTATAGCAGTTGGAAGTCCGGCAACGATGCCCGCAAATATAATGATGGAAATGCCGTTGCCTATTCCTCTTTCTGTTATCTGTTCTCCCAACCACATCAAAAAAATCGTCCCGCAAACCAACGTTACAGCGGTAATAAATACAAAATGTAATCCCGGGCTTAAGACTACTGGAATGCCTCCAGCGGACTGGTTTTGCAGGGCGATCCCTACACCAATCGCTTGAAATGTCGCCAAAAAGACGGTCGCGTATCTCGTATACTGGTTTATTCTCTTACGGCCCGATTCACCCTCCTTTTTTATTTGTTCCAATTTAGGTACGACCACGGCCATCAACTGCATAATGATGGATGCAGAAATATAAGGCATAATCCCTAACGCAAATATACTTAGCCGCTTAAGAGCGCCGCCAGAAAACATGTTAAACATGTCCAAGATCGACCCGCCCTGCTGTTCAAACATCAGCGCTAACGCTTTTGTATCGATTCCCGGCACTGGGATATGAGCACCAACCCTGTAAACGAATAGCGCGCCTAAAACGAAAAGTAGCCTTTGGCGAAGCTCCGTAAGCTTGCCGAGTTTGCCAGTTAGTGTGGAATTGATTGCATTCACGTTACTTCAATAGCCCACAATTAAACAATCTTGACAATAGACCGTACGCTCTTCGATGTGTCAAGCCCCTTAATCATCACCGGTCGCTTTAGTAAACCGGTATTTATGATTTTTACACGTTTCGTCTTAGGTTTAACCAAGCGAGCCCCCTTTAAAGCGGATAGATCAACAAGCTCGTGAGGTAACAGGTTTAAATCGCTTAATCTAACTTCCGAAACAAAGGCCTTTCGATGAGACTTAAAACCCACTTTTGGTAGCCTTCGTTGTAATGGCATCTGTCCGCCTTCGAAGCCTACTTTGTGAAAGCCACCGCTACGGGCCTTTTGTCCTTTGTGTCCCCGACCACATGTTTTCCCTACAGTGCTACCGATTCCGCGACCTACGCGTCGCTTATTCGATTTACTTTTTTCGGCGGGCTTAATCGTATTCAGAAACATGGCTAGGTCTTCTCAACTTTCAACATGTAAGAGATTTTAGACACTATGCCGCGCATGCTAGCATTGTCTTCCACATATACCGTTTGATTCATCCGTTTTATACCCAGACCCAATAAACAACCTTTATGTGCTTTCAACCTTCCGTTTTTGCTGCGAACCTGGGTTATTTTTAATGCTTTGGTATTCATGGTATTTTTCTACACTATATCTTGTAAGGTCCTACCCCGCTTTATGGCGATATATCTAGGATCTTGGATTTCAGTAAGACCTTTGATAGTAGCGCGCACGACATTAATCGAGTTACTCGTGCCAATACATTTGGCGAGAACGTTATGGACGCCGACCACTTCAAATACTGCCCGCATGACGCTACCGGCGATTATACCAGTGCCCTCAGATGCAGGTTGCATATACACCTTTGCCGCTCCGGTGGAAGAGGTTATGGGATAATGCAGCGTATTACCGTTGAGGTGGACTTGCTGCATACTCTTGCGCGCCTGCTCCATGGATTTCTGGATGGCAATAGGTACTTCTCGAGCCTTGCTCAAGCCATAGCCGACCTTTCCGTTTCCATCGCCGACTACAGTCAATGCCGTAAATCCAAACTGCCGGCCGCCTTTTACGACCTTTGCCACGCGCCTTACCGCTACCAATTTTTCTTGCAGGCCATCACTGCTGTTTGCGGCCGTTATGTTAGCCATCGTCGATACCTTAAAAAATAAGGCCGGTTTCCCGAGCGGCTTCAGCGAGCGCCTTTACCCGGCCATGATACTTAAATCCAGAGCGATCAAAGGCGACCTGGTTGATCCCTATACCGATTGCCTTTTCTGCTATCGCTTTACCTACCGCTTTCGCAGCATCGATATTGCCGGTGCTCTTTAAGCCGGCCTTAATAAGCGATTCTAGCGTTGATGCGGAGACCAATACCTTGGAACCGTCGCACGTCTGAACTTGCGCATATATGTGTCTTGGTGTCCGATGAACACTTAACCGATTAACACCTAGACTTCTTATTCTGTATCTCGTCTTAGTCGCTCTTCGCAAGCGAGATTTTTTATCCATCTTCTCTCACCAAGTGTTATTTTTTCTTAGCCTCTTTCTTTACAATAACCTCATCTAGATAGCGAACACCTTTTCCTTTATAAGGTTCCGGTGGTCGATAAGATCTGATATTGGCGGCAACTTGACCAACTATCTGTTTGTCACATCCCTTAACGAGTATTTCAGTTTGCGAAGGCGTTTCGACCGTTATACCCGCTGGCGCCTTATATTCTACAGGGTGCGAAAAACCAAGCGCGAGATTGAGTACATTTCCCTTCGCTTGTGCACGATAGCCTACACCCACTAAAGTAAGCTTCTTTTGAAAACCCGTGCTGACTCCCGTCACCATGTTATTGAGGATGGCTCTCGCAGTGCCAGCCTGCACGTCGGAGCGTTTCTCGGAGAGATTGTTTCTTACATTGATCGTCCCGTCGGAGACGTCAACTGAGACATCCCTATGCAAGCTCAAAGATAGGACCCCTAAGCTGCCCTTGATGGAGACTCGACTGTCCTCAAGCTTCACTTCAACATTTTTAGGTATGGTGATTGGACTTTTTGCCACTCTAGACATCGCTGTTCAACTCCATGCGGCTAAGATACCACACACAATATTTCTCCACCCTGAGCTCGCTGGCGAGCGTCTCTGTCCGTCATAACGCCTTGTGATGTCGAAACTATGGCGACCCCCAGGCCACCCAAAATGCTCGGCAGTTGATTTTTAGACCGATAAATTCGCCTTCCTGGCTTACTTAGACGCTTTATAGACTCTATGACGGCGCGTCCCTTGTAATACTTTAAGTGAATAGTGAGGGTGAGCTTATTGCTCTCTTTATTTATCTCAAAGCCTTCAATGTATCCTTCCTCTTTAAGAACCTTGCAGACCGCCACTTTTATTCTTGAAGCTGGAAGATCGATCTGCGCCATACCGGCTAATTGACCGTTGGATATGCGCGTCAGCATATCCGCTAACGGATCGGTCATACTCATAATTCTGCTCTTCTATGAATTATCACTTTAGCTAGTCCATTAGTTACCAGCTGGCCTTCACAATTCCAGGCACATCACCACGCATCACGGATTCTCGAAGCTTATTCCGGGATAACCCAAATTTGCGATAAAAACCATGCGGCCTACCCGTTATACCACATCGATTTCGAATGCGCGTCGGAGAAGCATCCCTGGGCAACAGTTGAAGTTTTTTTTGAGCTTGATTTCTCTCCTCAAGACCGATATTAGGATTCTGTAAAGCGGTCTTTAAGTCTTTTCGCTTGTTGAAGTATTTGGCTACCAGCTTTAGGCGCCTACGCTCTCTGGCAATGAGGGACTTTTTGGCCATGCTGAGTCCTAATTCTTAAAAGGAAATCTAAACTGTTCCAATAAAACCCGCGCCTCCTCGTCTGTAGCAGCGCTGGTTGTGATAGTAATATCCATGCCCCGAATAGAATCTATTTTATCGTAATCGATCTCCGGAAAGATCAATTGCTCGCGAACCCCAAAGGTATAGTTTCCTCTGCTATCGAACGACTTTGCGTTTAAGCCTCGAAAGTCCCTGATTCTCGGTATTGCAATGCTAATAAGCCTATCAAGAAATTCATACATACGTTGACGGCGGAGTGTCACTTTGCATCCAATCGGCATGCCTTCCCTGATTTTAAAACCAGCAATTGACTTCTTTGCGTGGGTAATAGCGGGCTTTTGTCCCGTTATCTTCTGCATATCGTCCATTGCATTCTGCAGTATCTTTTTATCTGCCACGGCTTCCCCCACGCCCATATTAACGGTGATCTTTCGGAGTCTGGGAACCATCATAACCGACTTGTAACTAAAACGCCGCACCAACTCAGATACAATTTCTTCTTTATATATTTTTTCCAATCTTGCCATAATGATAACGCTTATTTAATCGAGACCGATAGTTTCGCCGGTCGACTTGAATATACGTACCTTTTTACCGTTTTCGAGTATCTTGAATCCAACCTTTTCAGGTTTATTGCTTGTAGGATTGAGCAGCGCAACATTCGAAAGATGTATAGGTAGTGCCTTTTCTTGGATACCACCGGTAATGCCTTTGGCGGGCACCGGCTTCTGGTGTTTCTTGACTGTATTAACCCCTTCGACCAGCACTTTGTTAGGTCTTACAACCGATAATACCGTACCTCTTTTGCCCTTGTCCTTGCCGGACGTGACAATGACTTTATCGCCTTTTTTTATTTTATTCATCCGATAGCCTTTAGATGACCTCTGGAGCTAGGGATATAATTTTCATAAATTTTTCTAACCGGAGTTCCCGAGTTACCGGACCGAAAATGCGGGTACCTATTGGCTGATATTGATTATTCAATAAAACGGCCGCATTTCCGTCGAATCGAATCAACGAACCATCTGCGCGCCGCACGCCATTTTTCGTTCTAACGACGACTGCATTATAGACCTCCCCCTTTTTTACTCGCCCTCGCGGTATCGCATCTTTTATGCTCACCTTTATGATGTCGCCAACATTCGCGTATCGCCTATGAGAACCACCCAAGACCTTAATACACATCAGTTTTTTTGCACCGCTGTTGTCTGCAACAGCAAGAGTCGTTTGCATCTGGATCATTGTGGCACCTAGTACTTAAATCCTTATTTAGCCCGTTCCAAAATCTTTGAAAGCTTGTATGCTTTTTTTTTCGAGTAAGGCCGAGTTGACCCGATTACAACTACATCGCCTTCATGACATTCGTTATTTTGGTCATGGGCCAGTAACTTAGTCGATCGCTTGATATATTTCCCGTAGACGGGATGCGATACGCGTCGTTCCACACGAACAGATATAGTTTTTCGCATTTTAGCGCTGACCACTGTTCCCGTCACCAAGTATGTACTGTCTTTGGTATCGCTCATGCTGGCGTATTATTCTGTTGCCTCAAAATCGTATAAATCCGCGCAATATTCCGACGCACCTTTTTGATTTGATCGGACTTGTTCAGTTGGCCCGTTGATTTTTGCATCCGCAAGTTAGCCTGTTCACGAACAAGATCTTCCAATGCTCTTATTAGCTCAGCCTGAGATTTATTTCGAAAGCCGGCAGCATTCATTACATTACCGTACGAAAAGAAAAAGCGGTTTTTACAGGTAGCTTGGCTGCAGCGAGGGTCAGAGCCTCTCGCGCAAGATCTTCATTCACTCCTTCGACCTCGTACAACATTGTTCCTGGTTTGATCACTGCGACCCAGTACTCTACACTCCCTTTACCACTGCCCATACGAACCTCTAACGGCTTTCTAGAAATCGGTTTGTCCGGAAATATCCTAATCCAGATCTTTCCGCCACGCTTGATGTGCCTGGTTATCGTCCTTCGCGCGGCTTCTATTTGACGAGCAGTTATCCTACCCCTGGAAATGGCCTTCAGCCCAAACTCACCGAAACTGACACGATTGCCCTTACTTGCCAAGCCGGTATTCGATCCCTTTTGCTGCTTACGATACTTTGTTCTCTTAGGTTGTAACATTATCGAACATTCCTAACATTTGCCGTTTAGTCAGTTATTCACTCTCGGTCCGACCGGACGCGTTAAAAATTTCACCCTTAAAGATCCAAACCTTGACACCTATTACGCCATAGGTCGTTTTAGCTTCTGCAAAGCCATAATCAATATTCGCTCTTAAGGTATGTAGTGGAACTCTTCCTTCACGATACCATTCGCTGCGGGCTATCTCCGCTCCATTGAGCCGTCCACTGACATTAATCTTTATGCCTTCGGCGCCTAATCTTAAAGTATTGGTAACCGCTCTTTTCATAGCTCGCCGAAACATTATTCGTTTCTCCAGCTGCTGTGCTACTCCCTCCGCCACTAATTGTGCATCGAGCTCAGGCTTTCTAATCTCTTCTACACTAAGCTGAACTGGGACTCCAATCATCGATGAAAGTTCACGCCTCAAGGCGTCAATATCCTCTCCCTTTTTACCGATGACAAGGCCTGGCCTGGCGGTGTGGATGGTAATCTGTGCATTGTTGGCAGGTCTGTTTATTTGTATTCGGCTAACGGAAGCATGTGCGAGTTTCTTTCGTATGAAGTCGCGTAGGTTTAGATCGCTTCGCAAGTACGCTGGATAATTTTGAGTATTCGCGTACCACCTAGACGTCCAGTCTTTTATATATCCAAGTCGGATTCCCGTTGGATGTACTTTTTGCCCCATATTAATTAATCCTTACTTGTGCTCTGCGACATTAACCGTTATGTGACACGTCCTCTTGGATATCCTGTTTGCCCTACCTTTAGCTCGGGCTCTAAATCGCTTTAAAGTAGGCCCTTCGCCGATATATACGGAAGATACCCTTAATTCGTCTATGTCAGCGCCTTCATTGTGTTCTGCATTCGCAATGGCCGACTCGAGCACCTTCTTGATGATCCTAGCTCCTTTCTTCGTGCTGAATGCCAATAAGTTAATCGCCTTTTCAATTGAAAGACCACGTATTTGATCAGCCACGAGCCTGCACTTCTGCGCAGAGATTTTGGCATTCGTTAGTTTTGCGGAGATTTCCATAGTTGTCTCTAATCTCATTTAGACTTCTTGTCCGCCTGATGGCCTCGATAACTTCGCGTCGGCGCAAATTCTCCGAGTTTATGTCCTACCATATTGTCTGTGATCAAGATTGGCACATGCTGCCGTCCGTTATGGATGGCAATGGTCAAACCAATCATTTCAGGAATAATCATTGACCGCCTTGACCATGTTCTAATCGGTTTTCTTGTACCTGCTCGAGCTACCGTTAAAATTTTATCGATCAAATGGTGGTCTACAAACGGACCTTTCTTTACCGAACGCGGCACTTAAAACTACCTCGTGCTGTTATTTTTGCTTACGACTACGGATTATTACACTATCCGTCCGCTTATTGTTTCTGGTCTTATGTCCCTTCGTGGGAGAACCCCAAGGCGATACGGGATGCCGCCCGCCAGACGTTCTTCCTTCTCCACCGCCATGTGGATGATCGACAGGATTCATCGCTACGCCTCTAACAGTTGGCCTCTTGCCTCGCCAGCGTGAAGCTCCAGCCTTGCCCAGCGAAATCAGATTATGCTCGGAATTCGAGATTTCACCGATAACGGCTCTGCAGTTAACGTGAATTTTCCTCATTTCGCTAGAACGCATGCGGACAGTGGCATACTGACCTTCCTTTGCAACCAGCTGCGCCGATGTACCCGCACTACGAATGAATTGCGCCCCTTTACCAGGCTTGGCCTCAATACAATGGATAATCGAACCAACTGGCATATTTCTTAACGGCATACAGTTGCCATTCCGCATAGCGGCAAGCTCCGAGGAGATGATCTCTTGACCTATAGCGATACCCTTTGGAGCGATGACGTATCTTCTTTCCCCGTCCGGATAAAGGATCAAGGCGATATGCGCCGTGCGATTTGGATCGTACTCGATTCTTTCCACTTTTCCCGGTATATCCAATTTGTCACGTCTAAAATCAATTACCCTGTAATGCTGTTTATGGCCGCCCCCTTTGTGCCTAGTAGTGATCCGCCCTTGGTTATTCCTTCCCGAGCACCTGATTTTTTTCTCCAGCAGCTGTTCAAACGGCTTTCCCTTATATAAGTCTTCGCTTTTAGCTCGAATAACGAAGCGCGAACCCGCAGAAGTCGGCTTTGATTTTATGAGAGCCATTATGCTTTTACCGTATAGAGCATGAATACATTAATCATTAGATAGCAATCTCTATGCCGCCGATAAGTCGATATCAAAACCTGGCTTGAGCTTAACATATGCCTTCTTCCAGTCTGACCGTTTACCCGTAAACTTTCCAAAACGCTTCGTTTTCCCTTTAACGTTTAATACATTGACCCAGTCAACTTTAACGTTGAACATTACTTCCACTGCGGCTTTTATCTGTCTTTTCGTAGCTGTCTCTACTACTTCGAATACAAATTGCTTATGCTTGTCTGCAACGGTAGTGGACTTCTCCGATACGATGGGAGACTGCAATATTCTCATCAGATAATGTCGATTCATCCCAGCCGCGCCTCTAAGTTCTTAATGGCCTGCGTTGTAAAAACTACCTTTTCACTGTCCAGTAAAGAGACGGGGTCTATATTATCAACCATACAGGTGGATACGTCCGGCAAATTCCGCGCTGCCACCCAGAGGTTGTGATCGAACGACTCGGTAACGATTAATCCTGTTTGAATGCCAAGGGCATCCAGCCTTCTACGGATCTCTTTTGTTTTAGGCACAGCCGGATATATCTCGTTGCTTATGACAAGCCTCTCTTGGCGTAACATTTCTGATAATATCGAACGCATAGCGGCCCGATACATCTTCTTGTTAACCTTTTGCTTGTATATCCTGTTTCTAGCTGCAAAGGTCACACCACCGGAGCGCCATATTGGACTGCGAGTTGTTCCTGCGCGCGCTTGGCCGGTACCCTTTTGTCTCCAAGGCTTTTTCCCGCCTCCACGCACGTCAGAGCGGCTTTTTTGCGCCTTTGTCCCTGCCCGGCCGGCGGCCAAATAAGCGACGACTATTTGGTGTATTAGCGCCTCGTTAAACACTTGGCCGAAAACAGCTTCGGAAACACTTACAGCTTCCGTTTGAAGGTTATTTTCCGCCACTGCAGGGATTTGCAGATTCATCTTTTAACTTTTCCTTTTCGCCGCCGGAAGAACTATTACGTCACTGCCACTAAACCCGGGTATCGCCCCTTTAACCAACAACAGCGATTTATCCTTATCGATGTCAAGAAGTTGTAAATTTTGTACGGTTCTCCACTCGCTACCCGAATGCCCCGCCATCTTCTTTCCTTTGAAGACACGTCCAGGACTCTGGTTTTGGCCTATCGAACCAGGCGCTCTATGAGAGAGAGAATTTCCGTGTGTCGCGTCCTGCGTTCTAAAGTGGTGTCGCTTCACGGCTCCGGTAAATCCCTTGCCTTTCGTCACACCCCTGACATCGACATACTGCCCTTGCTCAAATAGGTCAATGCCGAGCTCGGCGCCTACCGTCAAATCAGTCGGACCATCTCCATTGAGACGAAACTCCCAAAGACCTCGTCCGGCATGGACGTTCGCTTTCGCGTAATGGCTTTCGAGCGATTTCGTCAGCCTCGATCGCTTTGCCGTGCCTGTCGTCACCTGTATTGCCGAGTAACCATCAGTGCTGTCTGTCTTGACCTGGACGATTCGGTTGGCATCAATCTTGACAATTGATACGGGTGTGGCGGTGCCATCATCAGAAAAGACCCGCGTCATGCCACACTTACGCCCAATTAGCCCTATGGCCATGACTCACTCCTTATTATCTTTTATCAATCTAGTTTGATCTGAACATCCACGCCGGCTGCCAGATCAAGTTTCATCAGCGCATCGACCGTTTTATCCGTGGGCTCGACGATATCCATTAAGCGCTTATGAGTCCTGAGCTCGTACTGATCCCTGGCATCTTTGTTTACGTGTGGCGAAATCAATACCGTATAGCGTTCTTTCTTGGTCGGCAAAGGTATTGGGCCTACGACTTGCGCGCCCGTGCGCTTGGCCGTTTCGACTATTTCACTCGCAGATTGATCAATTAATCGATGATCAAACGCCTTCAAGCGAATTCGTATTTTTTGTTTAGACATCAGATCTACTCAATCACCTTCGAGACCACGCCGGCCCCGACGGTGCGACCGCCCTCGCGCACGGCGAAGCGCAGGCCTTCCTCCATGGCGATCGGCGCGATCAGCTTGACGTTGATCTTGATGTTGTCCCCCGGCATCACCATCTCCACCCCGGCCGGCAGTTCAACCGAGCCGGTCACATCGGTGGTGCGGAAGTAAAACTGCGGTCGATAGCCGTTGAAAAAAGGCGTATGGCGCCCCCCTTCCTCTT